>JBCDDH010000025.1:0-42619 GCA_039180415.1 Planctomycetota bacterium | reverse complement strand
GGACCTGATCGTTCGGCTTAAAGACGCGGGCAAGACCGTGCTGCTTTGCTCACACCTGCTGGCCGACGTCGAAGACGTCACCGATCGCTGCGCGATCATGTTCGGCGGCAAGGTCCGCCGAGCGGGCACGATCGATGAGCTGCTGACCAAGCATGACGAAACCACCATCACCGCGCCCGCTCGGCGGACCTTGCCGCCGAACATGATCGCGCAGCGATCGGTGACGTCTTCGACGTCGGCCAGCAGGTGTGAGCAAAGCAGCACGGTCTTGCCCGCGTCTTTAAGCCGAACGATCAGGTCCTTGATCTGCTTCGTGCCGATGGGGTCCATGCCCGTGGTCGGCTCGTCGAGCACGAGCAGCTTGGGGTCGTTGATGAGCGCCTGAGCCAGGCCGATGCGGCGTTGCATGCCCTTGGAGTATTCGCCGATCGGGCGCCGCTGCACTTGATCCAGACCGACCATCTCGAGCAGCATGTCGATCCGGCGTTGGCGTTTCCGGCGGTTTTGGTGGAAGAGCTTGCCGTAGTACTCGAGCGTTTCCCGGGCGTTCAGGAACTTGTAGAGATAAGACTCTTCGGGCAGGTAGCCGATGTGCTCCTTGATCGACACGTCGCGCGGAACCTTTCCGAGCACGGCGATGCGTCCGGAGGTCGGGTGCAACAGGCCGAGGATCATCTTGATGGTGGTGGACTTGCCCGAGCCGTTGGGACCGAGCAGGCCGAACACCTCGCCGCGACGGACGTCGAGGTCGATCGCGTCGACGGCCCGGACGCGGTCACGCAGCCAGAAGTCCTTGAAGACCTTGGTCAATTGCAGGCAGCGGATGT
The DNA here is from genome assembly GCA_039180415.1 of Planctomycetota bacterium. Classification (GTDB taxonomy): domain Bacteria; phylum Planctomycetota; class Phycisphaerae; order Phycisphaerales; family Phycisphaeraceae; genus CAZIXN01. The sequence continues at coordinate 41,792 of JBCDDH010000025.1, read as the reverse complement.
AGAGCTCGTCGGGCATGGTTCGGAACCGCAGATTACGCAGATGGACGCAGGGGAAAGGCAGAAAAAATACGCGAAAGCCGTTCTCCGGGTTCAGGCCGGCCGTCGCCGCGGCAACGGGAAACGCCGCCTGGAACCGGTGTCGATCGGCGGGAACGCGGTCAGTTCTGGTTTTCTCGCGCTTCCCGCTCCCGCTCGATACGGTTGCGTTCGCGTTCCCGGGCGATCTCGGGGTCGCGGTTGAGTTCGAGGTAGAGCTGGCCGGCCGGGGCGACGAAGGTCTCGAGGTCGGCGTCGCCGCCGAAGATGCGGGCGCGCGTCTCTTCCCAGCGGCGTTGCCGGAAGAACTCGGGATTCTGGAGGTAGGCTTCGAGTTTCTTGAGGAACGTGTCGCTGCGGGCGCGGACGTCGCGGACCAGGGCGGTGCGGTCGGTTTTGGCGGCGTTGATCGCCTGGGCCGCTTCGCCGCCGATGTCGAAGCGCTGGCCGTCGTATTCGAGACGCAGGTCGCGGAAGGCTTGGTTGATCTGGGCTTGGAGCTGTTGGGCCTGGTCGGCGTCGCCAGCCTCGGCGGCAAGTTCATATGACTTGATCAGCGCCACAAGCGGGCCGTCGCTGCCGCCACGGACGGGCAGCGCGGCGGCACCCGCGACCCCGCCGAGCGTCTGTCGGCGAGCGGTCTGGGCGCGGTTGATGGCTTAGGTGCGTTGGTTTTCCGCCTGACTGACGCGGTTGTAATCGTTGTAGACCGCCATGGGGACGGTGGGGCGGTTGAGCGTGACTTCGCCGAGGCGGACGCCGATATTCAGGCCGTCGAGGTAGCTCTGAGCCACCGTGCGGATCAGCGTTTGGTTCCCCCGGCCGGCGATGAAATCGTCGGAATCGGTCTGGGCGGCGGCGTGAACAATCGCGCGTTCGAGGGCGGTGCGCATCAGGGCTTCGAAGCGCTGCTGATTGGAGACTGGATCGAGCCCCAGCATGTCGGCCGGGTCGTCGCCGCCTTTGTTGAAGGCGGCGACGCGTTCACTGAGGTCGCCGACGTTCTGGATGAACGCGGCGGCGTCCACGATCTGGTAGCTGACGTTGAAGATGCCGTGGACCAGCGATGCGTCGGCGGTGATCAGGGAGCCGTCACGCTCGGGGTTGAGCGCTCGGCCGCGCCCGGCGAGTTCGGCATACGTCCGCCCGCGGTCGGTTTCGGCGAGCTCGAACATGAACGTGTCGGCGATGGTCAGCGTCTGCGTCGTCGTCGGCACCTTCACAACCGCGCCGATGGGGAACGGCCAACTGAAGTGCCATCCCTGTTCTTTGATCCGGTCCTCGCCTTCGCCGACCACGGCCCCAAAGCGGAGTTGCACGGCCTGCTCCTGCGGCTGGACCTGGTAAAAGCCGGAGACGAGGTAGAGGCCGACGAGCACGACCATCACGCCTTTGAGGATCGTGAAGCTCACGCGCAGCGCGTCGGCGAGCGCCTTCTGGGCCGGGTCCGTGGGCACGGTTTCGGGGTGGTGCGTGTGCCCGTGGTCGTGACCGGCGTGTTCGTGATCGTGTGGGTGGGTTTCGCTCATCGTGGCACGCGCGGCTTAGTTGCCGGCCTCCTGCGTCTCGCCGCGAAGGAGCTGGAACAGGTCGAACTGGTTGGCGTCGAGAATGATGGTCGCCTGCTCGGCGAGGATCCGCTCGATCGCCTCGAGCTTCGCGAGGAAGATCGCCAACTCGGGGGCTTCGTTGAACAGCTCATACTGCTCGGCAACCTCCCGCTGGCCTTCGGCCCGGATCGCGGTGGCGGTCGAGTTGGCGAAGGCGAGGATGCGGTTGCGGATCGAATTGGCTTCGGAGGTGATCTGGTTCGCGCGGGCGGCGCCTTCCTGCTCGGCGGAGGCGGCGAGGGCTTCGCGGGTGGTCCGCATGGAAGCGAAGACGTTTTCGCTGACGGCTTCGGGCAGGCTCAAGCGGCGCAGGCCGACTTTCTCGATCGTGATGCCAAAGCCGAGCTGGTTAACGCTTTCCTGGAGCGCGGTGGTCGCTACGGCTTCGAAGTCGTCGAGCTTAATGACGGCGGGATTGGGGTTGACCAGTTCGTCGAAGGCATAGGCCGAAAGCTGGGCGTAGAGGTTGTCGACCAGGTCGGTCATTCGGGAGCGGGCGGTGTCGAGGTCTTTGACGGTCTTGAAAAACTCGAACGCGTTCTCGATGCGCCACGTGACATAGAGCGAGGCGACGACGGACTTGCCGTCGGCGGTCTGATACTGCTGTTCGCTGGTCTCGAGAACCTGGAGCTTCTTGGGGTAGCGGTAGACCTTTGAGATGGGCCAAGGCCACTTCAGGTCGATGCCGGCCTCGTTGATTAGGTCGTTCTCGTCGGCTCGTTCGAAGGTCGTGACGACGGCCGTTTCGTCGAAGCGTACGGTATAGGTGATCGCGTAGGCCAGGAGGGCGGCGGCGACGATCAGGCCGAGGATGAAGGTGACACGGTTTCGCATGATCGAAGGGTGATAAGGGTTCGGCTCCGTCCCGACTTCGCGGCGACGGTTTTCGCGGGGTAGGGTTATTCGCCGCCGAGGAAGGCGTCGAGGCCGGAGGCTTCGTCTTCGAGGTTGAGTCGGAACAGCGGGAGGCTGTCGCCGGTATCGGAAGCGCTGATGATCTTGCGGGCACCGGGGAGTACGCGGGACAGAGCATCGAGATACGCCTTGACTTTGAAGTACTCCGGCGAGCGTTCGAACGCGTCGACTTCGTACTTGAACGCCTCGGCGTTCGCGCGGGCGCTCAAGCCGGATTGCCAACGGTCGGCCCGCGCGGCGGCGAGGATGCTCGCGGCTTCGCCGCCGGCCGTATCGATCAACCGCTGGATCTCCGCGGACTGCGCGGCGACGGTGTCCGCGTCCGCGTCCGGCGGGAGCGCTTCAAGGGCGCGGATGGCTTCGTCGATTTCCACGGCACGATCCACCGAGCCTGCGACTTCAGACAGGATGCCCACGCGGTCGCGTTGGGCCCCGGTGACGGTGGTGCGTTGGGTGAGCAGGGCGTTGACCACGTCGAGGAATTTGTTGGCGACTTCGCCTTCCTGCGGCGGGTGGAGGCCATAAAGCCCGGCGTAGGTGACGTCGATGCCCATGTCCTTGACGCGATCCTGGATCTCTTGCTGGAGGAACTCGGCCGCCCGGAGGCGGTCGGCAGTGAGCAGCGTGTCGATGTCTTTGGAGGCCAAATATTCGGCAAAAGCGGATTCGGCGACGGCTTCAAGGAACGGGAAACGCATCGTGTCGCCTTGGCCGCGGACGACCGTGGCGTTTTCTGGGTTTTGGGCACCGACGAAGGCGAGCAGATCGACGATACGCCACTGCATCACCAGCTCGCCGCCGATCAGGCCGGCGCTGACCCCACCGGCCGAAGACGTTTCCCCCGCATCCGCGCCGACGGCCGGTGCGGTAAGCAGGTAGTTCTCGCCGCCCTCGGCATGGGTGTTGGTCCAGAGCATCGCCACGCCGGTCCGCAGCAGGTCGTTGATGGAACCGACTCGCAGCGAATGGACGCGCGACGTCTCATATTTTTCAGCCGACGCGAAGGGCCAGGGGGCTTTGAAGCTGACGCCCGGTCCGCGGAGCGCGTTTTCGTCGGCGACTTTGCCGAAGGTCGTGACGATGGCCTGCTGTTGCGGCGGGACGATGACCACACAAGAAAGCAGGATGAGCACGCTTACGCCCACGCCGATGAGCGGCAGGATCGCCTTCCCCAGAAGGCGGTAAAACCACGACCGGCTGATCTCGAAGCCGAACTGATAGTTGAGTGTCTCGGCGACGATTTGGCCCAGCGAGTCCGGCCGCGTAAGCCAACCAAGCAGCCGGGAGTCGAACGGTGTGCGTACCACTTCGCCGGGCTGCTTGGGGCGGTAAGCACCGAAGACCAGCGACAGGGTGATCTCGAGGCCGAGCACCACCATCAAGGCGGGTACGAGCAGCGAGAGCACCGCGAAGCCGATGCGGTTGCCGGCGAGCTCGAAGACGCAGGCGGCGACGACGGCGACAAGCACGACGACGTTACCTATGAGGTAGGCCGACCCGCCGCGCAGGAGCTGCCAATGCTTCTCGGAAGTCATACCCGCGACGTAACGGGCGGTGAGGAAGCCGATCAACGCGGCCGCGCCGGAGACCAGCATCAGGGCCAGGGCGGAGGCGGTGCCGATGCTCGCCAGATCGAACAGGCCGGTGAAGTTCGCCGGCTCGCCGGGCACGGTTTCGATCTCCCGCCACGCCCCGTAGAGCAGCGCCCCGCCGGCGGCGAGGAGGAAGACCGCGGCCGTGATGGACACGACGTTGATCCCCCACTGGTAAAAGCCTTCGAGGCGTTTACGGGAGAGCGCCAGCTCGTGGCCGGCCTCGTCGAACATGGTTGTGTCGGCACCGGCGGCCGAGGCGAGCTGTTCCGCTTCGAGGGCTTCGACGCGTTCACGGCGGTGCTGGTTGTAGATCAGCCATAGCGCGCCCCAGAGGATCGCGCCGCCGAGCAGGTGCCAAGTGACGGCGGTGAAGGCGTAGGAGCCGGTCCAGATAGTTAGCACGCCGATCACGACGGTCAGGAACAGCTGGACGCCGAGTCCGGCGAGGGCGGCGGTGGCGGCACGTCGGTAGGTGAACTGGTCGGCGGTCATCGGGTCGGCGGTTCGGGGAATCGTCCTGTCGGGGGAGATGACAAGTTGCGGATCATACTCATGTTCCCCGGGTGGGGTTCGTTTGGTGAAACAGACTTTTGGTCGGGTCCGAGAAGCCGGCGGGGTTCGGGCGGGCGCGAACGCCCGGGCCGGGTGAGGCATTTCGGGAAACCGATGGGCGGCCGGACCCGTATGATCCGCCCACGTGCTCCGCCAGCTCTACACCATCGCGCGCAACACTTTCGTCGAAGCGATCCGCCAGCCGGTCTTCACGGTCCTGCTCTTGGCGGGCGTGTTAGGCCTAATCATCAACGTGTTTTTCGCCGCCTACTCCATGGAGCCCGGCGACGGCGACAACAAGCTGCTGGTCGACCTGGGGCTGTCGACGGTGATGTTGGTTTGCCTGCTGCTCGCGGCGTTTACGGCGACGGGCGTGCTGAACGACGAGATCGAGAGCAAGACGGTGCTGACGGTGGTGAGCAAGCCGGTGGCTCGGCCCACGTTCGTGGCGGGCAAGTTCCTGGGGATCGGGGCGGCGATCACGCTGGCGTTCTGGATCTTGGCCGTTGCCTTTTTCCTGTCGCTGCGTCACAAGGTCCTGCAAAACGCGGGGGATCGGCTGGACTGGCCGGTGCTGCTCTTCGGGTTCGGGCTGGCGCTGGTCGCGCTGATCGTCGCCCTGGGGAGCAATTTCCTATATCGCCGGCCATTTACGTCCACGTTCGTCGTGTTGCTGGCGGTGGGGCAGGCGTTCGCGTTGGTGGGCGTGCTGCTGTTGGGCAAAGGCTTCGTGCCGCAGTCGCCGCTGGAAGAGTTCATCCGCGACGACGGGCGGATGGTGCAGATCACGGTGGGCTTGGGCCTGATTTTCCAGGCGGTGCTCGTCCTGACCGCGGTGGCGGTGACGGTGTCCACGCGGTTGGGTCAGTTGATGACGCTGCTGATTTGTGTCGGCGTCTTTTTTGCGGGCTTGGCGAGCAACTCGCTGTCGGGATGGGTGAATCAACGTTTGGGGCTGCCGCACGACGTGGGCGTGTACGAGAGCATCGGCGCGATCTTCACGGCGGACATCGGCTGGGGCGCGGCGCTGGCCTACCTCGCGGCGAAGCTGGTCTATCTGTTGCTGCCGAACCTGCAGTTCTTCTGGCCGGCCGACGCGATCAGCCAGGGCAACTCGATGATCCACGACTTAGGCGGCAGCTTCACGCTGGTGCCGGTCCTGAGCGTGACGCTGTACGCGGCGCTGTACCTGTTGGTTTTGATCTGTTTAGCGGTCGCGCTGTTCCAGCGACGTGAGGTCGGCTAACAATCGGCGCAGGCGAAAGCCCGGAGCGGTCGGGCTCCGGGCTTCACGCGGGGTTTCTCATCCTCCGGCGGGGGCTCAGGCGCCGGCGAGTCGGCCGACCGGCCGAACGTCTGCGCGAGACGCGGCCCGCGCGATCCAGCCGCTCAGCCCACGCAACGCCCACACGGCCGACCCGACGGCCAGCAAGCCGACCCAAGCCATCAGGCCCGAGCCGAGCAGCGCGAGGTACAGCCGGTGGGCGACCGTGATGTAGTCGTGGGACATCATCCAGAGGGCCCCGGCGATGAACAGCGCCGCGTGAGCGGCGGCGGTCAAAGCCAGCGGTTGGGTCGACAGGCGACGGGCGGGCTTGCCGTACGAGACGGCGACCCCGGCCGGGGCAGACTCAGACATCACAACTTCGGGAGCAATCGTCATCGCAAACATTCCTTTCGATCGTCGTCGCGGTGGGCCAGGAGCGGGGGGTGACCGGATCGTCTTGGCGAAGACGCGGGGTGGTTGGGGCGTTGCCGAGCTCGGGGTCTCGGTCTTAGCCCCGGGGTGCGGGGGCCCGCCGTGATTCCGCGACCTTGCGGAGACGGGCGGGCTGAAGGGGACTCCTGGCGGAATCCGGTCGCGGGAGTTTGGCAAGTTCGGTGCCAGTGTCAACGCTACCGCGAAGAAACTCACAGAAATCAAATGCAACCACGCGTTGCCGGCGTATTTCGCAAGCGGCCGAGTCCGGCTTTGGCTTTTCGAAGGTTACCGGTCCGACCTGCGATCCAGACGCTTGCGCGTTGGCTGCGCGTTGAATCGTGGTCACGAGGCCGTTGCCCGAAAACCGGGCGGATCAGCGTGAAGCGCGCCGCAGCCGGTCGTTGATCGCGCGGCCCAGCCCGATTTCCGGCACCGCCTGGGCCACGATCGCGTCCAACCCCGCGGCGTCTAGCCGATGCATCGCCGCGAACAGGTTTGCAGCGGCTTCGGTGAGGTCTCCCGTCGTCGATAGGTCCTCGAAAAGCGCGTCGCCGCCTCTTGGTGACGCGGGACGACTCCCCCAGCCCATCCCCAGGCCGCCCACCCGACGTCCGGCCGATGACTCCGCTCCCATCGTCGCCAGCAAAGCCGCGCGGTCTGCTACCAACCGCATCGGGGTCCGCGGTGCGTAATGCCGGAGCGTCGTCCCCGGCGACGCCAAGCCGGTCGAAGCTTCGTGGTCGTCGGCCGACGCCGAGATCACGCGTACGTTGGCTTCCCCCAGGGCTTCGGCCAGTGCTTCGACGCTCACCCCGCCCAGCCGCAGCACCGCCGCCGTGCCGTCCTCCATCGGCCGCACCACCGTCGATTCCACGCCCGTCGCGCAGGGCCCGCCGTCCAGCACCAGGTCACACGCCACCCGGACGTGCTCCGCTCGGCTTGGCGACACGCCCCCAAACACGTTCGCCGACGGCGCGGCGACCGCCCCGGTGGTTCCGGTCCGCTCCCCCAGCGCCGCGATCAACGACTGCGCGACCGGATGGGCCGGCACCCGCACGCCCACCGTCTCCAAGCCCGCCGTCACGATCCCCGGCACCGCATCGGGCTTCGGCAACACCATCGTCAGCGCCCCCGGCCAAAACGCCTCGGCCAACCGCGTCACCAGCCCCGCCAGCGCCGGGCCGAGCGGGGCGAAGCCCCGGCTCCCACTCACGAGCGTTGCCGCGTCCGACGCCTTCGCCACGTGTACGATCAACGGATCGAAGCTGGGCCGGCCCTTGTTCGCGAAGACCTTCGCCGCCGCCCGCGGATCGAACGCGTGGCAGGCCAAGCCGTACACGGTTTCCGTAGGCATCCCGACCAGTCCGCCGGCCGCCAAGATCGACGCCGCCTCCGCGATCGCCGGCTCGTCCGCCGCCAGCACCCGTGGTTCGGCCCGTTCGACATCGCCGTCCATCGCTCAACCATAAACCACAAGCCCGAGGACATCGCCCGCGGGCCGCCCGGTCCGCCACCGGTACATTGCTTCCATGCCGGACGCTCAGGAAACCCACCCGCAACCTGCCCCCGAAAACGCCGTCCTCGCCGCGATGCTCGACCGCCTGTACGCCTCGCTGATGCGAGGCCCGGGCCTGAACTGCCGGCCCAACCGCAGCCGGCAGCGCATCGACCTCACGCAACTCGATGATTTCGACGACCTCCCGTTTGCCGAAACCCTGGTCCGATTGCTCGGCAACGGCGGGGTGGTGCGGCTGGACGCCAACGTGCCTCGGCCCGCCGACTGGTCCGACGGCTTCTGGAAAAAACGCAAACGCGACAACGAGTCGGAGGAAGCCGACCCCGGCGAACGCTCAACGGAGGACCGCGCGGCGCACGCGGCCTACGCCCGCCAACGCAAGCTGCTGGCCAAGCTGCGAAACCTCTCCGACGACGCGCGCACCTACGTTCAGGAAACCGGTGTGCACGCCCTCAATGTCGGCTACCCGCTCCTCTCCGTCCCGCCGGGCACCTTCGGCTCCGGCCGATTGCTCGCGCCGATCGCCTTCGTGCCGATCCGCCTGGCGATCAAAGCCGGCGGCCGCCCCGGGCTCGAACTCGAATGTTTCGCCGCCGACGCCGATCGCGTTGTGCCGAACCCGGCGCTCATGGCCTGGATCGCCCGCAACGCCGGCGTCGAGATCCCCGACGAACTCTTCGCCGACGAGCAGGGCGACCAACCCTGGACCGAAATCCAAACTCTGATCGATTTTGTCGCCAACGCGCTCGAACTCGAAGGCATCGACGCCGAATCGTTCGTTCCCCCTCAAGCCCGCCCCCAACCCCCCGCCGAGGGCGAGGAGCCGAGCGACGAAGCGGCTGGCCTGGAGCCTGAGCCCTTCGTCCTCCAGGCCTGCCCCAACGCCGAGGGCCTCCCCGACGTGCCCGCCGTCCTGCCCATCGCCGTCATGGGCCTCTTCCCCGCGGGCAATCAGGGCCTCATCCGCGACACCCGCGCGATGCTCGAAAAACCCCACGAACTCGAGGGCCCCGTCCTCCCCTTCGTCTCCCGCACCGCGGCGATCGAACCACCCACGCCGTCCGACCACGCCGAAGCCGAGGAGCCGAGCGACGAAACGCCCGATTCTTCCGAAGAAGATCACCAATCCCCCCGCCCCGTTGCTCTCGCCGACCCCTGCCAACTCCGCGCCACCACCCTGGCCCGAACCCACCGCGCCCTGGTCCTTCACGGCCCGCCCGGCACCGGAAAATCCCAGACCATCACCAACATCATCGGCGACCACCTCGCCCGCGGCCAACGCGTCCTGTTCGTCTGCGATAAACGCACCGCCCTCGACGTCGTCGCCCATCGCCTCGACGCGCTGGGTCTGTCCTCGCTTTGCGCCCTGGTTCACGACCCCGCCCGTGACCAGCGCGACCTGTACATGGGGATCCGCGCGCAACTCGAGCGCCTCGTCGATGCCGAAACCCACCCGCGGGCCGAGAAGCGCCTCGAACAAATCGATCGCGAGATGGCCGCCATTCACGGCGAGCTCTCCGAGTTGCACGCGGCGCTGATGCACCGCCGTGACGATCGTCCCGGCCTCGCCGCCGAATCGTTCTCCGACTTGCTCGGTCGCTGGCTCGGCATCGACGCCCCGCCCCTGCCCGACGTGCAACTCGATTCGATCACCACCGACGACCTCGAAGCACATCGCCGTTCCATCGAGGTCGCCCTCGAACGCGGTGCCGCGATCGTCTTCCCCAACCACCCCTGGACCCACGCCGCCGGCGGCACGCTCGAGAATTATCTAGCCACGCCCGTCGAGGAGCTCCGCCGCCGCCTCGCGTCCTGCGTCGAAGACGCCCGGGTCGCCGACACCACCGCTCACTCCGACATCCCCCCGTTCCTCCCCGAGGCGCCGCTGCAAGGCCAAGCGGACCGCCGCGCCGACTTGCTCGAGCATCTCCGCTGGCTCCACGAACACCCCGACGAAACCCGCTTCCGCCATGCCGCCAGCCTCGACCGCGACGCCCTGCCCCGCATGGCCGACAAGCTTAAGGACACCGTCGAGCACCGCGCCCATCTCGAAAAGCCGCTCGACGACGAGCTCTGGCTCGGCGTCCGTGACCAGCCGCCGACCCTCCGGCAGATCAACGAACAACTAGGCGCCCTGCGTCAGTACCTCGATGCCGCGGGCAAGTGGTGGGGCTTTTTGGCGTTCGGCGCCAAGTCCCGCGCCGCCGCCGTTCTGCGGGAGCACGGCCTCACCCGCACGCCCGAACTCGCCGCCCGCCTCGCCGACTTCCTCGACGCCCTGCGTGCCCGCGTCCTGCTCGCCGCCGCGGTCGAAACCCTCACCGGCGTCGAACCGACCTCGAATCTTCCCGGGGACGCCGAGCTTTCCGGCACGCTTCGGCAATTCGACCACCTCCTGCCGACCCTCCGCCTCACCGAAGACGACCCCGTCCTCGCCGACGCCCTCAAGCCCGCGCTGCTCGAAGAAAAACAACGCGCTTCGCTGATCGCCGGCCTCAAGCAAAGCCCCGCCCGCTCCGCCGCGCTCCGACAACTCGAAGCCACGCTCCGCGACGCGGAGCTGTTCAACGCCGATTGGCTCGCTCGGGCGACCGGCACCTTCCGCGCTTTTTCTGCTGCGCATGCCGAAGCGGAGGAGCGAAACGGCCAAGCGCCGGATACACCACCGCGGTCCCCCGGTAAACCCGCGCTCCCCACGCTTCAACGCCTCCAAGAAAGATTCGACGACCTCGAAACCGTCCTCCGCATCCGCGACGGCTTGGCGTCGATGCCGGAGCAACTCCGCGCCGCCACCGCCAACCTCCTCGAAGCCGCCGTCCCCGCCGACCGGGGCGTTGCCGCGCTCACCAAACGCATCATCGAGCACACGCTCCAGGCGCGCGTCGCCGCCAATCCCGCGCTCGCCCGACTCGACCCGCAAGCCATCGACCACGCGTTCGCCCGCTACGCAGACCTCGAAGCCGAACGCCGCGACAAGGCGGTCGATGCCGTCTTGCATTCATGGAGCGGGCTGCAACGCCGGCGCCTCCTCGTCGGTACGGGCACGAAACTCAATTCGTTGGGCGCTTCGGTTCGTCAACGTCTCTACGTCCGCGGCAAACGGGCGATGAAGCTAAGGCAGGTGGTCGAAGTCGGGCAGAACGCCAACTACGACGACGGAGGGGGCGATCCCATTTTCGACCTCTGCCCGGTCTGGCTCGCGTCCCCCGAGACCGTCGCCCAGTGCCTGCCCCGTACGCCGTTATTCGACGTGGTCATCTTCGATGAGGCCTCGCAATGCCGACTCGAAGAAGCGCTGCCCGTACTCACCCGCGGCCACCGCGTGGTCATCGCCGGCGATCCGAAGCAACTCCCGCCGACGCGTTTCTTTGAGGCCGCCGTCTCCAGCTCCGACGACATCGAGATCAAAGACGAAGACGACCTATTCGAGGCCCAACAGACCGAGGTCGAAGACCTGCTCGCCGCCTCACTCAACCTCGACGTGCAGGAGTCTTATCTCGACGTCCACTACCGCAGCCGTAACGCCGACCTGATCGAGTTCTCCAACGAACATTTCTACAAAGGCCGGCTTCAGGCGATCCCCGGTCACCCCAACCGCAACGCGCGTTTCGCCCCGCTCACGCTCCACCGCGCCGACGGCATTTACGAAGACCGCGTCAACCCCGGCGAGGCCGAGCGCGTCGTGCAACTCGTTGACGATCTGCTCAAACGCGCCGAGCCCCCGAGCATCGGCATCGCCTGCTTCAACCTCGCTCAGCGCGACCTGATCGCCGAGGCCCTCGACGACCGGGCCATGGGCGACGACGCCTTCGCGCGCCGTCTCGAACAGGCCCGCAATCGTGACAGCGACTCCTCTTTCGAGGGACTGTTTGTCAAGAACCTTGAGAACGTTCAGGGCGACGAACGCGACCATATCATCGTTTCCACCACCTACGGTCCCAACGAACAGGGCAAGTTCTACCGACGCTTCGGTCCGCTCGCGATGCCCGGTGGCGGTCGACGTTTGAACGTCTTGGTCACCCGCGCTCGCCACGAGGTCCACCTGGTCACGTCGATCCCGCAGTCGGCGTATCTCAACGCCGAACCCGTGCCCGAAGGCGCGACCCCCTCCGGCTCGTGGCTGCTGTTTGCTTACCTGCGCTACGCCGAGCAATTGGAAGACGCCTACGAGCAGATGCACCGCCTCCTCGAAAACCAGGAGCCCGGCCAGGCCGCGTCCCGGCTGATGACGACCGAAGGCCGCAGCCGTTTCGCCGAAGCCCTCGGCCGGCGTCTGGCCGAGCAACGTGGCGTCGGCTCCGACGTGTGCTGGGGCAACGAGGGTTTCTGCGTAGACCTCGCTTTGCGGGATCCCGAGAAGACCGACGCCGTCACCGTCGGTGCCCTCACGGACTTCTCTCGTTACGCGGGCCCATCCGACGCCGTGAGTTGGGACCTCTACCGCGTCGGCATCCTGCGTTGGCAAGGCTGGCGGCTTCATCGTCTCTGGTCGCCCACGCTATTCCGCGACCCGCAGCGCAGCGTCAACCGGCTGCTCGAAGACGCCCAAGCCGTTACCGGTCGATCCGACAACGCTTGATTGCGTTAGGGATTCCGATAACCCTTCACGCCGGCGCCCCGTTCGCGCAGCCCGCACGATCGGTCGGCGGGGCGAGTTTGCGCGACGCATTTGGATGAAACCGCTGGCTTGGACGCTCTGGTGATTCGATAGTGCGAGCGGTGTCCGTACCGGAACGGCCGGCTCGCTCACCTGTAAACCGAACGCACATGTACCGAGTGGGGGTATCTCAAATGAAGCGATCCAATCTTCACACGAAGTGGTCCGCCCCCGATCATTGGCGCGGCCTTGGCCTTTAGCGGCGTCTTCCCGACCGCTCCTGCCTGGTCCGAGCCGGCGACGCCGGATTTCGAAGCCGTCAACGTCGCTCCGCCCAAACCCAAGCCCAAGTCACAGCCCAAGCCCAAGCCGAAAGCGACCGCGGCCCAAGCCGCCAAGCCGCGGGCCCCTAAGCCGCCGCCGCCCGCGCCGATCCAAGTCGACCTCGAACTCGTCATGCTCGTCGACGTATCGGCCAGCGTGGACGAACAAGAATTCGCCCTGCAGCGCCTGGGCTACGTCAACGCTTTCCGTGACCCCGAACTGCAAGCCCTTATCGAAAGCCGCGACGGCGTCGCGGTCAATCTCGTCCAATGGTCCGGCCCTCGTCAACAGCGGGGCACCGGCTGGATGATCCTTTACACCGCCGCCGACTGTGAACGCTTTGCCCGGCGTGTTACACGTTTCGAACGCAGGTTTGCGCAGGACACCGTGCTCGCCGCCGCCCTCAACACCGCGCAAGCGATTATGCGGCGGAACCACCAGAATGGCGCGCGCATCGAAGGCAAACGCCTGATCATCGACGTCTCCGGCGACGGCGTCTGCGAGAACCAGTACTTCTACCAAACCGGGGTGGGCGGCACCTACAACGACGGCACGCCCATGGACGCCAAGTATTACCGGCGGAGCTGGGACTCGGTTCAGAAGCAACTCGACAAGCACGACATCATCGTCAACGGCATCTCCATCGGCGACAAGCCGGGGCTCAAGGAGTGGTACGCCAGCGAGGTCCCCAACGGCGAATATGGTTTTTCCATGCACGCCGACACGTTCGAAGCCTTCGGTGCCGCCATCAAGAAGAAGCTGCTCCGCGAACTCGCGATCCCGACCACCGAGATCGACACGGCTTACGACTGAGTGGCCAGGTGCTAGTTCAACTCTGCGATGCCCACGGCGACCGGCCGTGGGCTTTCGCGCGCGTCCGGATAAACCGTTTCCCGTACAAACCGCCTCCGCTCATGGTTTTCCCGAGCCTTCCGCAACGCCCGGCCTCAACCCGCCGGCCGATCTCCCCGATGTGAAACTGGACAAGTTGGGCAACGGCACGAGGCCGCGCGGCGGCTTCGGATTAGTTCGAGGACCGTGAAGACCCAGCAAACGATCGGGCCCCAGGGCCCCGATCGGAGGCAAACGATGGCTCACCCCCACGCCAATAACGGAACGACCGCCGAACCCGCCAACGGCAACACGCCAGGCAACGAAGGCGAGTCGCTCTACGACAAGCAGGTCTTCACCACGGGCGAGGCCGCCGAGGTCTGCAAGGTGTCGCAGCAGACCATCATCCGCTGCTTCGACGCCGGCCGGCTCAATGGGTTCCGCGTCCCCGGCTCCCGCTTCCGCCGCATCCCGCGCGAAGAGCTGATCCGGTTCATGCGAGAGAACGACATCCCGCTCGACGAGTTCGGCCCTTCGCGCGACCGCAAACGGATCCTCGTGGTCGACGACGACCCGCACATTGTCGATCTCATGATGGACGTGCTCGGCAGCGACGACCGCTACGACGTCAAGGCCGCGAACACCGGCTACGACGCGGGCATGCTCAGCGAGTCGTTCAAGCCCGACGTGATCGTGCTGGATTACATGCTGCCCGACATCAATGGCAACGTCGTCTGCCGCGCCGTGCGTAACAACACCGAGTTGGCCCACACCCGCGTGATCGTGGTGTCCGGCGTTGTGAATCAGCAGGAAGTCGACACGCTGCTGAGCGCGGGCGCCGACGAGTTCCTCAAGAAACCCTTCGAGATCGCGAAGCTGCAGGAACGCATCGACGCCCTGCTGGAGGCGTGAGCTTCTAACCGCGCGTGTCCAATGGCCGGTGACCAGTGGCCAGTGGAGATACATCCGAAACGAACGCCGACGGTACCGGCTACGGCTTACTGGTCACAGGCCGCTTCACCCATGGTCGCCGCCCGCCTACCCAAAACGCGACGCATCGAGCTGATCCTGCGGCAGATCGATCAGCTGCCGACGCTGCCGGCGGTTGCGACGCGTCTGCTCGAGCTCACCGCCGATCACGAAAGCCGCAGCGACGAGGTCGTGCAGTTGGTCTCGTCCGACCCCGCGCTGACGGCCAAAGTGCTCGCGATGTGCCGCACCGCCGACCGAGGCGTCCGCAACGCCGACGCGCTGACCGTCCAACGCGCCGTGCTGCTGCTGGGCTACGGGCAGGTGCGCAACCTGGTGTTATCACTGAAAATTTTTGAGTTGTTCGACGGCGGGGCGGTAGAAACGGAGAGCACCGACGAACGAGAGCCGAGCGTATCTGCCCAATCCTCGGCGCAGAACCCTCAACACTCGCCCCCCGCGTTCGATCGATCCGGTTTCTGGGCGCATTGCCTGGGGGTGGCCGTCGCCGCCGAACGCATCGCCGCGGCGAGCGGCGACCCACAGCTCAAGCCCGACGAGGCGTTCGTCTGCGGCCTGCTCCACGACCTGGGCAAGCTCGCCTTGGCGTGGGTCTTGCCTAAGGCCTACGACAAGGTCGCGGCGCTCGCCGACGCTCAGCAGTCCAACCTTTCGGAGCACGAACGCGCTCTCATCGGTGTGGACCACCACACCGCCGGCAAACGCCTCGCCGAGCAGTGGAAGCTGCCGCACCGCCTGCAAGACGTCATGTGGTTGCACGGTTCGCCGTACGACACGCTGCCGAAGCTGCCGCACCGCCGCATGATCGGGCTGGTGCAGCTCGCCGATCTGTGCGTCCGCCAACGCCATCTCGGTTACTCCGGCAACTACGCCGTGCAAGGCGACGCGGACGCGTCGGCCGAAAAGATCGGTATCGAGCCCGGCGTCGTCCGCGAAGCGTTGGGCGGGCTTTTTGAAGACGTCGAGCAGCGGGCGGAGGCGATGGGACTCGGCGATCAGGTTTCGGTCGATCTGTACCTCCGCAGCGTCCAACGCGCAAACGAAGCTTTGGGTCGCTCGAACGAGGCGCTCGAACGACGGGCCAAGTCGGCCGCCGCGCAAGCCCGCGTGCTGGGTAGCATCGCCACGTTCCACGCGCAGGCCCGCCCCGGGCGGAGCGTGCAGGACGTGCTCGACGCCGTCGCCGATTCGGCCGCCGCCCTGCTGGGCGAGGGCTTCTACGCGATCATCCAGCCGACCCGCCAGTCCGCTTCCGCATTCGAGCGTCTGAGCGATCCAACGGAGCCCGGTGCCAACAAAGCGGCGTTGTTGACCCAGGCGGAGGCGCTGGACGATGAGTTGGCCGATCAGGATCGGGCCGAGCAACGAGCGGGCTTCGACGACCCCGCCGAGGCGAACGACGCGGGCCGCGGCGTCGTGGAACAAGCGGCCGACGGCGACGCCTGGCTGATCTGCCAGTACGACCCACAAGGCCAGCCACGCCACGCCCAGTACATCGATCGCCCCGCGGGCGCGCCGGACCTGCGGGAACTGGACCCTCGGCACCGTACCGACATGACGTTGATGGGGGTGCTGCCCTGGATCGCGGATTACCTGCTCGAAGCCGAAGATTTACGCAAGGTGTCGCTGGTGCCGCTGCCGTCGGGCTGGGGCACATCGGCGTTGCTGCTACACGACCGCGGCGACCTGCCGGGTGCCGATGCGCTTGCGCCGGTGCTCGCGACCTGGGGCACGGCCATCGCCGCTGCGAACCAGCACGACGGCGCACGCCGCCTGGGCGAACAGCTCGCCGACGCCAGCACGAAACTCGCCGAAGCCCAGGCGTTGCTCGCTCGCAACGAAGCGATGTCTCGCCTCGGTGAGATGGCCGCCGGCGCGGCGCACGAGATGAACAACCCGTTGACGGTGATTTCCGGCCGGTCGCAGATGCTCACCATGGCGCTCAACGCCGGCACGAAAGAGCATCAGGCCGCCGCGGCCGTGTTCCGCGAAGCGCACCGCTTGTCGGACCTGATCACTGCGCTGCGGATGTTCGCCGACCCGCCCACCGCGACCCGGACACCGACCGATATTCCCGGGCTGCTCAACCGCGTGGTGCAGAAGGTGGGCGACGCCGCCCGCAAGCGTCGCGAGGACCTGCAATTCAGCATCCACAGCCCCGGCGAACTCCCCCCGTGCAATATCGATTCCGAGCAGGCCGACCGAGCGCTCACCGAATTGCTGATGAACGCGGTGCAGGCCGACCCTAAACACGGCGTCGTCGTCAAGGCACGCGTCGATCACGCGAACACGCCCCACGCGTCGTTGGTGCTGCAGGTGATCGACGACGGGGCCGGCATGGACGAACACACCCTCGCTCACGCGACCGACCCGTTTTTCAGCGCCAAGCCCGCGGGGCGCCAGGTCGGCATGGGATTATCACGCGTCGCGCAACTCGCCGAAGCCCACGGCGGCAGAATCGACCTGCGCAGCACACCCGGCCGGGGTACGACCGCAACTTTGACCCTCCCGCTTCATTGACCCGCGGGATCGCCCGATGCAGCCCTTACACGGGATGTGAATCGGACGCTCCGAGCCGCCGCCCGTGACCCTCGGGGTTCCGCGGCCGCTCGTCGCCGGCCCCACCGCTTGGCGGAGAATGAAGTGACCGAACCGACGCCTCCTTTCAAGACCGACGCCTCCGCGCAGCCCGCCGGCTCGCGGCGTAAGGCGCGTAACCGCTGCCGCCACGTGCTGCTGCTCCAGCCCACCGGCGGGGCACGCACCGAGCGGCTCGCCGCCGCGCTCGAGGCTTGCGGCGACCCGCACCGTCCCGTCCGTGTGGTCGCCGTGTCCGACGCCGATCGGGCCCGCGACTACCTCGCCGACCACCGCGTCGATCTTGCGATCGTCCCGCCGACGCTCCCCGACGCGCCCGAAAACTCCGGGCTGGAATTCACCGCCGAGCTCACTTCGGCCAAGACGCCGACCGCCACGATCGTTCTCGCCGACCGGCCCGATTTCGACGTCGCGACCGAAGCGATGCGCGCCGGGGCCTGCGATTTCCTCGTCCACGGCGATACGCCCGACACGCTCGATGCGCAACGCCTCAAGCCCGCGATCGACCGCGCTCTCAAACGGCGCCTGCGCGATCTGGCGATCAACCGCCGCATCCGCCGCTTGCGTCGCCTCTGCCGACAACTCAACGAGGCCCGCATCGACGTGTCTCATCAGGTCGACGTGCTTTGCTCCGACCTCGTGACCGCGTACCAGGAGCTGGCGCAGCAGTTTCAAAACACCGTCCAGACCAGCGAGTTCAACGGCATCGTTTCCGACGAACTCGATCTCGAAACGCTGCTCCGCAAGACGCTCGAATACCTGGTCAGCAAGGCCGGCGCGACCAACGCCGCGATCTTTTTGCCCGCCACGCTCGACGAATACTCGCTGGGGGGCTACGTCAACTACGACTGCACCGCCGACTCGGCCGACATGCTCCTCGAACACCTCGCCGACGTCATCGCGCCCAAGCTCGCCGAACAGGATGAGTACGTGCACTTCGAGTCGAACCAGGAACTGCACGAATGGTTCGACGCCGATGCGGCGTACCTCGACGACTCCGAAGTGATCGGCGTCCCCTGCCACGCCGGCCAAGGCGACGACCGAGAGTGCTTGGCCGTGGTCGTGTTGTTCCGCGACCGCGATACTCCGTTCGATGCCGCCGCGCTCGACGCCTGTTCCAGCCTTGGGCCGGCGCTCGGCGAAGCGCTGGAAAAGGTCATCCGCGTCCACCATCGTGTTTCGTTCACTCAGGACGAGGGGCATTACGCCGGCGACGCCGGCCCGCTCGACTGGGACGACTCGCCTTCGTTCACCGACCACTACGGTGAGGCCGACGACCCCACCGGCGACGACGCTTGGGACGAAGACGACGAGGGGCCGCTGCCGTTCTGATTCTCGGACCGACCCCGGGCGACCGGTACACTCCGCGGTCTCATGAACGAATCCGCATCGCATGCCGGCTCCAAGGCGCAGAAGCCTTGGGAGCACGCCAAATCGTCCGGCTCCGAAACCGACCCGCTCGCCGCACGCTTCGTGGCGTCGCTGGACGTCGATAAGCGGCTCTACAAACACGATATCCGCGGCAGCCTCGCGCACGCGGCCATGCTCGAGCGGGTCGGCCTCATCACCGCCGAGGACCACGCCGCGATCCACGCCGGGCTGCTTGAAATCGAAGAGGAAATCGAAGCCCAGGGCGACGCCTGGCCCGGCTGGAAGACCGAACTCGAAGACGTACACATGTGCGTGGAAGCGGCGCTGATCGAAAAGGCCGGCGACGCCGGGCGCAAACTCCACACCGGTCGGTCGCGCAACGATCAGGTTGCCACCGATCTGGTGATGTGGGTCCGCGAAGCCGCGACCGAACTGCACGGCCTGCTCACCGAGCTCTGCCGCGCGTACGTCGCGATGGCCGAACGCAACGCGGACGTGGTCATGCCGGCCTACACCCACCTGCAACGCGCCCAGCCGATCGTCGCGGGGGCCGAGTGCCTCGCGTGGTGCACGATGTTCGACTCGGATCGGTGGTATCTGAATCAGTGCGTGCTGCACATGTTTGCCTCGCCGCTGGGCTCGGGCGCGATCGCGGGTTCGTCGTTGCCGCTCGACCCGATGATCACCGCGCAATCGCTGGGCTTCGAGCAGCCGCCGTGGAACTCGATCGCCTTTACCGCCACGCGCGATTCGGCGTTGGATTTCGTGTACGGCTGCACCACCGTCGCCATGCACCTGTCACGCTGGGCCGAGCAGTGGATCATCTACGCCTCCGAGGAGTTCGGTTTCATCGCGCTCGACGACGCTTACACCACCGGTTCGTCGATGATGCCGCAGAAGCGCAACCCCGACATGCTCGAACTGCTCCGCGGCAAGGCGTCCACGCCATACGGGGCGCTGATGGCGTTGCTCACGATGTGCAAGGGCCTAACCGTCGGCTACAACCGCGACCTCCAGGAAGATAAGCGGCACGTCTTCGCCGCCTACGACTGCGTCAAAGACTGCCTGATGATGGCCACGCGGATCGTGCAGACGTCCGACTTCCGTCCCGAGCGGATCAACGAACGCCTGCAGCGCGGTTACCTGGACGCGACGTCGCTGGCCGAGTACCTCGTGACCAAAGGTGTTCCGTTCCGGACCAGCCACCAGATCGTGGGGCGGCTCGTCCGCAAGGCCGATGAGCTCAAGCGTTACGAGCTGCGTAAGCTGACTCTCGACGAGATGCAAGCGGCTTCCGACGTGATCGAGCGAGACGTCTTCGATTGGCTCGGCCCCGAGAACGTGGTCCAGCGTTACAAGACCACCGGCAACGCCGGCGCGATCGGATTCGTCGAACAGATCCACCAGTGGAAGCACCGCCTCGCCGACGCGTGATCGCGACACCCGAGATTTCTCATGCTCATCCTCACCGTCATCCAAGGCCCGGACAAGGACCGTCGCTTCGAGTTGCCGGACCACGAGCCGCAGCAGATCGGCCGGAGCTCCGAGTCGCTGCCGCTGACGGATCGCACGATCTCGCGCCGCCACGCCGAGCTCACGCCCGACGAGGGCCGCTGGATCATTCGAGACCTGCACAGCGCGAACGGCACGTTCGTCAACGGTGTCCGGGTGACGGATTCGCGGACGCTCAAGCCCGGCGACCAGATCCGGGCCGGTGGGAGTTTGATCGTTTTCGGCGAAGACCCGCAACACGCCCGCGTGCTCAAAACCCAGAAGCTGCGTCCGGTGTCACGTACCGAGATGGAAGTTGCGCTGGAACACACGATCCAGAGCAACGACGACTCGATGATCATGAGCTCGCCCGAGCCGGGGCAGGCCGCGCAGTTCCAACTCAACGTGATCTACGACCTGGTGAACCTCGTGGGCACGATCCGCGACAAGGAGGAGTTGGTCGAACGAGTGATGGAGGTGGTGTTCGACCACTTTGACGCGGACCGCGGCTTTGTTCTGCTCAACGACGAGCCGGGGATGGAGCCGGTCCCGGTCGTCGTTCGGCGGAAGCACGACGCGGTGACGGGGCGGATCAACCCCAAAGCGGGTCAAGCGATCCCGTACAGCCGGACGATCGTGCAGTACGTGATGCGCAAGGGCGTCGGCGTGCTGACCAGCAACGCGATGAGCGACCAGCGGTTCGCGTCCGGAGACTCCGTTCAGGGTTTCCGGATCCACTCCGCGATGTGCGTGCCCATCCGCTACAAGGACCGCTTCTACGGCGTGCTGCACCTGGACAGCCAAGTCGCCAACTACACGTACACCGAAGACCAGCTCGCGCTGCTCACCGCGATCGGCGTGCAGACCGGCTTGGCCATCGCGAACATGCGGCTGATCGAAGCGAGGTTGAGCAGCGAACGTTTGGCCGCGGTGGGGCAGACCGTCGCGTCGCTAAGCCACTCGATCAAGAACATCCTCCAGGGCATGCGTGGCGGGGCGGACGTCGTCGAGCTTGGCTTGCGGAAGGGCAACGCGCCGGTGGTGAAGTCCGGCTGGGATATCGTCTCACGCAACCTCGAACGCATCTACGAGCTGACGATGAACATGCTCGCGTTCTCGAAGCAGCGCCGCCCCGAGTTGGAAATGACCAACCTCAATCCGCTGCTCGACGAAGTGGTGGGGCTGATGTCCGGGCAGTATGAAAAGAAGAAGGTCGCGTTGATCGCCGACCTGGAAGAAAACATGCCGCCGCTGCCGCTGGACGGCGGCGGCATCCACCAGGCCGTGCTCAACCTGGTGAGTAACGCCCTGGACGCCTGCGAGGCGGACGCGGGTGCGGTGACCCTTTCGTCGGGCTTCGACGACGCGACCGACGAGGTCACCATCACGGTGCGCGACAACGGCGAGGGCATGAGCGAGGCGACACGGCAGCGGCTGTTCGAGCCCTTCCACTCGACCAAGGGCTTGAAGGGGACGGGCCTGGGGCTGGTCGTGACCAAAAAGATCGTGGACGAGCACGGCGGTCGGATCGAGGTGGATTCCGAGCCCGGGCAGGGCACGACGTTCACCGTACGGCTGCCGATCGCGTTGGGCCCGGTGACCAACCCCGCGGACACGCAGGGCCCGGCGGCCGGCTGATCGTCCCTTTTCGGTTGACACGAAACGCTTCGGTTTTGGCCGACGTAGCAATAGGATCGTGTTCGGAGGCGTTCTGCCGCTCATGTCGCTCGACCGCTCGCTCAACCCGATCTCGCCCGCTGCCTGGACGCCCGCCGCGGCCCGGCATCTGGCGCTTCGGGCCGGGTTCGGCGGCACGCCCCGCCAGCTCGCCGCGGTACACGAAAGTGGGCTCGAAGCCGCGGTCGACGCGTTTCTGAAGCCCGCCGATCCGCCCGCCGCGCCCGAAGGTTTGGACCCCGACGTCGTCACGCCGCCGAGCGAAGAGGAGCGTCGCCAATACCGACGGCTCCGGGGCGAGGACGCCGCCGCGGCACGCGAGGCCGCGCAACGCCGTCGGCAACAGCAGCGTCGCAACGACCGCCGCATGTTTCGCGACCTGCAGCACTGGTGGGTCGAGCGGTTGCTGGACCCGCCCGCGTCGTTGCACGAGCGCCTCGTGCTGCTCTGGCATAACCATTTCGCCACGGGCCATCGCACCGTCCGCGACGCGTACCTCATGTGGCGTCAGCACGCGATGTTCCGGGAGCAGGCTTTCGATTTCGCCGCGCTCGCGCAGGGCATCGTCCGCGACCCGGCGATGCTGAAATACCTCAACAACGACCGCAACCTTCGGGCCGAGCCCAACGAGAATCTCGCCCGCGAGCTGCTCGAGCTTTTCATGCTCGGGGCGGGCAATTACCGCGAATCCGACATCAAAGAAGGCGCCCGGGCCCTGACCGGCTTCTCGGTTGAAGACGACGAGTTCCGGTTCCGCCGCTTTGTCCACGATTCGCAAACCAAGACGATTCTCGGGCGATCCGGCGACTTCGATGGCGACGATTTCGTGGAATTGTTGCTTCGTCAAGACGCCTGCGCGCGCTTTGTCGCGCACAAGCTGTATGACCACTTCGTGTTTGACGTCGGCGACGACTGGGCGAAAGTACCGCGGCAACGGCAGGCCGTGATCCGTTCCCTGGGGCAACGAGTCAAGCGACACCGGTACGACCTGGTGCCGGTGATGCGTGAGTTGTTGACGAGCCGACATTTTTTCGATCCCGCCAACGTCGGCCGGAAGATCAAAAGCCCGCCGCAGTTCCTCGTGGGCACCGTCCGCAGCCTCAACACCCCGCCACGCCGCACGCAGACCCTGCACGAGGCGATGACGCAGATGGGCATGACCTTGTTCGACCCGCCCAGCGTCAACGGCTGGGACGGCGGCCGGGCGTGGATCAACACGTCCACGCTGTTTGTCCGCCAGAACCTCGCGACGTATCTGATCACCGGCAAGACGCCCGGAGAACCGTTCGACGTCCGCGACGCGCAGGTGTCCGGCCGGCACGACCCGCGCGGTTTGCTCGATGGCCTCGAGACGTCCCGTCGCGACGATCCCCAAGCCGTCGTCGACCATTTCGCCGATGCGCTGCTCGGTCCACACGTTTCCGAATCGCGGCGCGGGGCGCTGTACGCCTTCGCCGAGCAACGGGGCCGCGGCCCCAGCGATCCGCACGCTCTGCTCGGCTTGTTCTGCGCGATGACCGCGATGCCCGAATATCAACTGTGCTGATCTTGCCGACGGAGTTTGCTCATGTGCACCGACTACCACCCGCTTTCCAGCAACGACCGCGGCGCCGACGACGGCTTGGGTTTCACGCGGCGCAGCCTGTTGGGCGCGGGCTTGACCATGGTTTCGGCGGCGGCGACCGTGCCGGGTTTCGTGAGCCGGGCGGGCGTGGCGATGGCGGACACGTCGATGCGGGTCAGTAGCCGGGCGGGGGTGCCCGAGGAACGTGTGCTGGTGGTGGTTCAGTTGTCCGGCGGTAACGACGGGCTCAACACGATCGTGCCCGCATCGCGGTCGGCGTATCACCGAGCCCGCGGCGATTTGGCGGTCGGTGAACGCGAAGTCTTAAGCATCCCCAACGGTTTTGCGGGGGCGGACACGGGCGTGGGCCTGCACCCGATGCTCCGTGAGGTCGGCGAACTGATGGGGTCGGGCAGGGCGGCGGTCGTTCAGGGCGTGGGTTATCCCAACCCGAACCGATCGCATTTTGTGTCGATGGACATCTGGCACACCGCGTCTCCGGAGAAGCAGGGCAGCACCGGCCGCGGCTGGATCGGCCGGGCGTTCGACGCGGCGGGTCACGACGCCGGCGGCATGGCGTGCGTGTCGTTGGGCAGCGAAGCGCCGCTCGCGGCCTTGGGCGAGCACAGCCGCGCGGTGTCGTTTAGCCACGCCGAGACGTTCCGATGGAGCGGCGCCGACCTGCACCCGGCGGTGGCGCAGGCTTACGACGCGGCGCTGGACACGCCGTTGACTCAAGGCGCGTCGTCCGCCTTGGACGAGGACCCCCTCGCGTTCGTGCAGCGCACCGCGCTCGACGCCCGCGCCGCTTCCGAAAAAGTCCGCAAGGCGGTTGCGGGTTCGGCCGAGCGGAGTTTCCCCGGCTCGAGCCTCGGCCGACAACTCGAGATGGTCAGCAAGATGATCCGGGCCGGCCTGCCCACACGCGTCTACTACGTCAACCACGGCGGCTTCGACACACACGCCGGCCAACGCTTCGCCCATCCGAACCTCTTGCGGCAATTCTCCGAAGCCGTCTCCGCGTTCCAGGAATCCTTGGAACTCAGCGGCGACGCGTCACGCGTCGTCACGATGGCGTTCAGCGAGTTCGGGCGGCGCGTCCAAGCAAACGCATCGGGGGGCACCGACCACGGCGTGGCCGGCCCGGTGTTTCTGCTCGGCGATCCGGTGAAGCCCGGCCTGTGGGGCGAGCACCCGTCGCTCACGGACCTGGACGACGGCGATCTAAAGCACGCGATCGACTTCCGTAGCGTCTACGCGGACGTGCTGGGCAATTGGCTCAAGCTCGACGACGCCGCGGCGTTGGGTCGACGCTTCCGGCCCACGGGGCTGATCCGCGATTCGGCGTGAAGCGCCCGCCAAGCCTCGACGCCTTTGCCGTTGTGCGGCGCGGCGACTACGATCGCGATTTCGCTCCCCCGCGAGGCCGACGACGTGTCATCCCTGCCGATCGAGTTCCTGACTTTCGACGACCGCTCGGACCGAGCGAAGTATGTCGCCACCCGATTCAAAGATCGGCTGCGGGGCGACCTACTCGACGTGGGCTGTTGGAAGCGCGACCTCGAACGCGCCGCCGAAGGGTTGAGTTCTTACTACGGCATCGACATCGGTGGCGATCCGACGCGTGTGATCAACCTCGAAGAGTGCGAACGCTTGCCGTTCGAAGACGCTTCGTTCGATTGCCTGGTATGCACCGAGGTGCTCGAACACTTGGATCATTGCCACCGCGTGTTCGACGAGATGGTGCGGGTTTGTCGGCCGGGGGGATCGCTCATTGTTTCGCTGCCGAACTGCTGGCGCACGATGCGTTCGCGGATCGTCAAAGGCCGAGGCACGCCGCGGTTTTATGGCTTGCCGGCCGAGCCGCCCGAAGACCGCCACAAGTGGTTTTTTAACGTGACGGACGTTATCGATTTTTTCGCGGCCCAGGCCGAGCGGCACCCCCTGCGGGTCGTACACACGCACGTGCAAGAGCAGCCGCGTGGCGTGGTTTCTCGCGGGCTGCGACGGATGCGGCACGCGTCGCAGCGCAGCTACCTCAACCGCTACGCCGACTCGACGTGGGTCGTGCTGGAACGCGACGCCGAACGCTGATGTCTTTTCGAGATCCGTGCGATGCCCGTACCGTTTTCTGCGTCACAGACGCTTTCTCCCGACGCCATCGATGCGTTGATTGAACGGGCCGAGGTTTCGACGCCGATCAAAACGGATGACCTGTCGATCGTCTGGCGGGTGGATCTACCGGACAACGAAACCGACGTCACATCGAGCGGCCGGTGGATCGTTAAGCGATCACAAATCTCTTGTTTCAGAAGGGTTTTTCCGGCCCGGCTCGCGTTGACTCCGGGGCGGCGTCAGTTGCGTGGAAAGGCCCTTCTGGCGGGTTCTTCGCTTCGTTTCGCGGGGCCGACGGCGGTCGTCATGCGGCAACGTCGAGCTTTTGAATACGCGTTTGTGCCTTGGGTCGAGGGCGTGACGCTGGACCGTTGGTGGCCCGATGCGGCTTCGGAGGCGCGTCCGAGGATGGCCGATGCGTTGGGGCGGTTGCTCGGCGAACTCACGGCCGGCGGGTTACGCAACCGTGACTTCAAGCCAACCAATCTGCTCATCGACGCGCCTGGCGAGGCCGGTGAGTTGCCGGTGATGATCGACCTGGACGGCGTGGGGCGTGGCGGATCGCGCCGCGACGCGGTGCGTAGCGCGGCCGTGTTGGATCGTGCGTTGCGCCGGATCGATACGGTTCACGACGTCGAATTGCGCGGGTTTGCGGAAGCTTTTGTTCGTGCTTCCCCGCGGACGTTCGGTGCCGAGGGCCCGGACGCGTTTCTTGCCGCCGTTGCGGTCGCGCGGGAGGCTCGAGCCTTGAGCTACGATCCCGAAGGCGGCTGAGCATTGGGCCGTTGGTGGTCGTGAATTCGACTCCGCTCTATGCTCACGGCGTGATTGTTTCGCCTCTCCAAGTCGCTTGGGACGAACTGCGGCAAGCGCGACCGCTTCGAGTCTTTGAGGACGATACGCGCCGCAAGGTCTGGGCCGTCCGTGACGACGAAGGACGCGGCTGGGTTTTCACCTGCTTTGCACAACCGGCTTGGAAGCAACGACTCGCCACTCGTTTCAAACAGCACCCGGTACAGCTCGAATGCCTCTGGCAAGAACGTCTTGCGGATGCGGGCTTACCGGTTTTACCCTGCGTCGCGTCCGGCGTCACCTCCGACGGCCGGCATTGGTTCGTCCAGCCCCTACTTGGTCCCTCCTTGTTCAATTGGGTTCGGCATTGCGAATTGGGGTGCGACGCGCCGACGCGGCACGAATTCGCGCGGCAACTGGGAACGACGCTCGGTCGGATGCTCGCGATGCGGGTGACGCACGACGACTGCCGCGCGAATAATTTTCTATTGGACGAATCCCGGCGGACCGAATCGGGCTTTCCCACGCTGACGCCGATCGATCTGAACCGTTGCCGAGGTTTTAAGGGCACGCCGCTCCTGGCCGCCGCGCTGCCGATGCTGCGGGCGCTGTTGCAGAACTTGCGGGAGGCCGCCGGCCACCACGACGCTCCGGACGCCGTGATGCCTACGCGGGCCGACAAACTGCGGCTGTTCAAGGCGATGGCCGATGCCTGGCCCACGGTTCCCGACGGGTTGCATCGCCTGCCGCGGCATCCGGACCTGCATTGAATCTGTTGGTTCTCAGCCGTGGAAGCCGTGTTTGAAACCCTCGGCCCAGAACCGCGGGTTCAGCAACCGGTTCCGCACCTTCGCGTACGGCCGGTGCGCGGCGATCCGCTCCCGCATCAAAGCGGGATGTGATCCGTGGAATTTTTTCAAGATCGGATAGCGGTCGATGAAAGCCCCGAACTTGTTGCTCTTTCGTCGCTGCTTTTCTTCTTCGGACAGCGTGCCCCACCAGAGCTTGTCCACCATTTCGAACTTGTCGTCCAGCTGCTCACGCGTCTTGACCCAGCCGTAGTGGAAGACGCGGGCCTCACGTATCCCGGGCAGTCTTCCGTCTCTTGCCCATTGGACGTGGGTGCCGAGGTGTCGCTTGTCCAGGTAGCCGTCGTTCTTTTTCAGGATCTCGGGTGTCGGATCGATGAAACCCGGGCCGCAGGCGTCTCCGAATATCTTGCACGTGCCGTCGAGTCGGACGATGCGGGAGGCCTTGTGATACATCCACGGGTCGGTCGTTTCGTAGTCGAGCACGAAGTGGAGGTAGCGAAACATAAGTGCTTTGACTTCGGGGTGATCGGCCCATTGCCGCATCGCGGAGTGCGTGTACCCGAGGTCGTCCTCATGGATCACCTCGTCCGCCTGGATGTAGAACCCCCAAGTACAGCCCGTCGCTTCCGCCGCCTGCATCGCCTTGTTCGCTTCGATACTCAACACTTCGCCATCGACCTGCACGTCGGGCCACGTCGTGTCGATGATCTCGATCTCGCCGCCTTTCCCGCCGTTCATCGCCGACGTGTCGATCGCCGCGACGCGCTGGCGGGTGTCGTCGTCGCTTTTTCCTACGGCGAACACGAACCGCTGGCACACCGGTAACACCGAGCCCACCGCGGCTTCGACGGGGTAGTTCAGCTTCGTGAGGTTTCGCCCGAACGAGAACCCACAAACGGTGGGCGGCGCGTCGGCGAAGTCAGGCATCGGCTCATCCATCCGCCGATCGTACTTGCCAAGCCGTGTGCGAGACGGGCGGTGACGCGATGCAAAACAAACCCGCGTTTTGCAACGCGGGCTTGCGGAGCTGAAGCGGTACGGCGCGGTCCAATGGCCGCGCGAACAGAAGTCAGCGGGGCGAGTGCGACAGCGTGCTGGCCATCGAGGCGTGCGGCGTGCCGCGGTTGAGCGTGCCGAGCCGATCGAGCACACCGGCCGACACGCCGCGGGTTCGCAGGCCCTGCCGTTGAGCGGGCGTGAGGCTGAACTGCTGGCCGGTGCGTTGGAGGCGGTCTAGGATCTCGCCGTCGGTCAGGCCCGCTCGGCTGAGCGCCACCAACTCGTCGTCGGTCACGAAGCCGTCGCCGTTGAGGTCGGCTGTGGGCAGGGGCGCGGGGTGGGCGTTGAGGGCGTGGCCGGCATGCGGATTTGAGTGCGGTGCGGCGTGCGTCACGGTTTGTGATTGAAGGCGTCGTGCGTCGCGGGCCCGGGACTCTTCGATGCCGTTGCCGATGAGGTAGCCGCTGCCCGCCCCGATCACCCCACCCACCAACGCACCGCCCGCGGAATCGCCGATCGCCGCCCCGGCCACGGCTCCGCCCAACGTGCCGAGCACCGTGCCTTGGCTCCGCGCGTCGCCCGGCAGGCTTTGGCAGCCGGTGAGCAGCAGGGCGGTAGGCAAGGCGATCGCGGCGAGCTTTGCGGCATTGGGTCGGTGTTTGGGGTTGAAAAACATGGTTCGCTCCTTGAGGATGTTCGTTCCCGGACGCAACGGAGAACCGAGCGATTCGTCGCATGGTTCGTGTTCGCCCCGCCGATACAATCCTCCGCCGCACGGAAACATTCCCGCCCGGTAAGCAAGTACTCACAGCCACAGCGCGGCCGCCGCGAATTCTCGACCATGCCCGACCAGCCGTCCGCCCACATCCGCAACTTCTGCATCATCGCCCACATCGACCACGGCAAATCCACCCTGGCCGACCGCATGCTCATGGGCACCGGCGCGATGGACGACCGCACCCGGCAGGACCAGCGCCTCGATCAGATGGACCTCGAACGCGAACGCGGCATCACCATCAAGGCCGCCGCCGTCTCCGTCGAACACCAGCACCAAGGCGTCAACTACGAACTGAACTTCATCGACACGCCCGGCCACGTCGATTTCCACTACGAGGTCTCTCGCGCTCTGGCCGCCTGCGAGGGCGCGATCCTCGTCGTCGACGCGACGCAAGGCGTCGAGGCGCAAACGGTGGCCAACCTTTATAAGGCCGTCGACGCCGATCTCGAACTCATCCCGGTCATCAATAAGATCGACCTGCCCAGCGCGGAGCCCGAGAAGCGGGCCGAACAGGTCGAAGACGTGCTCGGCCTCGACGCCGCCGACTGCATCATGACCTCCGCGAAAACCGGGCAGGGCGTCAACGAATTGCTCGACGCGATCTGCGAGCGTTTTCCGGCTCCCAAGGGCGATCCCGATCGGCCGTTGCAAGCGCTGATTTTCGACGCCAAATACGACGACTACCGGGGCGTCATTGTCTACTTCCGCGTCGTCAACGGCCGGCTCAAGAAGGGCGATCGCGTCCTGATGATGGGCGCCCAACGCACCTACCAGGTGACGGAGCTTGGCAAGTTCAAGCCCGACATGCACCCGACGGCCGAACCGTTCGAGGCCGGCGACGTGGGCTACATGGTTGCCGCGATCAAGAGCCTCGAAGACGTCAACGTCGGCGACACGATCACGCTCGACACCGCGCGCTCCGACACCCCGCTTCCCGGTTACCAAGAGCCGCAGCCCATGGTGTACTGCGACTTCTATCCCTCCGGCGACACGCAGTTTGACGACCTCCGCGAAGCCATCGCCAAGCTCCACGTCAATGATGCGAGCTTCAACTACGAGCCGAGCAACTCCGAGGCGCTCGGCTCGGGCTTCCGCTGCGGCTTCCTGGGCATGCTCCACATGGACATCATCCAGGAACGCCTCGAACGCGAAGGCGACGTCTCGATCGTCCAGACCGCGCCGACCGTGACGTACGAGGTCGAGATCATCGGCAAGGGCGGCGAAAAGCAAACCATCCAGATCACCAACCCCGCCGACCTGCCCGACCCTTCGAAGGTCAAAAGCATCCGCGAGCCCATCGTCGCCGCCGAAATCATCACGCCGACCACGAGCATCGGCGACATCATGAAGCTCTGCGACCAGCGGCGCGGCGTCTATAAGTCACAGAAATTTCTGGCCGACGACCGGCAGATCCTCGAGTACGACCTGCCCCTCGCGGAAATCATCTACGACTTCTTCGACAAGCTGAAGTCCATCACGTCCGGCTACGGCACCATGGATTACCACGTCACCGGCTTCAAGACCGACGACCTGGTCAAGATGGACGTCCTCGTCAACGGCTCGCCCGTTGAGGCGCTCTCGCTGATCGTCCACCGCACCAAGGCCGAGTTCCGCGGCCGGCATTTGCTCAAGCGGCTCAAGGAGCAGATCGACCGACACCTCTTCGAGATCCCGCTCCAGGCCGCGATCGGCGGCAAGATCATCGCCCGTGAGAACATCAAGGCCGTGGGCAAGAACGTGACCGCCAAGTGCTACGGCGGCGACGTGACCCGCAAACGCAAGCTGCTCGAGAAGCAAAAGAAGGGCAAGGAGCGCATGAAGCGCGTCGGCACCGTCGACATCCCGCAGGACGCGTTCATGGCGGTGCTCGACACGGGGGAGTGAAACGGGTTGCTTTTTGTATAGCTTTTGATATACTATTTTTGCTGCGGAACGCTTACTTAATTGTGAAAGCGAAAATATCCGTATGCCCTCACCCGTCCCTTTTCGCAAAGTCCGCAAACTGCTCGAAGACGCCGGCTGGATGCTGGTCCGTATTAAGGGTTCGCACCATGTCTTCCAGCGGCCCGGCCATGGCACGTTCAGCGTCCCGGTTCATGGCGGGAAGGTGAAAGCCCACTATGCCAAGATCGCCGAAAAACTCGCCGCGGAAACCCGCGAAGAAGAGCAAGACGGCGGACGCTGATCTTTGTCGCGACTTCGAGCCGGCCGTGTGGAAGAAGGCCCAGAAGCTCGCCGCGAAGTACACCTTTCTTTCACGGTACGACGCCGATGAAGGCTCCTATTTCGGCCGCACGCTGGAGATGCCGCTGGTGATGGCCGACGGCGAATCGCCCGAGGCCTGCCTGAAGAACACGATGGAAGCCACGACGCTCGCGGTCGCGGCTCATCTGGAAGGCGGTGAGCGGCCGCCGCTTCCCGTCTCCGAGCAGAAGCGCACCGCCCAACTCAACGTCCGCCTGACCGCCGACGAAAAGCTCCGCATCGAAGAAGCCGCCCGCGCCGCGGGTTTTCGTGGGGTTTCCGATTTTGTTCGGACCGCCGCTTTGAACCAGGCCGGATGAATCGCGGCGGCTCGGCGATTGGGGTTTGGCCGCCGACAAGCAAACTCCGACTGGGTGCTTTCATCCGTTCGCGGCTTGCTGTCGCAAATAGTCCCGCAAGACCAGCGCGTGGTGCGGCCGGTCGTCGCGGGCGGCGTACACCAGCGTCACACGGGCCGCGTCGGCTTCCCGCCACTGCGCGATCCACGTCGCGACTTCCGACGCGCTGGCTTCCAGCTCGGCCCGGTACTTCGTCGCGAACGCGTCGAAGCGTTCCGGTTCGTGCCCGAACCACCGCCGCAACTCGTGCGACGGGGCCAACGTCTTCGCCCACTGGTCCACCGCCGCGTCGGCCTTCGACAAGCCCCGCGGCCACAGCCGATCGATCAGGACCCGCGTCCCGTCGTCCGGCCCCCGCCCCGCGTAGACCCGTCGGATATCAAACTCCATAAGGCCGGGCGGAGGCGTTGGCCCCCGTCCGACCGGTGCGGTTCAACGCGGCTTCACCCTCCGTGAGCCCGGTTCCAGAACGCGTCGGCCTTGGCCTTCGCCGCGCCGTCGCCCTGCTCGTCCCACAAAGCTCGCGCGTCCACGTCCGGCGTCTTTAGAAACAGCATCAGCCGGCCGTCCACGATCTTGTAGCTCGTGGGGTCGACCGCGAAGTGGTCTTCGACCGCCATGCCGAACGCGCACCAGCCCCCGTACGCCGGGAGGTATTTGGTTGGGTCGGCCATGAACAAATCCACCT
The DNA here is from genome assembly GCA_039180415.1 of Planctomycetota bacterium. GTDB lineage: Bacteria > Planctomycetota > Phycisphaerae > Phycisphaerales > Phycisphaeraceae > CAZIXN01. Next base: position 9,636 of record JBCDDH010000025.1, on the reverse strand, counting down.
GCTCCGGCACGGTCAGGAAGTAGGTCACACCACCGTGCACGACCGGGTACGCGGGGCTGCCCGGCTCCGGTCCGCTCTCGAAGTACGACACCGGGCTATAGCCGCAGATGCCCACGGCGATCGTGTAGTGAGTGGGCTTCACCGCCTCCTCGTCCGAAGCGTCCGCCCGGGGTAGGGCCGCGGAAACCGCCAACAAAGTCAACGCCGCGAGCGCGGCCGGGGTCTTCGTCATCAACATTCAACATTCCTTTCGTGCGGCGGACAGCGCCGCCGCCAATCAGTGTGCGTTAGGAAGCCGCGCCGCCCACGCGGCGCAGCCAAAAACCAGAACGATTAAAAACGATCGAGTGAGCGAGTCGTCGTGGGACCACCGTCAGAACGGCGTCAGCCCCATGCCGTTGAGCGCGGCGTGCAGCGGCTCGCGCTGATCGCAGCGTGCCGAGTGCCGCCGGTCGGATTGGAAGCCGAGCAACATCCGTTGAAATGATAGCCCCGGCGCGGTCGGCCGCCGTTCCTGCGTTTACCGCTTTGCCGTACCGGCGGGCGGATGGCGACCGACCGCAACCGCTACCTCAAAGCCAAACCGGCGCGGTAGAGCCTCGACCATCGTCACTTCGCCTTTCGCTCTGCCTGACGCGCTAAGCCGCGCGATGGTTAAACGCGGTCGCGTCTGCTAAATTACCTATTTACAACCCCGCACGACCTGCCTGCCCCGCCGTCTCGGCATCCACATTTCCGGAAGAGAAAACCCGATGAAGCCCCGCCCCATCCCTGCGCGATCGATCTACACCGGCCTCCTCGCCGCCGCCTTCGCCCTGCCCGCCGCCGCGCAGCCCACCATCGACGACTTCCTCGACTGGAGCCTGTACCGCCCCAGCGGCGCGGTCCAGCAGCCCGCCCGCCTCTACGTCCCCCGCGACGACCAAGACAACCCCATCGCCGACCGCCCGCTCGTGGTCTTCCTCCACGGCGTCGGCGGGGGCAGCTCGACCGGCGACAACGTCAACCAACTCAACGAGAACATCGGCAACCTCATCGCCGCCGCCGAGCAGCACCAATTCAGCCTCCTCGCGCCGCAGTCCTTCGGCGGCTTCTGGGGCAGCCAGGACGTCACCGGCAACGTCGAGACCATGATCGACAACGCCCTGGCCGAGGCCGACTTCGCCATCGACCCCGACCGCGTCTACATCACCGGTCTTTCCGCCGGCGGCGGCGGCACCTGGAACCTCGCCAGCCGCGCCGCCGAACGCTTCGCCGCCGTCGCCCCCATCGCCGGCATCCGGCCCTCCTCCGACTTCGACCCAGCCCTCCTCGCCGACAAACCCACCTGGGCCTTCCACGCCCGCGACGACATGACCGTCGGCGAGGGCAACACCCGACGCGTCATCAACGACATCCTCGCCGCCCAAAACGAAGCCCCGCCCAGCTACCCCCGCGAAGACGACCCCGACTTCTTCTTCCAGGACGCCGACGGCTCGCTCCGCTACACCGAGTTCAAGTCCGGCGGCCACAGCATCTGGCCCGGCGTCTACGGCGACGACGCGTTCTACGACTGGCTCCTCGACCAGTCCCTCGACGAGCTCACCGTTACCGCCCCCGCCGACGACACCGTCGTTTTCAATCTCGGCGCCGCCGACACCGCCGAAACCCTCGACGACGTCCTCACGCTCGCCAACACCGGCCAGGCCGGCTCCACCATCGACATCCTCGGCTTCACCCTCACCGGCGACGACCCGGACCGGTTCGAGGTCCCCGGCTTCGCCCCCGCCACCGTCACCGCCGGCGACCCCGCCGCCGACTCGGCCGGCTTCGACGTCGCGTTCCGCGGTGGGCCCGTCGGCACCTACCGCGCGATCCTCGCCCTCCAAACCGACGCCGGCGACGTCGCCTTCGACCTGCTCGCCACCGTCGTCCCCGAGCCCGCCGCCGCCACGCTCCTCGCCCTCGCCGGCCTCGCCCTCGCCCCACGCCGCCGCTCGAACTCATCCTGACCGCCCGCCGCGTCGCCTCCGGGGCCCGCGCCGAGTTCGTCATCCCCCGCGACAACGCGGTGTCCGCGGCGGGTGCCTACTTCTCTGGAGTTCGATGGGAATCTCCAGATCGTCGAGACGATCCGCTTGATCGATCGTGAACCCGGGACCACTTCATGACCGCCCACACATTCGCCGTAACCGCCGCCAACGGGAACATCGGCCGGCCCGCCGTCGAAGCGCTGCTCGCCGAGGGCCACGCCGTTCGCGCGGTCGTGCGGTCCGACGAGTCGGCCGCGGCCCTGAAGGCGCTGGGCGCCGACGTCGCGGTGGCGGACGTGTCGGCCGACGCGGACGCGTCTTGGTTCACCGGCTGCGACGGCGCGTTGTTGATCACGCCCGTGGTGGAAGGCTTCGCCCGGATCGCGTGCCGGCTGATCGACGCGGCGCATCAAGCGGGCGTCGCCAACGTGGTCCGGGTGTCGATCGACGGGGCCTTCATCGACTCGGGGTCGCGGCTGGGCGTCGAGCACGCCGAGGCGGATCGGCACTTGGCCGAGCGGTGTTCCGATCCGGGGCAGCGGCACACGAGCCTGCGCCCCTCGGGGTTCATGCAGAACCTGCTCGGGATGTCGCCGATGATCCAGCAGGGCGTCCTCCCCGCGCCGACCGGCGAGGGCCGGATGCCCTTGATCGATGCCCGCGACATCGCCGCCTGCGCGGTCGCCGCGCTGTCGGGGCGCGGCGGCGGGACCGGCCCCGTGGATATCACCGGGCCCGAAGCGCTGACCTTCGGCGACGTGGCCGAGCGGATCGCGGCGAAAACCGGCCGACCGGTCGCCCACCTCAGCCCGCCCCCGGCCCAAGCCGAAGAGGGGCTGCGCGCGATGGGGATCGACGGCTGGCTGCTCGACGCGATGATGGAAAACGCCGCCCAGGTCCGCGAAGGGATCGGGGCCGCCGTACGCCAAGGCGTCGAGACGCTCACCGGCCGACCGCCGCGCTCGATCGACGCGTTCCTCGACGAACACGCCCCGGCGTTCACGCCGCCGCCCGCGTGAATCCTTTGAGAAACGCCGAGCCGCGGCTTCATCTCGAACCCACCGCCCCGATCGACGTGGCGTTCATCCCATCCGGCGATCCGTCGTTCCACACCGGCCTAGGCGTGGCCTGAAAACAAGCCGCGACCGTCAGGGAGCGGGCCGGCCACCCGATACGCGTCCACTCCCTCACGGTCGCGGCTCGTCAGAATTGGACGACGTCGGCCGCTAACGTGCCCGGGAAGGCCGATGCGCACCGACGTCCAACTCCTCCAACTCGACCCCGCCACCCAAGCCGCGCTGAGTCGCGACCCCGCCTACGCCCGCGCGATGGCCGACGAAGATTGGGCCCGCCTCGCCGAGGTCCTGGAGCCTCACGTCTCCGACCTGATGCAGAAACCGGCCGGTCGTCCTCCGGCCCCTGTCTCGAACCGCGCTTCCGACAACGCTTCCCGTGACACCTGGGGCGGGTACGTTGCCGTGGACCCCGACACGCGTGCCGTCGTCGGCTCCTGCGCGTTCAAGGGCCCGCCGACCGCCGACGGCGCGGTCGAAATCGCTTACCTCACCTTCCCCAACTTCGAGGGCCAGGGCTACGCGACCGCCATGGCCCGCCGACTCGTCGAACGCGCGGCCGACCATCCGGCGGTCCGTCGCGTCATCGCCCACACCCTCCCCGAACCCAGCGCCTCGACCCGCGTCCTCGAGAAAGCCGGCCTGCGCCACGTCGGCGAAGTTACCGACCCCGACGACGGCCGCGTCTGGCGCTGGGAAACCCCGGCCCCCGCTTGACCCGATCCCCCGCCGATGCCGGCAAGACCGTCGACCGCGTTCGGTATCTTCATCGCCTCCGATGAAGCTGGCCCCGTTTCAAGAACACCTCTCGCCGATCCGGTACGACTTCGCGTGTCGCCGCTGCTCCTACAGCTTGCGGGCCCTCCGCTTCGACGGCGACTGCCCGGAATGCGGCCAACCCGTGTTCCGCTCCGCGGCGCACATCGCCCACGACATCGAGGCCCTCGACTGGAACCGCTCGGGCGTGCCCGAAACCTTCGCCCCGTCCTCCGGCTACCAGCAGGCCATCGCGGTCGCCGCCGGCGTCGCCCAGGTCGCGCCCGACATGCTCGCCTTCGTCGTCGATACGAACGTCTTCATCGACTTCGCGCTCCGGCCGCCCGGCGTCGACGAACGCCGCGACACGCCCCGCGACCCCAGCGCCGCGACCTACGCCCAGGCCCTGCTCCACTTCGCCGCCGTCTACTTCGGCGACCGCGCGCCCGAAACGCTCCGCCGATGGGGCCTGCACCACAGCCGCGGCCTGGGCCACGCCCTCACCGTCCTCGTCCGGGCCGGGGTCCTGAAGACCGAACCCGGCGACGACTTCCAAGACTTCGAAACGCTTTACGAACTGTCCGACGAAACCCAAAGCTAGGCCCGCCTCACGCCGCGAGCCGCCCGACGCGCCGCGCCCGCTTGGCGTCTCCGTCGTCTCGACTCCCCTCCCTATTCCGGGGGCGGGAGGGGCCGGGGGAGGGTGCTTCGATCTGCCGCGCCACGTCGTATGCCGCGCCCCTGGAAGCCGTTTCCGAGGCCAGGCTCAACACCCCCGCGTCGCGCCGCACCGCCTCCATCCACCGGTCCCGCAGTTCCCGCGCCATCGCTTTGAGCGCCGGATCGTTCTGCGCGTTGAGCTTCTTCACCGCCGCCTTCGCGGCCCGCTTCGCTTCTGCTTTCGCCGCCTGCTTCGCCGCGGCGTCCGCCTCCCGCGCCCGCTCCGCTTCCGCCCGCTCCAACGCCTCCCGTTCCGCGGCCTGCTTCGCGATCGTCGCCCGGTCCGGCGGCAGCGGCGCAAACCGCAGCCCGCCCCGCGCCGCCGTCGCCCGCGCCGCGTCCGATTCCGCTTCGCGGCGTTTCCGCTCCACGGATTTTTCAGCTTCGGCCGCCGCTTTCGCCTCGGCTTCGGCGACACGCTCCGCTTTGGTCTTTCGCTTCCGCGCCGTCTTTTTTTCACCTGGCGAAGCCAGAAGAAGCAGCGCCTTCCGTTCCACCTCCTCCCGCTGCTTCCTTAAAGCCTCGAACATCTCGCCCACCCCCGGCAGCACCGCCGGCTTCGCGTCGCGCCAGCTCGTCCCCGGCGGGATCGGAAACACCAGCCGGCTCTCGTTGAGCGACCCGCCGCCCGTCTCCCCCGGGTACCAGTAGTCCACCGGATCGCGCTCGCCGCGCACCTTCTTCTGCCAGTAGACGTGGACCCGGTGCCCCTTGACCGTCTCCCCGCGGTCGTTCTTGAACCGCGACTCCCGCGCCCCGGTCCGGAACGCCAACGCCCGAAACCCGCACGCCTCCCAGAATCGGTTCGCCGGCAAGTCCTGGGCGCACCAACACCCGCACAACCGCACGCCCCGCGGCCAGGCGTCGAACACCCGCGCCAACAGGTTCGCCGCCACCAGCGACCGCCGGTACGCCGGGGCCACGCACATCTGCACGATCAGCCCCACCTCGTCCCGCTTCATGTACCGGTCCCGCGCGATGCAGTACGCGACGCGTTCCGCGTCGCAGTGGCCGGTGCCCAGCGGCCAGGGACCAGCGGAAGCAGAAGCGTCGGCGTCGTTTCCCGCGAGCGTGCCTTCCTGGCCACCGGCCACCGGACACCGGCCACTTCCCCGCCGCTCCGCCACCCAAAGATTCCCCTCCCGCACGTGCCCCTTGAGTTCTTCCATGAACCGGAAGCCCAGCCCCAGCCGGTCCGCCTTCTGCATCGCGTCCACCCACGGCAGGTCGTCCAACGTCCCCCGCCGCACGTCGAACGCGACTTCAGAAGCCGGCAACGCCCGCAGCGCCCGGCTCCCCTCCCTTAGGGAGGGGCTGGGGGAGGGTGCTCGTCCGCTCGGCTCGACAATCTCAAAATCCGACATGGCTTACTCCTTGGTTTCTTGATTCAACACGGAGTTCACCGAGGCACGGAGACACGGAGAGACGCAGCCGGCTCATCGAAACAGCCGGCCCACCCCCAAGCGTCGCTTCCTCCGTGCCTCCGCGTCTCCGCGGGCTCCGTGATCCACGCCCCCCAACCGCCCCGACCCGCGCTCACGAGCCGGGGCGTCTTCACAACTGGCCACTAGCCACTGGCCACTTCCACTCACGCCGCGATCTTCAGATCGTCCTCGGCGTCCGGCGCGTCTTCGCCTCCGGAACCCCCGGACACCGCGACGTCGAAGCCCAGGTGCGTGCTCACCGGCACGCACATCGGCCCGCTCTCCGCCCGGCGGTTCAGCCAGAACGCCGTGAACCACACCTTCGTCCCCGGCGTCAGCGAGTCCGGGAATTCGACCGACGTGTCCAGCCGCGTGTCCGAACCCACCAACACCCAGTCGTCTAGCTCCGTCGGGATCGACCCGCCGACGTACTTCATGATCGTCGCCGAGTACACGCCGTCCGGCTTGCGCCGCTTGCCCGTGCTCGCCTCCCGCAGCCGCAGGTGCACCGTTCGGCCCTCCACCGACACCACGTCCATCGCCGGGGCGACCTCCGGCGGCGGCACCGGCGTCCGCGACGTGTCCGGCACCGTGATGCCCAACGCCCGCCGTTTGTCGTCGTTCATCCCCGGCGCGGCCTGGCAGATCCGCACCAGCTTCCGCGTCTCCTCGATCAGCGCGTCCTTCTTCGTGTTCTTGATCTCCACGTTCCCCGGCGAACGCGTCAACGGCTCGTTCGCCGTCTGGTACGCCTCGGCAAACGCCTGCCGCGCCATCGCGTACGCCTGCGCCTGCCCCTCGGTCAGCCCGTAGTCGCCCGGCGTCGCCGCGATCAACGACCCGAACGTCTCGGTCCACGTCAACAACTCCGCCTCCCGAAACGGGAGATAACTCGTTGGCATCGCCAACTCCTTCCGCGGCCAAGCCGCTTCCAAGATGTGGCCCCCTCCGGAAAAAAGACGGGGCCCGGAATACCGCCACCCGCTCGCCCGCGTGGGCGGCTTCGTCGGCACGCCCTTCATCGCCGCCACCCCCGCGCGACTTGACCACCCGACCCAGATTCGAAACCCAACCCGCCCCCGAAGCCCCGCGCGGCTTTTCTCTCGGACGTTGCCGACCTCGGCATCCCTGCCCATCGCCCCCTCGCGAACCCCGGCCCGCCGCTCGAGCCCACCCAACCCGCCTTCGGCTCCGAAGAAACCGCCGCCGCGTCCGCCGACCGCGCGGGGTTTTCTGCCGAACCGACCCCGGTTCCCGCAGAAACGAATCCCGTATCGGCCGGGCGCGTCGCGTTTCCCGCGGAAGCCGCGTTGTCTTCGCGCGAACCCGTCGCGATGTTTGCGGAAACCGGGACGTTTCCCGCCGAACCCGCCGCGCTGTCCGCAGAACTCGGCGTGGTTTCTGCCGATGCCGCGACGACCTCCGTCGAAGCCGCGGTCCGTTCCGCGGAGGCGGCCGTGGTTTCCAACGCCACCAACCGTCTCGACCATCATGCGGGGCGCGACGCCACACGCAGATTGACCGGGCAGCCCAACGGCTTCGCCTATCCAGACCGCCGAGGCCAAGTATCTCACCGGCGCAAATTCACTCCTCGGTTACCCCGCAGATGGATTGGAGAGGCAAGCGGTACCGCGCTCGCTTTCAGTAGACTCGCCGCATGGCGTGCCCTCCTTGGCCGGCGATGGCGAAACCGCTGCTGCAACTCGCGAGCGATGGCGAAGTCCATCGCACGGTGGACGCCGCCGAGGCGGTCGCCGACCTGCTCCAACTGAGCGACGACGACCGACGGGAGACGATTTCCAGCGGCGGCCGTCGTTACGTCAACCGGACAAGCTGGGCTGTATCCCATTTGGTCAAGGCCGAACTGCTCGAAAAGCCCAAACGCGGGTGGTTTCGGATCACCGACGCCGGCCGTGAGGCCGTAGCGGTCGATCCGGCACTCATCGACGACAAGTACTTGGCCGAAAACTTCCCAGCATGGAAGAAGAACTGGGAGGCCGCCTCTGCCCGCAACCGAGCGAAAAGCAAGCAGACCGACGGTCCGACGGATTCCACGGGTAGCGAGACATCGGCCGAATCCCCCGAAGAGCGGATGGAAGCGGCCAACGACGAAATCCGCGCGACGCTCGCGGATGAAATCCTGACCGCGGTGAAAGACCAGTCACCGACGTTCTTCGAGGAGCTGGTCGTCCGCGTGATCGTCAAGATGGGTTACGGCGGCACGCTCCGCGACGCGGGGCAGGCGCTGGGCCGTTCGGGCGACGGCGGCGTGGACGGCATCATCAAGGAAGACCGCCTCGGCCTCGACACGATCTATTTGCAGGCCAAGCGGTACCGCGAGGGCAACGTCGGTCGGCCGGAGGTGCAAGCCTTCGTCGGCGCGTTGCAGGGCTTCCGGGCTCGCAAGGGCATTTTCATCACGACTTCGAGCTTCGCCAAGACTGCCGAGGAATACGTCAAACACATCGACACGAAGGTCGTCCTCATCGACGGCCAGACCCTCGCCGACTACATGATCGATTTCGGCGTCGGCGTCACGACGGTGAACACGTACGAGGTCAAGCGGCTGGACTCGGATTTCTTCGTCGAGGATTGACGCAAGTCAGATCGTGGGGTTCGCGACGCTTAGCCCGTTTAAGCTTCGCTGAGATTCTTCTCGATCACCGTGAAAGCCATGATGTCGAAGATGGCACCGGGCTCGGTGTACTTGGGGTCGCCGAGTTGCTCGAAGAGTTCACGCAGCGCGTAGGCGTCTTGAATGCTTCCGTTCACTTGTCCGCGATACACGCCTTCCAAAAATGCGCGGTCCAAGCGGTGCGTCTCGATGGTCTGGCGGATCGTCGCGTCTTTGATCTTTTCCTGCGATACCTCGCGGATGTGCAGCGCCTCGTCGTCGGTGATGTCGTGGTCCCGGCGGATGCGGTCGATCATGTCGCGTAGCGAGACCTTCGGGATCGCAGAGCCGCCGCCGCCGCCTTTGCGTGGTCTGGGTTTCCGGAGGTTCGCCGGCATCTGCACTTCGCCTTCAGAGGTCACCGCCGCTTTTTCCACCACCGTCGCGCGAATTTGTTTCATCAGGTCCGAAACGGAGCCGGACTTGATCAACTGAGTCTCGATGAACTCGCAAAAGGTGGCAAACGTATCGACGTCTTCCTCGAATGCGAAGAAACTGGTTAGGAAGCGGTAGACGCGGGAAAACTTTGTGAAGAGATACGCATATGTCTTCCGCTCGTCCGAGCTGTCGAAGTGACCCAGAAAACGCTGCCGCAGCTCGTTCGCGCGGCTTTGCAGCCGCGCGTCGTTGCCTTGCTGGATGAGACAAACCACCGCCGCGGCGTCGTCCGCGGTAAACAAACCCTCGGCAAGGATTTCGTCGCGGAGGTCGTAGCACGCCTGCGGGTCCGGCTCGTCGGGGTCGTGGGGACTGCCGTGCCGGTACTTGTGGAAAGCTTTAAGGATCGCCTTTGCGTTGTTCGTGAAGTCCACCACGACGACGCCGTCCTTTCCCGGGTGGCGGCGATTCAGCCGCGACACGGTCTGCACCGCGTTGCGATCCGCGACCGCCTTGTCCAGGAACATCCCGGCCAGCAGAGGTTGATCAAACCCCGTCTGGAATTTATTGGCTACCACCATCAGTCGGTAGCCCTCTTC
>JBCDDH010000024.1:0-42874 GCA_039180415.1 Planctomycetota bacterium | reverse complement strand
CGGGGTGAACGTCCAGGCCTGCGAGAGCGTGGTGCTGGATCCGGTCGCGGTGTTCAGGGTCAGGCCGCCGGTCGCCCAGGTCGCCGTGGTGTCGCTCGCGGGGCTCGACGACTGCCACGCCTCGCCGGCGATCGCCGTGGCCCCGTCCCAGTTGAACGTCAGGTTGCCGGTCACGATCGCGCCCGACGCCGAGGCGGCGCCCAGCAGCGGGCCGGCCACGACGGCGGCGAATAAACGGTTGAAGCTTCTCATCAGACGGGTCCTCCAGGGTTGGGTGAAGACAGCGATACACAAGGGAATGGACGAGAGTCGTCGCGGCGAGCCTCGCGGAGACAGCCGCCGCACGGCCCGGACTAATCCAACGGGCGCCCCTTCCGCCAAGCCGGCCAGGCGGGCGGTACGGCCAACGATGGCTGGACGTAAGCGTGTTGACGCGGCGAGTCGGGGGAAACCAGGCGGTCGATCAGACGGGCGACGCCGGCGGCGCCGACTTCGTTCAGATGCAGGTCGATCGAGGGCGGCGGAGAACCGATGGACTCGATCGAGTCCGCGTTGTTGTCACACGAAACCAGGTCGACGTCGCGTGCGACGCGGACGCCCGAGGCCTCGAAAGCAGCGACCACGCCCTGGGTCAGCCGGTCGCGCGGAACAAACACCCCGGTCGGCCGATCGGGCAACGCCAAGAACGCATCGACCACGCTCCGGGCTCCCGCATCCGGACCCGACAAATCGGTTTCGGACGCGGGCCGTTCACAGATCGTGACTTCGAGCCCACGCTGCCGGCCGGTTTCGACGAAGGCCTCGCGCCGCGCCGCGTGAGCGGAGTGGCCCGGCTGAGGATCGAGCATGGCGACCCGGCCGTGACCGCGGTCCGCAAGGTGCCGGGCCGCCAACCGCCCTACTTCCGCGTTGTCGTAAAACACGCGATCAAACGGCAGGTCCCACCCGTGCGTGTCCCGCATGAGCCAAACGCCGTGGTGGTTGGCAAGCTGCTCCGCGATCGCCCGCGCCGTCGACGGCGCGGCTCCCGCTCCCAAAAACAGAATGGCCTGGCCTGGCCTCTGACTCAGCAACCGCGGAAGCCTGTCTTCGTCCGCAGTCGCCACGATCAGCTTGAGATTGCGTCGTTCGGTTTCGCGCTCGATGCCCGTCAACAGATCGGGGAGCACGGGCATCTGAAAGACGTTCCCGGCGGAATGCCCAGCGATCAGCAGGCAGACCTCTCGGGTGGCATTGGACATGTCGATGCCCCCGCGAATACGGCGGCGACGCAGGGGTAGATAGTTCAAGTCTTCGGAAGCTTTAAGCACCCGAGCTCGGCTGGTCGGCGATACCGGGCCCGATTGATTGAGAACCCGAGATGCGGTTGCGACGGATACGCCCGCATGTTTGGCGACGGTTTGAAGGCTCGGTGCTGACATGAGACAGGGCCAGGAAGTGAAAATTGAAATGTAAATTACTGGGAATTCCATGTCAATATTTTCACTGAGCGAGAACCAAAATTTCTCCAAATTGGCGACTTGCGCTTCATAGACCCATGCAAATCTCGCCCTCAACGCGGATTTCAACGCCCTCCAGTTCCGTGCCCAGACCCTGAAAACTGATTTAGAATCCTTTCATGAGCGAACCCTTCCGCTCACGCCTGCGTCGACACGCCCGGCGCTGGCCGTATAGCCTCGCGGCAACCTCCGCGATCACGGTGCTGCTCGGGGCTTGGCTGGTCCCGATCGCCTACGACCACTGGCAGGTCGCGGGCTTGGACAGCGCAGATCATTGGCGACAAAACCTGGCCCTCCGACACCTCCGGACTCACGCGGATCGAAGCCCCCGGCTGGTCGATCTGGCGATCGCACGCATCCCGGACATGGATTCGTGGCCCGCGGCGGTTCAAACCGCCCTGATCCTCAACCCGAGCGTTCCTCCGGCCAGACGGCCGCAACTCGTTGATGCCGTCGTCGATGCCGGAAGAGATACGCGTCTGTCTCAGCGCACCGTGAGTGTTTGGCACACGCTCTTGCGCGATCAACCGGCGACACAACGGATGATGGAAGACCTCCGCCGTCGTTTGACGCAGCGACCGAAATCCGCGCAATACGATCGGCTCATCAGCTTTTGCGATGACCTGGACCTTTGGCGTCCCGAGCATTTTCCACCCGCGGCTTGGCTGCCCTGGCTTGACGAGCGTGTTGCTTCGGACAATCCGGTGCTTCGCCGATTGGCGCTGGAGTGGCTGATCGGTGAGGCGACGCCCGACGCAAAGCAAGACGCCGATCCGGGCGATCTGGAAGCCGTCGCCGCGCTGCTCGATCGATTGGCGCAAGACGAAGACCCCGATATCCGACGGGGGGCGGCGTTTGCTTCGCTCGCTTGGCAACGGGCAGTCTCGGGTAAGGCTGAACGAGAATCGTGGCGATCCAATCGCTCCGACAACCCTTCCGCGAAACCACATCCCGCGTTCGGCCGCGTCGTGCCGGAAGCTCCGGCCGGATCGCCGCCAGACGATCCGGACATCGCGCTGCTGTGGGAATTGGAGCACACGCCAAGGGCCAACAGATCGCTCGAAGAACTCAACGTCTCTGATCCGCTGTCGCTGCCGCCACTACAACAAATCATGCTCGTTCGTGCTTCCCGCGAACCAAAAACTCAATGGCTGCTGCCTGCCCTCACTCACGATGAGCCGCATCTGCGTGCTTTGGCCGTGATCATCGCCGACCGTTTCTTATCCGAAGCGGATCGCAACCGCCTGTTCGAGGAACTGACCCGTGACCTCGATCCGATCGCACGGCAGTCGGGCATCCTGCTGCGGCACATCGGCTTAGGCGTCGGAGAACCGATCACGACAGACCCGAACGACCAAGAAGCGTGGTACCAAGACCCCGGCCGGATCGCTCGGCTCGACGACCCGACCACGCGTGTCTTGCTGACGTCGGTCGGCCGTCATCCGGACAACCCCGCCGCGAACGCGTCCTTGCTTAGCGATCCCCGTTTTGATCAGCCGGTAGTGCTGGCCGCGCTACTCGCTGAAGGAATCGGCCCGCACAATCGAGTCGGATGGGATCACGTGCTCGGCCCATTCGGCCTCCCCAACGACAAGCTCATCACACTGCTCGATCGCCATCGCTTCGCTTGGGTTTTGGATGCGGTAATGCCCAAAGACGCGCCGCGCTTCCCGCTTTGGGTCGACCGGCAAGAGCAACTCGAGGCGATCGCGGCTCTGCGGACCTGGTATGCCCAAAACCGTACGACATGGACGCATTACTAACGAGGCCGGCCCTCACATCGATCGGCCCGGGCCTACTCTGAGACCATGTCCAATCCACCCGCCGCGACCGATTATCCCGTCCTCGACTGTCTCGCCGATCGCTGGAGCCCGCGGTCGTTCGCCGACACACCGGTCGAGACCGAACAGCTCCGCCAACTCTTCGAAGCCGCGCGCTGGGCGGCCTCTGCGTTCAACGAGCAGCCGTGGCGTTTCATCGTCGCGACCAAGGAAAACCGCGAGTCATACGAACGCGTCCTGTCCTGCCTGGTCGAAGCCAATCAGGCCTGGGCCAGGTCCGCTCCGGTGCTGGGCATCACCGCGGTCTCCGAAACATTCGCAAAGAACGATAAACCCAACCGCTGCGCTGAGCACGACCTCGGGCTCGCCATGGGCAACCTCTCCGCCCAAGCCACCGCGTTGGGTTTGATGATCCATCAGATGGCCGGCATCGATCAGAACCGCGCGAAAGACGTCCTGCAAATCCCCGACGGCTTCCACGCCTTTTCCGGCTTCGCTCTGGGCCACCTCGGCCCCGCCGACGCCCTGCCCGAAGGCTGGATGCGCGACGCCGAAACCGCGCCACGACCGCGCAACCCTTTCGATGAATTTGTCTTCGGCGAGGCCTTCGGGCAACCCACCCAATGGTTCCACGGATAACCGCCGCCCCAAACATGGCAAACGAGTTCGATTTTCGTTGTCGAGAAACCGTGTGTTTTGTAAACTAAACGTATGGAATCAGCCGGCGGGATGTCACATGAATCCGTGCCCCCCGATGTTGCGGAAGCGCTATCCAAACTCGCGGCGGGCTTCGATCTCCAAACCACACAACAACTCTCCGAATCCGTCGAAAAGCGGATCGGCAAAGCGACGCCACCGGCTTTCCCGATCCCGGGTCTGCCGCTCTCGGTCCAGTTAGCGATCAAAAAGCAAGCCGGAGCCGAGCTCGGCGCCGTCACCGTCGACAAGCTGCAGGCCCTGATGCAGACCATCGCGAAGTTGCAGGCAGCCGGGCTTATCCAGCCGTCTCCCGACGCGATCGATGCCGAGCCGGATCCCCGGCAAACGCCGAGTTGGGTAAACACATCGACCTGCCAAGCTCTGTCCGCCGCGCAACCCGAAGAAGAAGACGAAGCGGTGTCGGCAATGCCTGATGATGTCGGGCTTACGCCCATGTCCACCGAAGCCTGGAGGATCTCGAGCCTGCCCGGGACATCACCCACGCCCACGTCCGCCGGTTGGCCGGCTCAAGACCCACACGGCATGCCGTTGGAAGAACCAACCGAGCAGATCATCGGCTACGAAATCCAAGGCCTGCTCGCCAATCTCGCCAAACGCAGTCGATATCACGAACCGCCACGCTGCCCGGTCATCGAGGACGGCAAGATCACCCCCGCGGTGCAGCAACAACTCATCCGCCGTCTCGGCCTGGAAGAAGGAAAGTCGGCCGCGTCTCTGGACACGCTCACCGCCGACCTGTTCCGCCACGCGAAGCAAGGCGGCCAGATCCCCGGTGGTCGACTGGTCCTCGACAACGGCAATGGCGTGGCGATCGTGGCCGACGCCCCGTAAGCATCGAGGGTCGTCTTCGTCGTTGGATATGCGTGTGTTTACGACCACCGATCTCCCCTCCGGAGCGGACGCTTGGAAACCTTCCGGCTCATTCATCTATCCGACCTGCATTTCGACACCGGAACCCGCGGCCACAGCCCGTCGCTGGTTGAAGACGTTGCCGAGTGGGTCTACAACCGCTGCCAAGACGCCGATGCGCCGGTCGACGCCATCGTCATCACCGGCGACCTCGCCGACTACGGGGGGCGCGACGCGCTCGAACTCGCCCACCGATTCGTTCACAGCCCCCCCGCCCCGGCATCTGATCCTTTCGGCGCTCCCTACGTCAACGCCGATTACGAAGCGACCCTCGCCGCCAATGGCCTGCCCATCTTCCTGCTCCCGGGCAATCACGACCGCTGGGATCGTCGGAAGCAATGGGGGTGGGTCGGAGCGGGCAACACCACTTTCGACCAAGTCTTCCACAGCGACTGGCCGAGTGGGCACAACGGGGTCTATCCGTTTCCCCCCTTACAGAGAGGCCAGGAACAGCTTCAAGTAATCGGGGCCGATGCCTGCCTGCCCGGCACCGAATACGCCTCGCCTCTGCGAAACCCGGGCTCGGTCATGGGCCAAGGCTACGCCCCTCAACCCACGATCGATCGGCTCGTTGCCGCCTCAGCGGTCGCCCGCCACCGGGGCCGAGCTTTCCTTTGGGCGATTCACTTTCCTCCGTTCTTCTATCCATACGACTGGCGAGTCTGGAAAATCGCATTGCGTTTACGCCGGGAAAAGCAGGTCGCCCACGCCGCCACGGCCGCGGACGTTCCGCTCATGTTGACCGGACACACCCACGAGCAAAGGCATTATCAAGTCAAAAACACGGCGACTTCGCCTTGGGTGCAGTGCGCAGGGTGCTGCGGTAAACCCACCGGCGACGTGAATACATCCGTTCATATCGTCGAGCTCGACGTGGAAGTCGGGCAGGTCATCGGGCAGGCCCGCGTCCGCAACTGGAGATACGACGGATCGGAATTCAACGAAGACGATCCCGGCCCACTCTGACACCTTGGGCGTCAGCCTCCGCCACAACGTGCGGATTTCCAAAACGCGTCCGCCCAGTCCCGGATCTGGTCCCGCACGCCGCGAAACACCGGGAGCAACTCGGCCTCGGTCTTGGTGCCGGTCTTGTCGTCCGGATCGGGAAACGCGCGGTGGATGGTGCGCTTCGCCCCCGGAAACACCGGGCAGGCTTCCTTCGCCGAATCGCAGACCGTGACCACCGCGTCGAAGTCTTGCTTGAGGTACGCGTCCAGGTGGTCTGAGGTGTGGCCCGAAATGTCTACGCCCGCCTCAGCCATAACGCGGATCGATAGGGGGTGGACCCCGCCGGGCTTGGTGCCCGCGCTGAACACCTCGACGTCTTCGCCGCCAAAGTGCGCGAGCCAGCCGTGGGCCATCTGCGAGCGGCAACGGTTCGCGGTGCACAGGACGAGGTAGCGTTTGGTCGTCGTCATGCCTGGCCCTCTCTGCCCGAAAGAGGCTGCATCAAGACCGTCTTGCCCACGCCGTCGGCATAATAATCCGGCAACTCGGCGACACGTACAAACCCCTCGCGTTCGTACCACCGACGAACCGGAGCAAATTCTTCGATCGCGGCCGTTTCCACCATCCATCGCCGATTCGACGCCAGGTCGCGACGGACCCCGCGTAGGAGTTCGGTCCCGAAACCCCGGCCTTGTTGGTCCGCACGCACCGCAATGTACAGCAGGTTCCAGACGCGATCGGTCATCCGCTCCGGCTCGGCATACGCCACGCCCACCAGCTCTCTGTCTTGTTCCAGCACCCACCAGCGGCCCGTCGGGGCCGGCGAAGCGTGATGCTCATCGAACATCGCGAGCACCTCGGCGACCTGCTCCGGCTCAAACAAACCCACCGAACGCGTGATGGCTTCCACGGCGTCGCGGTCGGCGGGTTCGGTCGCACGGATCGTCATCGCGTTTCTCCGGAGGAGTCAGGGGAATCGATCGAAGCCGGCCGCGAGCCCAGCCACAGCGGCACCGCGATCGCCGCACCCAACGTCGTCGCCACCAGATACAGCCACAGGTGCTGCGTCATCCCCGACGCCACCGCCGGCCCCAGCGACCGCGCCGGGTTCATCGACGCGCCGCAGATCGGGCCGGCGAACATCGCCTCCAAGCCCACCGTCCCGCCGATCGCGATGCCGGCCATCAGGCCCTGCTCCTTGCTTCCCGTCGCGACGTGCAGGATCACGAACATCAGGCCCAGCGTCAGCAGCAATTCCATCACGAAGCTCTGCGTCACGCTCCCGGCCGGCAGAGTGACGCCGAGGCTTTCTACCTCTGGGAACAGCAGCCGCAGCGTCCACGCCGCCAACAACGCCCCGACGAACTGCGCCACCAGGTACGCCGGCACCCGCGCCCACGCGAACCGCTTGGCCAGCGCGAACCCGATCGTCACCGCCGGATTGAAGTGCGCCCCGCTCGTCTCGCCCACCGCGTAGATCATCACCATGACGATCAGCCCGAACGTCAGCGCCACCCCCACGTGGGTCACCGCTCCGCCGCTGACCTCGTCGATGACGATCGCCCCGCAGCCGGCCAACACCAGCGCAAACGTGCCGATGCACTCGGCCAACAGCTTCGGGCTCTCGTGCGGAAAATCCACCAAGCGAATCTAACGGGTTCGCATGTTGGCGTTGCGCTAAATCATCCGCAGCCTTAAAATCTCGGCCAACGGCCGACACACTGAAAAGCCTGTAGCCCGACACCGCTCCGGACGAAAGCGTATGAGCAGCTCGACCTCTCCGAAGCCCGCCCCCAAATGCGTCATCGTCACGGGTCGGCCGGGCGCGGGGAAAACCACGCTCGCCCGCAAGCTGGCGGCCGAACTCTACCTGCCCCTGATCAGCCGAGATGCGCTGAAGGAAGGCTTCGTCCACACGCACGGCATCCACGAAGCCCGGCTACCCGCCGACACCAAAGCCAAGGTGTTCGAATGTTTCTTCGAGTTCACGCGGCAACATCTCACGGCGGGCATCTCGGTGGTGATCGAGGCCGCGTTCCAACACGCGGCCTGGGCGAGTCGGATGGATCAACTCGCGAACGTCGGCCGGCCGAATCTGATCCTCTGCACGATCGACCCCGAACTCGCCGCTAAGCGGCACCTGCAACGCGGCCTCGACGACCCGCGCCGCACGTTCTTTCACGAGGATCGCCGCGTCACTCATTTCCAAGCGACCGGCACGATGGGCCCACCCGGCGAATACACGGAACCCCGTTTCGATCTGCCGACCCTCAAGGTCGCCACGGACGATGGCTACACGCCTTCGCTCGAGGCGATCAAGGCATTCATCGGCGACACGGCCGCGCCATAGACATGGCCGATCAACGCCCCCGCAATCCAGCACGGAGGCCGCCCGGAATCAGCCTCCGTCTTCATGTTCCGGCCGCTCGGCGAGCCAGTCGCCCAGCGTCGCGACCGCCCCAGGCTTTTCGTGGCTCCGCGCGAGGAAGCCGATGCCGTGATCGACCATCGGGTCCTGGTCGGTCGGCTGGTAGCGCAGGTCCACCGACCAACGCACCGTCTCCGCGTTGTTCGGCGTCGACATGTGGATGCATCGGTCGTTGAACAGGATGGCCGTGCCCGCCTCCACCGGCAGCGCGACCATCTCTCGCTCGGCCTTGGTCAGGTGCTCGCCGTCGATCTCGGTAAAGCCGGTGCCCGAGTACGTCTCGGCGTGATACCCGAGCACGCGCTTGCGGTGCGTGCGCGGCCAGATGTGCAGGCAGCCGTTGAGCTCCGTCGCGTCGACCACCGCGATCCACACCGTGATGACCGGGTTGCTGTTCGCGTCGGGCCAGTAAGACTTGTCCTGGTGCCACGGCACCGCCCCCGCCGCCACCCCCGGGACTTTGGGCCGGGTGTTGTAAACCGGGTTCGCGAAGATCTCCGGCCCGATCAGCGACTCGACCGCGTTGAGCACCTTCGGGTTGCTCATCAGGTGGTAGTAGCCCGGGTCGCGGTCGCGCCAACTGCGGCCGTGCTCGAGGTACTGCTCGTCGGTCAAGTGCGACGCGATCTTCGCCAGCCGCGCCTCGAACGGCTCATCGGCGTACGGCTCTGGAATCAGGCCCGACGCCAGCCAGGCTTTGGCCATCACGTCGACCTTGTTTTGCATCGCGTCCTTCACGCCGGACAGGTCGGCCTCATCAAGCAGGTCTTCGAGGACGACGTAACCGATCTCGTCGTACTGCCGGAGTTGCTCGTCGGTGAGGTAACCCGGGGCGTCGGCGATCTGCGTCGTAGCGGGAGAGACGGGCATGGTCGGTGGTTCCTGTTAACTCGACGGGTGAATCTGAAGAAAATCGGATGCCTGCATGATGCGTGATTTTCGAGTTATTTCAATAGCCGTAGCTCACCATTAGTGGTAAATTTTCACCGAAATGCCGACGACCTGGACCCGCCGCCTGCCGCTCTCCGACCCGCCCCGCCTCCGCGAGGCCGGCCGGGCCCAACACGGCCGAACCCGCACCGAGCGGTACCGCATGCCCACGCTCTGGTGCCTGCACCTCTACGATTACGACGCCGATCTCGACGTCGACGGCCACGCCATCGCGATCCGTCCCGGCCTCGCGACCCTGGTTCCGCCCGGTGCCCGCACCGTCTACCGCTACCGCAAGCCCGTCAACGAACACTTCTACGCCCACTTCGGCATAACGACCGTCCATTCGAACGAAGCGCGTGCGAACACCCCGTCCGTTCCGGACGCCATCCCCCTCGGCCTCGAAGCCGATGCCATCCGCCGACAGTTCGAACGTATCGTCGCCACCCGTTCGACCCACCCCCGCCACGCCGACGCGTTGTTCTGGGGCCTGCTCTGGGACCTCGCCACTCGACCCTGGGAAGCCACAAAAAGTAGCCCCTCACCATCCACAGCGCCGCTCGGCCCCACGCGATCCGTCGCCGACGCTGTCGCATACATCGACACGCACCTGCACCGCCCGCTACGCGTGGCCGACCTCGCCCGCCGGGTTGGCCTCTCCCACAACCACTTGACGCGCCAGTTCCGGGCCCACTTCGACCAGACCGTCGCCGGTTTCATCCGCCGGCGTCGCATCGATCGCGCCAAACACCTCCTTCTCGAAACCGACCGGCCCGTCGCCGCCGTCGCTTCCGAAGTCGGCCTGCCCGATCTCCAGCAATTCAACAAAACCTTCCGCCGCGAAACCGGCCGAGCCCCCACGCGCTGGCGTCAAACCCCCTCCTGAACGCTCACCAAGTCATCCGCCAAGCTACCTTCATCAATGGCGGCCACCCGACACACTGAAGCAACGCGACATACCTGGCCGCGCATCATGCCCCACCCCGAATCTCAGCGCCTCGCCTTCGAACCCATCCGCGAAGCCCTCGCCGAGCAAGCGGCTTCCGCGCTCTGCGACCCCGCCGTATACGAATTCATCGACGAAGCCCATCTCGACCTCGCCAGCCTCCAACGCCAGTTCCGCAACCGCGAACGCAACGCCCCGCCGGAAGACAGCGACGTCATCTGGATCGATCGGCTTGCCCGCCTCCGCGACACCCAAGCCATCGTCGGCCGCGTCGAAGCCACCGTCCGTGAGAACCGCGCCGAGGTTGCTTACCTCTTCGGCTCCGCCCACTGGGGCCAAGGCCTCGCCTCCGAAAGTCTCGCCTGGCTGCACGACTACTTGAAAAATGACCACGCCGTCGTCACGTTCTGGGCCACCGTCCACCCCGACAACCGACGCTCGATCCGCCTCCTTGAGCGGAACAGCTACACCCCAACCCCACCCGACCGCTGGCCAAAACTCTTCAGCTACGACCCCGGCGACCTCGTGTTCAGCCGATCGGCCTAATCCGGTCATCCACCGCCCCCGCTACGCCAAACTCGGAGAATACGGACCCGAAATGGGCTGGGGATAGACCAGCGTCGGCTGGTACCGATATGCCAACACAACAAGCACGGTCATCGCGCGCGACCCAATGGACGTCTTTACCGTCGGCGTTCAGGCCCACAAGAACGTCGGCAGACGCTGAATCGACTGGGGCGACGCAACACTCGACTACGGTTGACGCTCGCGATGCGTTCAAGGACGGTGGCCGGCGATGGCGTACCCGCCATCAACGAGCAGCGTTTGCCCGGTGACGAAACGCGCGGCGTCGGAAAGCAGCCAGCACACGGCTTCGGCGACCTCGTCGGGCTCGGCGAGGCGACGCATCGGAGATTGGTTTTCAAACGGCGCGGCTTCGGGGGTGCCCGGCTCGAAGAATCGACGCAGCATCGGCGTGTCGATGATGCCCGGGCTGACGTTGTTGACACGGACGCCGATCGGGGCGAGTTCGAGCGCGGCGGCGCGGGTCATGCCGTCGAGTGCGGCCTTGCTCGCGGAGTAGATCGTGCTGCCGGGCAGCGCCCCCTTCGCCAACCAGGACGAACACTGCACGATGGCGCCGCCGGGCTTGCCGTTGGTTCGGCTCATGGCCGCGGCCTGGTGTTTCGTGCAGAGCCAGACGCCGCGGGTGTTGACGCGGTGGACGTGGTCGAAATCGTCGGCCGTCAAGTCGGCCAAAGGTCCGAAAGCGCCCTCGACGCCGGCGTTGTTGTACGCCCCGTGCAGGCCGCCGAAGCGGTTCACGCATCTGTCGATCATCCGCCGCACGCCGGCCTCTTCGGCGACGTCGGCGACGCACGCTTCCGCAAACGGGCCGCAAAGCTCGACCGTGTCACACAGCGTGACCTCGGTGCGCCCGGCCACCACGACTCGGGCCCCGCGCTGCGCGGCGAGCACGGCGGCCGCGCGGCCGATGCCGGTGCCCCCGCCGGTGATGAGGATTGTTTTTCCGTCGAGTCGAGTGGTGTCGGTCATGGTCGCCGGGTCGTCAGGGGAACGTGGATCAAGCGAGAAGTAGCCGGCGGCTCAACGCGGTCGCCGGACAGAAACGCAACCAACCAAGGCCGGGCCGCGGCGTCGGTGACGACGGCTCGGTCGCCGTCGAGGGTCAAGTTCAGCGGCATTTCGATTTGGGCCAGCTCGATAAGCTCGGCTTGCAGGCCGTCGAGTCGGAGCCGCAGGAGCCGACCGGACCGCCCCGCCGCGTTGCCTTCGATCACGAGCAGATCGCCGTTGGGCAACACCCGGATGCCGTCGGGGTTACGCAACGGGCGGGGCAGCCGCAACGCCTCCAGGTGGCCGTCACGCAAACGCATCAGTCGGCCGGCGGTGTATGTGCCCAGGTACAGCGTCCCGTCCGACGCGACCGCGATGCCTGCCACACCCAAGCCTTCGCCGCCGAGCCCTTCGTGGGTCAAAAACACTTCGAACCGCTCCGCGTCGGGCGACAACCGCCAGATCTTTCCGCCAAAGCTATCGGTAACGTAAAGCGTGTGATCGGGGCCGAAGCCCAAGTCGTTGGCGAACACGCCCGCGGGCAGCTCGACGAGCCGGCGGTATCGACCGCTTACCGGATCGAATTGAAAGACGCAGCTCGGTGCGCGGGAGACCGTTCCGTCGGCTTGGCGCTGGCCGAAAGCATCCGGCGAGGTGCCCCAAAGCGTTGCGTCGCGCGGGTCTCGCCGCAGCGCGGCAACCGACTTCAATCGGGGGTGGCCTTCGGTGACGAGGCGCACCTCTTCGCCTTCGACGGCGACGATCTGCCCGCCGTTCATCCCACCGACGTAGATCGTGCCGCCGACCGCCGCCACGCCATTGGCGACCGGCAAGGGGATTTGCACCCGGTCCGCCGAAGCTGCATAACTAATTAGCAGGCTAATAATCAGGGCAGACCGTATGGACATCCTCAGGCTCCTAGAGGTCTTCAAGGGTCGATCAATTTGTTCAGAACCCGAGCCAGCGCGCGCCGGTCTTTGGGAGATAGCGGCGCCAACTCGGCGTTGATGTGGCGGTACACCTTCGGCAACACCCGGCGGACAAACCGACGTCCGGTCGCCGTCAATACCGCGGCTTCACGGCGTCCATCCCGATCGTCCAGTTCGCGTTCAACCAAGCCGCGATCGACGAGCTTCGTGAGCAGCCCGGTCATCGTCGCGCGGGTGACGCCCTGTTTCTCCGCCAGCTCGCTGGGCAGAAGCCGCCCGCCCGACCGATGGAGCACGACCAGCGTCAACCACCGGCCGTGTGTCATGTCCTCACCGGCGAGAAAACGATCGAGCCCGTCGAGCATCTCGCTGCCGAGCCGCAAAAGCCGCAAGTAGGCCAGCGTGGCGTCGACATCGAGGTGCGTGAACTCGCCGGCAAATTCTTCCAGCAAGGCGCGGTCGGGGAGTTCTCGGAGGAGGAAAGCCACGGATACATGTTAGCCGGCTAACTAATAGCCGGCAACCCGAAGCGTAAGCCGATCCCCGACATGTCGACCATGGCTCGGCGGTGCGAGGAATCCAACGCGGTCCGTGGCTGGAAGGAGGCCGCCGGTGTCGGCCGGGCCGATTCAACCGGGCGTCTGGTTCGCAGCCCAAACACGGTGTAAGACCTGGCTCGTAGCTCACGCCACCTCGGGCGACGCCTTGGCCTTGAGCGTGATTTCACCCGTCTCGGGGTCCGCGGCGAATGGACAGACGGAGCACTGGGTGCGGCGCTGCGTAGGTTCGACGTCGGCAAGACGGGGGTCGGGTTGGCCGGCCGCGATCGTGGGCTGATCGTTCGCGTCCAGCCGTTTTTTCAGCAGGTCGAGCAGCAGGTCGTCCGGCCCCAACGGCTCGGCGATGCTGTACGTCGTGCCGGGATGTTGCACCGCGGCCTGGTTCACGAGACTCGGGATATCGCGGGTCCAATGCCGACCCCGCGCCAAAAAGAACGGCAAGACCACCACGTACTCCGCGCCCCGCGCGACACAAGCCGCGTACGCCGCGGCGAGATCCGGCATGGCCAGTTCCATATGCGCCGGCTCCACGATCGCCGGCCGCCCGTTCAGCACGGCAAAACGTTCCGCAAACGCCCGGGCCACCGCCTTGAGCGTGTCGTTGCTCTGAGCCCGGCGTGACCCGTGGTCGCAGACGATCACGCCGGTGGGCGGTTGATGCTTCGAATCCGATACGCGATCCATGGCTCAAGTTTAGGGACACGGGAACCTGTCGGGCTCAATCAGCGTCTACACGCACATGCCGTTCAACGCCCCGAAAAAAACCCGACACAAAACGAGCCGGCGGAAACGATGCGTGCTCGGCGGATGGCTCGCATGGTCCGCGGTCCTCACCGCCTGCACCCCGACCGCCGACCGCGAGACCCCGCCGCCCTCGACGCCCTGGACGCCCTGGACGCCCGAGCCGACCCGCGTCGCCGAAAAGCTCGGCTGGACCAAGCCGATCGGCCTCGAACGATCGCCGTACTTTCCGCTTTGCGAGCAGCGCATCCACGGCTTGACGCCGTTCGTCATCGACGATTGGTTCACCGCCCACTGGCGTGCGATGCAACTGCCCCCGCTCTACGCCCGGGCCGGCGAAACCGGCGTCGAAATCTACCGCTTCGTGGAGCTACCCACCTGGGGTCGGCCGATCTCCGTCACGCTCGAAATCGACCCCACGCGGATGTCCGACGCCCCGTGGCTACCCAAGCCCGGCGTCGGCGGCGCTGAAGCCAACGTCGCGCGATCCGCCTACGCCCAGTGGGCGTCCGCCCCCGTCGGCGAAATCCGCTACGTCGTCCTCGACGGCTCCGGCGGCTACGCGCCCGGCGGCATCGCCGCCACCGGCCGAGCCGTCGTCCACCGCGCCGACGCCGCCGACTTCCGCGAAAGCTTCGCCGCCGCCGATCTCGACTACGAACGCACCGGCGACCCGAACCTTGGTCTAGACGGCACGACCACCGTTCTCGAATTCCTCCGCGACGGCCGATACCACATCGTCGACCGTTGGCTCTCGGTCCGACACGACGAACCCCGCCCCGATACGCAAGGCTTCGTTGCCGTTGCCCGCTGGCTCCGCGACGCCGCCGTCCCCCGCCCGCTGCGATAAGGATTTCGGACTAAACCATCACGTCGCCGCCGTCGTCAACCCCTCCGGGTTCACTTGCTTTGAATAAGAACGTAAACGCTCCTCGTTCCCACCGCGCCCGGCACCCGATGACGCCAACGCGGCCGCACGCCACGCCGTTTGCTCCGGCGTTCCTATTCTCGATGGATGCCCACCATCGAAGCCAAACGCGTCATCCGGGCACCGGCCGAGTTGGTCTTCCATGTCGCGCACGACTATGAACTCCGCAAACGCTGGGACCGGTTCACGCCCGTCTCCACCTTCACCCGGGGCCCCGCGGACCGGCGGCTCGGTGCCGCGGCCGGCAACCGCGTCCGAAGCCGGGCGTACAACGGCCTGTCGATGGAAGTCGAATACGAAGTCGTCCAACGACCGAGATTCGCCGCGATGCAAATGATCCGAGGCCCGTGGTTCTTCGCGAAGTTCACCGGCGCTTGGCGGTTTCAAGCGAAGGGCGGCCACACCGAAACCACCTTCCGCTACGGCTTCCGCGCTCGCCCCGCCGCGTTGCGCCGGCTGATCGAACCCCTCGTCGGCGCGGTGCTGCGACGCGACATCCGCCGACGGCTCCAACACCTCGCCGAGGCCCTCGAAGCCGGCCGCTTCGCCGACGTCACGCCGCCCCCGGAAGTCGAACCGACACCCCCGGCGCTTTGACGGCCGCCGCCGGGCCGCTTTCCGACACCCCCACTTCCGGACCGGTCGCCTCCGCGGCCAGCCGCGGCAGCCGCGCCGCCACCGCCGCCAACCGCTGCGCGTTCACCTCCTTCGGCCGAGTCGGCAACCGCCCCTGCTCCCCGCCGATCACGCCCGGCCCCATCAGGTGGTGCGAACCGCCCTCCACCCAGCCCGCCGCCGCCGCGCTCATCGGCCCGACCTCGCCGCGCGCGTCCGCCCAACGCCCCCAATACACCACCCGCATCGGCCGGTCCGCCAGCGGCGGCGTCAACACCACCGGGCTCTTCACAAACGACCGCAAGTAATGACACCCGTACCCCGACCCGCCCGGCCGGTCCGGCACCGCCTCGTCCGGCGGCACCAGCTCGACAAACAGCTCCAGCCGCGCCACGCCCGCCGGCATGCCCGACCCGTCCGGCCGACGGAACCGCAGCTCGTGCTCCGGCACGTGCGCCGACCGATGGATCGCCCGCACAAACTCCAGGTACGGCGACCGCCGCAACGCCTCCCCCGCTGTCCGCTCCGCCTCGCTGGCCGCCTCCCCCGCCTTCTTCCGCGGGGCGATCCCCAGCAACGCCTTGTCCGACGCGCTGATCCGGTCGTTGCTCCGCACCGCCCCCGCCACCCGCCGGATCCACGTCTCGGCTTCCTTCCGCGCCTCCGCCTTCCGCAACGTCAACGTCGGCGACATCGACCGCCCCCCGGAAGCCCCGGCCGCCCCGGAAGCCCGCCCCACGCCGCTCCCCCCGCGCGCTTCGTTCAACGCCACTTCGAACGCGTCGACCGCCGCCGCCACCGCCTCCGCGTCTTCCGGGGCAACCGCAAACTTTCGGGGGTCCCGCCCCAAAGCCGTTGTGAACCCCTTGGCCATCGCCGCAAAGTCCCGGTCGCCGTTGGGGATGAATTTCTTGCTCGACATCGCTGCGCTCCCGCGGGGGAAGTGGCCGGTGAAATCACGTCACGGCCCGTTTCCGGTGTCTGGCCACTGGCCACTGGCCACCGGTCACTGACCACTCGTCTTATCGACCCCATCCCCCCTGCCGTGCAGCCAGCGCGGGGTCACGTCCGATACCCGCGCCCAGCCCGCCGCCCAAATGACCCAGCCGCCCGGCCCGATCTCCAAGCCGCGACGCCGCACCCCGCCCGGCCGCGGCTCATTCTTCCGGGGGCCGCGCCCGGCCACAAACGCACGAATCTCGAAGCCCAAGCACCCCGCCGCATCGCCCGAAACCCCGATCGAGCCGGCCGCCTCCCCGCGGAGCCGACCGAGCCGCCAGGCTCAAACGCCCGAGCGCGAGACTAAACGACCCATCCGCCGGGCTCATTGGAGGAAACCAAACACGACGGCTTCCAATCCATCCGCGGAGACGAGGCAACCCCGCGCAGAAAGCTGCTCACCGCACGCGGCCGCCGGAAATTTTTTTGGTCAAACTCGGAAACCACCCGCGGACGGAGGGAAACCAAATACGGAGCCCCTCCAACTTCGCGCCACGACTTCCAAGCATCACGCCGCGACGAGGAAACCCACCGCGGAGCGTTGGAAACGTTCGGTGCGAACTTCAAAACAACCGGCGGAAGGAAAGATTCAGACCGCTCGACCTTCGCGACAGCGCGCCGAGACTCCCCAAGCCCACGTCGGAACACGGAGACGCGCGATGGAGAAATCATCACCCACCGCAGCACCTCATCTCAGAGCAGCCAGCGTGTGTCCCTATGACGACTCGGCCTGCGGTGGCATGTGGGACCCGGCCTCGATGAAGCCGTAGAAGTTGTTCGCCCAGACCAGCAGCCCAGCATCACTGCTCTGCAAGTAGATCGCCATGCGACGCTTCCAGTAGTGTGCGTGGCCGAACGCCGCCGTGACGAGATGCTTCGCGGAACAATAGTACAGCGCCTCGAAAACGCCGCTCCCCGCCAAGCCTTAGAAAAGCTTCGCATCGTCGGCGAGCCCGTTCGACTGTCACCCTTGACGGCACAAGCCAAACAAACGAATCAGGGGGTTTCCTTGATCAATAATTTGATTGTACAAAAACCCTTGCACGACAAAGCTTAGTCACTAACATCCCAAAAATCGTCTATTTCACCGGTTTGGGAAAAAATAATGTCCGGGCTGGCCACAGGTTTCGATAGTCGGGATTACATGTGGCCGGAGGCACTTGTCCCAGGCACGGCAGACCAAGGCCGCGCTCGTTTACACACCGTGTCGCCGCCACGCCGTCAAGACGGAGTTGCCTGTTGCGTTAGTGCGACAACTGTTTATTGCTTCGAGCTGCTTGATTTCTATCACCACCGGGAGAAGTGCAGGCCGCTCTCGGTTTTATTCAACTACTTCACGGCACGCAAAAAAGCCCAGCATTCAACCGAGAATCCCAGCCAAGAGCTTATATTCCAAGACGGCTTCGAGGCAGCCCGCACACTCGGCATCTGCACGAGAGACCAACACCCCAAAACGATCTCCCCTGCGACTTCGTCACAGCAGCCTCATCAGAATGCAATTGCCGAAGCGGCGGCTTATCAGAGCTGGCATCGCAAACGAGATATGCGGCTGTCTTACCGTCGGTTCAATCGGCCCGACGACATCGATCGCATCCGCACGTTCCTGGTCGATCGCGTGCCGGTCGCGATCGGAATCTGGCTGAACGACGCCTATGAGGGCCTAAACCGTGACCGCCCGGTGTTATCCGCTTCGCCCGGCCGCTCCAGATCGCTCCACGCGGTCACCGCTGTTGGTTATCACGACAGAAAACTTGATGCCGACGGCGATCCGGCCGGGGCGTTTCTGATCAAAGATTCACGCGGAAGCTCGTTCGGTGACGGTGGTTATTGGTGGCTTCCTTACGCCTTGTGCAAGATGTTGATCTACCAAGCATGGACCCTGAACTACGAAGAGGACGACTGAACATGCATACCACACGGATAAACGTACTGATTGTCAGCATAATCGCGGCCGCTCTGCTGACCGGCGGGTGCGAGGTACACCACCGGGTGCAGCACGTCAAGAATAACCAGCCACCATCGAAAGATGGTGTCATCTACTCACTGCCCAAAACCCAGATGACGGTTGCAATCCCCGTGTCATTAACAAAGAAGAAGCCAGGGCGATTCTTCACGACACCTGACCCTTCCGTCGCTGCTGTAGCTGGCCGGCCGTTCTCAGATCAAATGAACGAGATTATTTCATCGCTTGTTCAGCTTGGAATCATCAAGCCGGATATGGCACCTGTTCTTAAAAACAAGACCTTTGAAGCCAGAAACGTAAAGATTGGCAAGGCTACTTTCTCTACCGGACCCATATGGAACGAGGAACTTGTTTTCTTGATCGAGTGGCCATCGAAGGCGTCTGAAGCTCGAACCTTGTCCTTGGCTCTCAATGAAGCCGGGTTCATGACGACCAGCTCAAGCAAAGCCCGCGATCAGACGTTGGATGTCGCAATCAAGGCTGCGGAGACCACCGCATCGATTGCCGGAAAAGCAATCGGCTTTGGTACCGCTGATGACTACAAGGAAGGCAATGACGTTAAATTTCAAGGTCGATATGCAGAGGCGAAGCGAGCCATTGATCGAATCAAAACGATCCGTGAACGTCGTAGAGGCCTAATCCTACCAGCGAATCCAAGTGAAGCAAGACTCGACAAAGAGTCGCTGGAAACCCGCATAGCGTTGCTGGCCGAGGAAGAAAAGAAGCTGATTCAGTTTTTTCTGGCGACCGATACGGATGAATGGAATGCAATCTATCGTCTCACGCCAAGCATTGCAGACATTGCTACCTCCATGGACTTGTTCAGAGTCCTCACGATCAAAGGCAGTGGCGGACAGGGGGACGACCAAGGATTACGCGCCGCGCATGATTCCCGACTGACATTATTGACACCCATCCCGCCGGCATTCAGGGACTCCCCGCGCCATCGAGGCGCGGGGGTTCTCCACAACATCGCAATCACATCCCTGCGTGATTACACCACTTGGCCCGACGAATCGCAGGCTCCTACAGGGCAAACTCTTGGCTATCGGTACCGGATGCCCGGTCAGGCAGAAGTCGTTTACCGGATCATCAAACCAGGCCAATCGATCGCCGACAGCGATCACAAGGCACGATGGGCCGCCACCGTCGCACAGTTCGGGCCGGTACGGGCCCTTCCCACTTCCGTCGGGACCGGCGATAGCACGATTTCAATCACGCTGCACGAAGCACATGGCTCACTCAAATCGGTCTCGGTGGATTCCGTCGTCACTGCGGCGGGTCAGCTGGAGGCACTGAAAACCGGCGTCGGAGGCGTCATTGACACGGTCGCCGCCTTACCAAGCGATCCCACGGAACTCGAGCGTCTAACGGCGGAAAACGCGGTCCTGAAAGCTCTGAAAGAGAACCGGGACCTCAAAAGTGATCTTGGAGTCGAATGAAATCAGA
The DNA here is from genome assembly GCA_039180415.1 of Planctomycetota bacterium. Taxonomy (GTDB): domain Bacteria; phylum Planctomycetota; class Phycisphaerae; order Phycisphaerales; family Phycisphaeraceae; genus CAZIXN01. The sequence continues at coordinate 22,951 of JBCDDH010000024.1, read as the reverse complement.
TAGCCGGGTGCCACACCTCAGCCGTAGGCTGATGTGTGCCAAACCGCGATAAAGTCCCGCCATGCCGACTCCGCGTCGAACCTTGCAAAGGTACGAGACGCCGAACCACGCTCGGTTTCTGATGTTTTCCTGCTACCGCCGCGTGGACCTGTTCAGGAACGACGCGATCAAGACCGCCTTTGTCGATCGTTTGATCCAGACGCACCAACGCCGCCCTCTCCTGTTGTTCGCATGGGTGGTCATGTCCAACCACGTTCATCTGTTGCTGAGGCCCGACGCCGCCGACGACGTGCAAAGCCTCCTACGTCGCCTCAAACCCGCCTTCGCCAAAAGCGTGCTTACCCGTTGGCACGAACTCGACGCTCCGATCCTGGCAAAGGTTCGCGACAAGTCGGGGAACGAGCGGTTCTGGCAGCCGGGCGGCGGGTATGACCGAAATATTTTCAGTGGTGACGAATTCGCGGAGAAGGTTCGCTACATCCACACCAACCCCGTCCGTGCCGGCCTTGTCGAGCGGCCGACCGACTACCGGTGGTCCTCCGCCGCGAAACACGCGGGTTTGGTGACGGAAGGCCCACCCTTGGCGGCGATCTGTGTTTGATCTGTTTCCAAAGCTAGGTGCTACACCTCGCCGCTCTTCGCGAAGTGTGGGATATGCGCGACTCGGCACACGTCACCTGCGGTGAAGTGTGGCACCCGGCTTCGCGGCATCCACGCAATCCCGAATCGCCGCCAACCGCTGCGTCCATGGCCACACTCACCGCTCGCTCAACCACGGCCTGTATTCGCGCGCATTCACCAAACCTAGCAGGCGTTCGACATTCTGCCTAACGAGGTCTTTATCAACCTCGCCGTGCAGTGCTCCAACCCTTGACTTATGACACGGGTGTGATGAAACATAAATATAATGCTCTAAATGAATGATTCGGGCGAGCATAACTCAGCAACGAATCCATCTGCTCCACCGAGCGACGCCTCGGCGGCAACTCGTCCCAGCGTCTGGGCTCGTTGGCTGCCGCGGGTGGCGGCGGCCGGGACGACCCTCGCAGCTTTCATCCTCGGCCTGAACTTCAATCTCGCCCGGCAGGTCGTTGCCTCGCAACACGTCTTCTTTTTTGCGGCCGGCGTCGGGCTGGTCGTCGCGGCGGTGTTTTTGGCGGTTTTGCACGTCCTCAACCGTCGGGCTCGGGCTCGCTTGCAAACCGCGACGCAGGAGAGCGTCGGTCGCCTGCGTGAGTTGGCCGAGGCCTTGGCGGAAGATCGCCGCCGCGCCCCCGACCGGCCGCCACCCGATCTCGCCCCCCTCGTCAAGCAGGCCTTCGAGGCCGGCCCCACCGTGGTGACCGCCTGGCTCACCGGACGAGCCTACTGGCGTCTCTTCCTCGGCCTCGGCAGCGTCATCGGCGCGGCGGTGCTCGTCTCCCAGCTTGTCGTTCTTTACGAGCAGACCACCCGGCTGACCCAGCAGAACCGGCTGATCGCCCAGGAGGGCACGCTCAGCGGCATCCAGGCCCGGCTCGATGCGATCAACACTCAGGCCCAACTCGACCTCGCCGAGGCCCAGCGCCGCTACGACGAAATCACCCAGATCCTCTTCGAGTCCACCTCGCCCGCGGCCCAGGAATACGCGTTGGTCCACCAACTGCCCGAAGCCATGCTCATGACGGTCACCACCGTTGATCCACAGTGGGACGCGCCCCAACTCGACCTTAATCAAGAAAGCATCTCCACCGACATCGATAAAATTACACTATATCCCAACCTTCGACGCCTCGCCGAGCAATTGATCGTCTTCGCGAAGATCGAGCGAATCAAGGAGGGGGATAAACCTTCAAGCCAAGTAAGCACCGCGATTGTTCGCGCCCTGCATCGGCTAGGTCCGGGATTTTCCGAAGGCGATACGGACGTCGAACCCATCGAGGCCGCGAAAACCTCATGGCCGTCTTGCGTCTGGGAACTTATCTTCGTTAAAGATGGAGCAGTTCATACAAACTGGCAAGAACGCGCCCGGCAATATCTTGCGGACGGTTCGGTTGTCCTTAACAGTGACCCTTACCCTGACGGTAAAGACGAACATCACCCTGCATTCTTAGAGCACTTAAACGGGGGAAAGCTTGCGGGCGCTCATCTTGAGGGAGCTAATCTCAGAAAAGCAAAACTTAGTGGATTAAACTTAAATGGCATACATCTGCAGGGAGCGGATTTGTTTTATGCAGATCTTAGCGGCGCGTTTTTGGGCGGGGCCAATCTCGACAACAGCTCGTTGTCTTATGCAAGGTTGATTAAAACAAACTTTAAAGAGGCTCAGCTCAATGGAGCCGCCTTAAATCATGTTTTTGCGCAACGTGCAATCTTCACCGAGGCCCACCTTCGCGGGGCCGATCTAGAATCGGCATCACTACAAAGCGCGTGCTTCCATGAGGCTCAAGCTCAGGGAGCTACACTGAATAACGCTCGTCTTCATGGTGCACGTCTGAGTAATGCTCAACTTCAGGAAACTGATTGGTATAATGCTCATTTGGTGGGGGTAGATATGCGGGAGGCTAATCTTCAAGGGTCTATTTTAGACGCGAGTCTTGAAGGAGCCAATCTTTCGCGTTCTAAGCTACAAGGTGCTTGGGTTAGCAGTTCTCTACAAGGGGCCAATTTATGTGGTGCGGAGATCCATGGAACTGATTTAAGCGGATCGATATTTGTCGAGGGTGATGTTGAGATAGTCCCTTGTGAAGAGCTGAATCCCATTGGGGATCGACCCGTCACCGTCTGGTCAATACCTTATGACCCAATCAGCAATGTCTACGTTAAAGATTATGGGCTTCGGCTTACTCTGAAGCTCGGAGTTGCTAACCTTGGAAAAATCAAAGTAGGCCGTGGCTGGGTGATTGATACGCCCGTCGACCGAGAAGATATCGTCCGTCAGGCCTACGCCTCCCAAAAGCTGATTACGGCATATTGGTCAACGCGGGAAGAGGCTGAAGAAGCTGTCCGCAGCGCACTGGGTGACGAGTTTTTGGATTATCTCGTCGAACGCCCCACGCTGTTGGAGGGTGCGCAACTCGACGGGGTTTTGATCGATTGTGAAACACTGACCGCCATCTTGCCGAGTAACCTTGACATCTTTTTCTCGGAAGCGCTTGATAAGGTAGAAACGAACCAAAACAAGATCAAGCAGTGGCGTTCGTTCGAACTTCCTAACCCGGCCGAGTTTATTCGCCGTCAACGTGCAGACGAGCCAACATCGGTATCAGATCACGTTGGCGATTGACCGTGTGGTCAAGTGATAGGCGATCCGACCTAGTGGGTGTGCGTCCGGCAACGCAGGGTCACTGGTTCAAGCCCAGTGCCAAACTTCGTTGTCTTCAACGACGTATGCAGTATGAGGGCACGGGTAATCATAGACTCTCGAAAACGCTGAGATGTAGCGCCCGACATGAGACATTCAGACTTCGGGCTGCGGGGGGGCGAGAGCTTCCTGGGAGGGGTAGGTCAGCAGGCGCGGCGGACGTGTGCGGGTATGGAAAAGCGATTTAGCTGCCGGTCTGACGCTTGGCGGCTTTGAGGAGGAGGGTGCGGGCCCACTCGGAGGCGGTCTGGTCCTTGGCTTCGGCGGCGGCGAAGATCAGGTCACGCTCCGATTCGGTCAGGCGGATTTGGAGAAGCGCGGTCTTGCGTTCGGATTCGGGCTTGAAGGGGCGGGCGGCCATGGTGCATCTCGCTCTTGATCAACGCCGGCAAGTTTTCTGTATGCGAGGGTTGACAGTGACGTTTTCGTCATTACGATAATTTTGACACATGGCGATCTTCAAAGTGTTGATCGCCAATCTAAAAGCGGGCCGCCGAGGTGCTACCAACACCTTCGACGGCCCTGATCACCCCGATGTGAGGACATCGAGATGACTAGCGATACAGGGTATCGGGAATCGGTTTTTGTGACGTCGGCGGACCTCGATCGGCCGGCGGAATTGGTGGTCGTGCCCGGGACGCCGGTGGTCGATACGGCCGATCAGGTGTTCGGCGTCGCGGTCGCCGTCACCCCCGCCTTCTGCCTCATCCAACCCCAACCCCACCCCCCGGAAGAACTTCCGGAGGAAGGGATACTTCCGGGGGCGGAGGAACCCCTTCCGGGGGCGGGCGGGGTGTATGCGATCGCGTGGCGCGACGTGGCGGTGGGCAACGTCTGTGCCGCCTCGGCCGCGCTGCCGCGCTCGGTCCGCCGACGCGACCAGTGGGATAGCTACGCCCTGATCGTCCAGCACATCGACCACGCCCAGGCGTTCGGCCCCCTACCCGTCCTCCGCGCCGCACGGAAAACGCTCATGCGAAGATTGGCGGCCCGGTTGAGGTGAAGGGTGGCGTGGGGTGGGGTGGGTTTGAGGTGCGGTCGACGGCGATCGCTCCGAAGCGGGTGTTGCCGGCGACGCCGCCGAACCCGAAGTTTGCGAACGGTCCCGAAGGGGTGCCCTGGTTGGTGCCGAGGTTGGGGGAGTGGCTGGCCCAACGTGCGGTCGTCGCCGAGCAGTAAAAAAGCATCCATCCCCGGGCTAGGGATGGACGCTTGAAGCGAGGACGTGAGTGGGCCGGAGTCAGCGGGTGCGACGGCGGAGCATGGCCAAGGCACCGAGTCCCAGCAGCGCGGCGGTCGCGGGCTCGGGGACGGCGATCGGTTCACCGAAGATGAAGTCGTCGAGGACGACGACGTCGTAGCCGAAGGCCCCATCGGTCGGGCCGATGTCGAAGTTGCCGGTGGTGATGATCGCGTAGGCGAGCTCGGGGGTGTCGAAGGTGGCCCCGGCGAAGGACAAGCCCTTGTCGGCGACCTCGACCGTCTGGGTGAGCAGCAGGGTGCTGCCGAGGCCGTAGTATTCGATCGTGGTGGTGTCGGCCAGGTCGACGTCGGCGAAGACGATGCCCAGGCCGTCGCTCAACGCGGGCGTGGTCTGGTCTTCGGGTGAGAAGAAGTCGACGCGGGTGACGTTGCTGCCGCGGGGGGTGAAGAGGCGTTCTTCGCTGAAGGCCTGGAACTCGTCTTCGTAGGTGGGGTTGAGGTCGGCGAAGCGGAGGGGGGTGCCGTCGTCGGCGTCGCCGCTGAGCGCGAAGCCGGTGCCGGGCGTGGAGAACTCGATGCCGCGGGCCCGGGGGGCAGAAGAGAAGTTGAAGAAGTCGCCGGGGAAAGGGTTGGGCGAGGAGACGGCGGCGGGGGCGGCGTCCCAGTCGATCTGGCGTCGGCCGTCGGCGAACTGCGTGGGTACGAACGGGTTGAGGTCGCCCAGGGCGTCGCGGAACGCGTCGACGGTGCCTTGGATCGAGGCGGGGTCGTCGCCGGCGGCGCTGAAGGTGGTGAATGTGGCGTGAGCAGCGGGTGCGGCGGTCAAGCCAAGAAACGCAACGCCAGACAGAACGGGAAGAACGACAGAACGGTTCGTGATCATCGACATAGCAAAACTCTCCATGAGGGGGTGGGTATCGGGAAGCCGGGCGCGTGTTCAGCGCCGGGACGGTTATCGCGCATCCGCTCCGACTGACGTCCGCCGGGCGGATCAAAAACTCGAGGAATCGCGTTTTCTGCGAGTTGTCACTTTCTTCTCTGCCTATCAATGTCGCCCGCGAAGGATTCGATTGCAGACAAGTCTTTTTTTTTCGTGACCGAAACGCGACCGCTGGATGTGCACGTCGATCGTGATCGAGCCGTGACGCAATATCCGCGTGATCTCACGACATCATCTTTTTGTTGGACTGCATAGGTACAATTCGGTGGATGCACCCCGGAGCCGAGATCGTGAGCGACCCGCGTGAAACGGCACCGGCGGCCTTGGAAACGCAGGGCTTTGCCGACCATTTCCGCGCCGCGTATCCGGTGATGCTCAGCGTCGCCCAAGGGATGGTCGGGAATCGAGCCGACGCGGAAGACGTGGTGCAGGATGCGACCGTCATCGGCTTCCGTAAATGGTCGGAGTACGAAGAGGGCACGAGCTTCGCGGCGTGGATGGCGGCGATCGTGCGGAACGTCGCGTTGAATGCGCGACGAAAACGACGGAGACGCGACGCCCTGCCGTTCGAAGAAGCGGCCAACGAAGGGGCGATCACCCAGCCGAGTCTCCCCGCGGATGAACGGACCGGACAAATCCGGCCCGACCAACAGGCTTTCGACGACCGCGTTCAAAAAGCCCTGATGCAATTAACGCCCGTGGCCCGAGCCTGCCTCTTGCTCCGCACGGTTCACGACTTCGACTACGACACCATCGGCGAGACCCTGGAGATCCCCAAGAACACCGCCCTTAGCCACGTCCACCGCGCCCGTCAGACGATGCGAACATATCTAGCCGAAGGTCCCAGCCGCACTGGTAGCCATCCCGCAGGGGGAGGCCGATGAATATGACCCAGCCCCCGCAACCCGACTTGGACCGCTATCTCGACGGCCTGATGACCGAGGACGAGATGTTGACGTTTCGTTCACGCATGGCCGAAGACGCGACGCTGGCCGCAGATGTTGAACGACAGGGCATGATCGACGCCACTTTAGGCCGCATGGCCCAGCCGAACGATGCGCACCTCGAAGCCTGCCTGGCGGGGTGCTTACAAGAAAATCGTGACGACGAGCCTATCTCGTTCGAGGGTCACGCCAGCGCAAAACAAGCGGCGCCAAACAAGCGGCCGTGGTGGGTGCGATACGGAGCGATCGCGGCGCTGATCGCGCTCGCCGGTATCGCAGCGCAATTGTGGTTCCTAAGCCCCGAGCCGCAATACCAGCCGCCACGCTACCAATCGTCGCGCTACGCGGAGCCCCAGACCGTGGTGATCGCCGGCGTGTACGCATCGGCGTTAGCCGAAGGGTTCAAACCCGAATGGGTCTGCGAGACCGACCAGCAATTCCGAGACACGTTCCGCAACAGGCTCGGCCAGGAGGTTTCTCTAAGCGAACTCCCGCCCGACCGGGTCGCCCTGGGGTTGTCTTACCTGCCACGCGCCCGGGAGAGCACGGTCTTCCTCTTGGCCGAAGCGCAAGGCCAACCGATCTTGGTTTTCGCCGACCGCGGCGACATGCTGCACCATTACGAACTCGCCCCGCCCGAGGGGATGCACCTCCATCGCAAATCGGCCGGCTCCCTGGAACTCTTGGAACTATCCCCCCTCTCCGAGCCGATGCTGTTGGATTATTTGGTCGTCATTGAATCCCAAACGCCCAATTGATTTCGCAAGATCGTCGTCGCGGTTCACAAAATCTCCCGGCCAATCGACCGCGCTGGTGCGATGGGCAACACCTTGATCACGGACGAGACGTGGTCGGTGATCGAATGCCCCTTACCCCGCTGGACGCCGACCCCGGCGATCCGGACCGACTTTCACTACCCACCGTGACGCCGCCCCGGGGCCGCAGCATGGTTTGGCCGATCTCGCGTCATGCCTGCGCCACACGCCGCCCCTGCGGCGCGACCGGTGGCACAGCGACGCCTTGATCCTGCAAGCACATCGACCACGCCCATGCCTTCGGGGCTTTGAAGGTGCTCCGCGCGGCACGGAAGGCGCTGCGGCGGCGGTTGACGCAACGGTAAAGCCGGGGGTGGTTCAACTTCGGGGGCTTCGATTTCCGGGGCCTGGGCTTCTGGCGGCACCACGGCGTTTGGGGTGCACATTGAGGCCTCAAGAATCAAACCCAAGGCAAAACCCTTGACTGGATCTCGGGCCCCGCTTAAGTTGCAGCGCAGCGAGTTATTTTCACGGCCGATTAGTTCCGGTGCAGGAGATCAGGGTTTACGAGTTGGACGCATCGGGAATCGATCCCGTCATCGATTCTAAATCATTTTCATAAAAGCTTTAAAAAAGGATTAGACATGCTGAAATCACAAAACGACTGTTTTCAAAGTGCTCGGCGATCAAGACCACGGCATCGACCGGAGCCGATTTTCGAGCCTCTGGAGGCGCGGAATCTGTTTTCCGTGAGCTTGCCGACGTGGGACGGCTCCGGGCCGGACAACGGTTTGGCGGTGGATGTGGCGGCGGTTTATGCCAACGTCAACCCCAACGACGGCATCGACGACACCGCCGGCATCCAGCAGGCCATCAACGACTTCGCCGGCGACAACCGCATCCTCTACTTCGCCGACGGCACGTATGACGTTTCCGACACGCTGCTGGTCTCGTCCGACGACTTCGGCTTCACCACACTGCAGGGCCAGAGCACCGACGGCACGGTGTTCCGCTTGGTCGATAACTCGGCGGGCTTCGGCGCCGGCGACCCGGCGGGCAAGGCCGTCGTCGAGTTTGAGGGCCGCAACTCCGCCGACGTCTTCCAGAACGAGTTCCACAACTTCACGATCGACACCGGCGTGGGCAACACGACCGCGACCGGGCTGAAGTTCTGGTCGAACAACCAGGGCGGGGTCTTCGACGTCAAGATCGTCTCGGGCGACGCGCAGGGACGCGGCACCGCGGGGCTCGACCTGGGCGGGGCGCTCAACGGCCCGCTGCTGGTCCAGGGCCTCGAAGTCACGGGCTTCGACTACGGCGTCGACGCCGGGGGCGGGGCGAACAACTCGCTGACCCTCGAAGACGTCACCGTCACCAATCAGAAGGTCGCCGGCGTCCTCGTGGTCCAGCAGGTCGTGAGCATCCGCGACCTCAACAGCTCGCAGGAACTCGACATCTCCGCGGTGGTCAACGGCACCAACGACGCGGCGGCCCAGCACTGGTTCGGCACCCTGACCCTGGTCGATTCGTCGCTGGAATACACCGGCTCGGGCACGGGCGAGGTGGCGGTCAACGCCCTCGGCAACCTGTTTGCCCAAGACATCGAGATCAACGGCTACGACAACGCGGTGTTCGAACGGTTTGCCCGGCACCGCCCGGAAGCCGACCGATTCGTCGCCCTCGAAGGCCAGGGCATCGAGACCTTCTACCACAGCGCCCTGCGCGGCGATACGAGCTTGCTCGAGCAGACCCTGTTCAACGACACCCCGTTGCGTACGCTGGACCTGCCCGTGAAGGACGCGCCGGACGTGCCGCTGGGCGATGTGGCGGACTGGGTGAACGTGGCGGACTTCATCGACGATGACGACGCGACCGACGACACAGCGGGCGTGCAGGCGGCGATCGATTCGTTCAAGGCCGGCGGCGTGAACGAAGGCAAGCACACCCTGTACATCCCCAGCGGCCTGCGGGTCCGGCTCGGGGGCCTGGTCGATGTCAGCGGCCCGGTGCAGCGCATCATCGGGCTCAAGGGCCGGATCGTCGGCGCCAACCAGACCGGCGGCTTCCGCATCCTCGACGGCGGCCCGGACGACGCCGAGGTCGTGAAGATCGAACGGCTCAGCGGCTTCGGCGGGGCCGGCAACAACTTCGTGATCGAGCACGCCTCGTCCCGCACCGTGTCCGTTGTCAACACGACCGGCATCAGCGTGATCGGCTCGGGCACGGGCGACTTCTTCCTCGACGACACCGTCGGCGGCAACTACGAGTTCCGCGGCGAGGGCCAGAACATCTGGGCCCGCCAGTTCGACGTCGAGAACCCCGGCACCAAGGTCGTCAACGACGGCTCGAACCTCTGGGTCCTGGGCATCAAGACCGAGCAGTTCGGCACCGTGATCGACACGATCAACGGCGGCAAGACCGAGGTGCTCGGCGGCCTGATCTTCCGCGTCGACCCCGCCAGCGAAGACGACGCGCCGATCTTCTCGGTCACCGACGCCACCGCGACCTTCGCCGGCGTGGGCGAGTACAACCCCGGCGGCGGCCGGTTCTACGACAACCTTATCGAGGAGACCCGCGACGGCGTGACCGAAACGCTGACCCGCAGCGATGTGACCTCGGCGGGCCGACACAACGGCTCCCGCGTTCTGTATATCGCTTCGACCGGCACCGACTTCACTCGGACAGTCGCCGAGCAGGACTTCGACACGCCCGCGGCCGCCGCGGGCTTCGGCTGGTCCGGCGACTGGGCCACCACCGGCGACGCCAACTTCAGTGAACAGTTCGGGACCGACGGCGGCGCCCGCCTGCGGTTGCGGGGCGACGCCGTAGCCACCCGCAGCATCGACCTCACCGCGACCCAGGGCGACATCCGCCTGGAAGTCGATCTTGGCTCCAACTCGTTCCAGAGCGGCGACACGCTGACCGTCGCGGCGAACGACGGCTCGGGCTGGGACACCCTGCTCGAGTTGACCTCGTCCACCGGCACGATCCTGTCGTACGACTTGGACCTCAGCGGCTACGCCGGGGCCAGCGACCTGGAGCTGAGTTTCGACCTCGACGGCACCGCGGGACTGACGCGGGTGACCGTGGACAACCTCACGGTTCGGGCCAACGGCGGCGTGCTCGCCTTCCAGGACTTCTCGGCGATCGAGCAACAGGGGATCGGCTGGGCCAGTGACTGGAGCTTCTTCGACAAGGGCGTGACCTACCGCGACACCGAAGGCGTGGACGGCTCCGGTGCCATGCTGCTCCGCGACGAAACCTCGGCGACGCGCCGCGTAGACCTCAGCGGGCTCGACGCCGCCACGCTCGAGTTCAGTTACAAGCTGGACCCGCTGGCGGAAAGTCGGTCGGCCAGCGTGCAGGTCAACGACGGCACCGGCTGGACCACGCTGGAACTCTGGGACGCGGACGACGTCTCCGACGATTTCCGATCCGTGTCGTTGGACCTCAGCGGCTTCAACCTGACCGAAGACTTCCAGGTGCGGTTCGACCTCGCCGGAGCGGACCACGACGAGGTCCACGAGAAGCTTTGGATCGACGACTTATCGATCGTCGGCTGAGCGGCCCGGTGGCGATGTTGGCAGCGCTGAACATTCATTTCAGAAGCCCCCGGCTTTGGCCGGGGGCTTTTTCGTAGGACATCGGGGGATGTCGACGGGTTGGTTGGGAGTGTGGGGTTGGCCGAAGGGCCGCCGGCGGTTCGTCAGGTGATTGAGCCGACAGGCTCGAAGTTGGAGTCCAAGACTCAGAGGCCCGGCCTGCGGACCCACTGGCGGAAACACACCTTTTCGTGTTCCAACGCTCCGGCGACGAACCCCAAGCATGACGCGGAAAGTTCGCCACGTCGCGTTCCGGTTTCAAAACATCCCGCTCAAACCCGGAGACAACACGCGGAGAGAAGGAAACAAAGCGCGGAGACCTTCCAGCCTCTTGTTCCGTCCCGAAAACACCGCGCTGCGTTTTGGAAACACACCGCGGAGACTCGGAAGCGTTCGGTGCGGGGTTGGAAACAACCGTCGGAATGGAAGAATGATCGCGCGGAACCTTCGCAATAGCGCATCGGATAGACCCAACGTCACGCCGCCAAGCAAAAACGCGCCGCAGGTGACCTGCTCGCCGTGCTTCACCCCGAGTCATCCACCCCATCACGGCCGAAGACCGCACTTGCCGATGGTCCGTGACACATGACGTTTTGTTTACGCTGCGCACGTCACCTGCGTTTAAATGCGGCACCCTGCATTGGTCCGTGACGGTGCTGACCATCTCCCGCGCGGCCCATCCGACTCGGCACGGTCCGAAGGGGAGAAGGTCTGCACGAACCTGGCCCGCAGAAATGCCTTGGCCGCCCGGGACGAATGGATTAGGATTTGATTTTTTTGTCCTGCCTTCCGGAAAGAGAAAGATCCTTGCACACCGCCCGTGCTTGCCGTCGTGCCCGTCCCGCCCACCGTAGTCCGGTCCCCGTGTGGGCCGCCATGACCGTCGCCGCCGGCGTGCTTTCGGGGCTGCCGGCTTCACCGGGCGTAGCCGCGACGCTCGCCCCCGACGCCTTCCGCACCGTCGCGTTCACCGGCTCCGCCGCCCCCGGCACCGCCGCCGGCGTGAACTATTCGGGCTTCGGCTTGCCCGTGCTCAACGCGGCGGGACAGACCGCGTTTCGCGGCGCCCTCACCGGCACCGGCGTCAACTTCACCAACGGCGGCGGCATCTGGTCCGAGGGCGCGGGCGCGCTGGGCCTGGTCGTCCGCACCGGCTCCGCCGCCCCGGGCACCGCCGCCGGCGTGAGCTATTCGGGCTTCGGCGACCCCGTGCTCAACGCGGCGGGGCAGACCGCGTTTCTCGGCCGCCTCACCGGTGCCAGCGTCGACGGCTCGAACAGCCGCGGCATCTGGTCCGAGGGCGCGGGCGCGCTGGGCCTGGTCGCCCGCACCGGCTCCGCCGCCCCCGGCACCGCCGCCGGCGTAAACTACTTGGAGTTCAACACCCCCTTGCTCAACGCGGCGGGGCAGACCACGTTTCGCGGCGACCTCATCGGCACCGGCGTCGATGGCTCCAACAACGAAGGCATCTGGGCCGAAGACTCGGGCGCGCTGGGCCTGGTCGCCCGCACCGGCTCCGCCGCCCCCGGCACCGCCGCCGGCGCGAACTATTCGTTTATATTCAAACCCGCGCTCAATGCGGCGGGGCAGACCGCGTTTGCCGGCATCCTCACCGGCACCGGCGTAGATTTCTTCAACGGCCGCGGCATCTGGTCCACAGGCTCGGGCGCGCTGGACCTGGTCGTCCGCAGTGGCTCCGCCGCCCCCGGCACCGCCGCTGGCGTGAACTTTTTTGACTTCAACAAGCCCGCGCTCAACGCGGCGGGGCAGACCGCGTTTGTCGGCCACCTCACCGGCACCGGCGTCGACACCAGGAACAACGTCGGCATCTGGTCCGAAGGCTCGGGCTCGCTGGGCCTGGTCGCCCGCAAAGGCTCCGCCGCCCCCGGCACCGCCGCTGGCGCGAACTATTTTGCCTTCAACAACCCCGTGCTCAACGCGGCAGGGCAGACCGCGTTTCTCGGCATCCTCTCCGGCACCGGCGTCGACGGCTCCAATGACCGCGGCATCTGGGCCACCGATCCCGACGGGCGGCTCATCCTGGTTATCCGCGAGGGCGACCTCTTCGACGTTGCCGACGACCCGATCAACCCCGACTTCCGCACCGTCGCTTCGTTCAGTGTCTTCTCGAACCTCGACACCGAAAACAACCGCCCCTCCCCCTTTATTAACGACGCCGGCCAACTCGTCTTTCGAGCCTCCTTCACCGACGGCACCTCAGGCGTCTTCGTCGCCAACACAACCAGCGCGGCCCTTGCGTTGCCCGGCGACTACAACGACAGCGGCCAAGTCGAGCAGGGCGACCTCAACCTCGTCCTCAACAACTGGGGCCAACCCCGCCCCTTCGCCCCCAACGGCGATCCGTTCACCACCACCAAAGTCGATCAGGAAGAACTCAACCGCGTCCTCAACAACTGGGGCAGCACCACCCCCCCCTTCCAAAACGTCACCCCGCTCAACGTGCCCGAGCCGGCGTGGGGACTCACCCTCGCCCTCGCGGGCTTCACGCTCCGCCGTATGAGTTGAATTGGAATCTGGCTCAACCTTCCGGGTTCCACACTTCACGGTGTTCTGTGACGAGTACAGCAATGGCGTAATGGCACGCATCAGCCTGCCGGGTTCCACACTTCACGGTCTTCCGTGACGTGTGCATCGGTCGTGTGGAGGCGGCGGTCGGCGGATGTTGTCGGCGTACTCCTGAAGGCTGGCCGACTGCGCTTGGCGAACATGCGGCTTGGTGTTGGGGTTGGAGTTAAGAAGACATGTTGTCGGGTGCCGCACCTCAGCCCTTCCGGGACGGGGGTTAGGGTGTTGACTTCAGGGGGAGCGGTATGACTTCCGGGGGCGAGAGGCTAAGCTCGAAGATGGCTCAGGGTTCGTTGGAAGCGGTGCACGCGGCGCTCACGGCGGAGGACGACGGGCGGGTGTGTCGGGACATTCCGGAGGCAGCGTGTAACGAGCAGCCGCAGAATTTTGTGACGCATCCGGGGAGCTTGGCGGCGACCAAGCCAAATCCCCGTTGCGTGACGGGATCGTGGACCTTACGCAGACGTTCAGCGCGGGATCACTGTTGCTTGGGTGGGTGTGAGGTTGGCGGCAGCGGTCGGATGGGCGGCGAGGGCATCGCGGACGGGCATCTCGGGGAGCGCGTCGAGGAACTTGCGGCCGTAGGGCTTGGTGACCAGGCGCGGGTCGAGGACCAGGACGGTGCCCGTGTCGGCGTGGCTGCGGATCAACCGGCCGAAGCCTTGCTTGAATTTGAGCACCGCCTCGGGCAGCGAATAATCGAAGAAGGGCTTGCCGCCGCGGGCTTCGATGCGTTCGCAGCGGGCCTCGATCATCGGGCGGTCGGGAACCACAAAGGGCAGGCGCATGATGGCCACGAGACGCAGGGCGTCGCCGCGGACGTCGACGCCTTGCCAGAAAGAATCGGTGCCGAGCAGAACGGAGCGTCGGTCGTGGCGGAAGCGGGCGAGCAGTTCGCGGCGTTGGATGCCGTCTTCGCCGTGCACGAGCATCGGCATGGAGCGTTGGGAGAGGTGCGGCCGGAGCCAGCGGGCGGTGTGTTGAAGCGCGCTGTAGCTGGTGAACAGGACGAACGCGCCGCCGTCGGACGCCTCGAGGTGCTTGAGCAGGAGCGGGCCGGCTTTGTCGAGGTGTTGCGGGTGCGACGGTTCGGGGACGGCGCGGGCGGTGAGGAGCGTGGCCTGCTTGGCGTAGTCGAAGGGGGAGCCGAGTTGATACGTGGTGACGCGATCGGGGTCGGTGCAGCCGAGGCGGGATTGGAGGTGAGCGAAGCCCCCACCGCCGGAAGGTTGGTCTTCGTTGGACTCGGTGGCGAGTGTGGCCGAAGTGAGGACGACCGGGAGGCGGCCGCCCTGGGCGGCGTTCGCGTTGAAAAGCTTTTCGTTCAGCAGGCCGCCGACTTCGACGGGCGAAGCGGCGAGCTTTTGGCGGGGGAAGCGGCGCCTCTCGGTGGCGGGTTGGTGCTCGATCCAGTAGACGTGGTCGGATAGGTCGTGCTTGAGCAGGGCTTCGACGGTTCGGCCGAGCGAGGCGGTGCGGTCGGCGTAGCTTTGGAGTTCCAAGCGGTCGTCATCGGCCCGGTTGCCGTCGGCGTCCGACGCGGCATCGGCGAGGATCTTGAGACGGTTGCTCAAGGCGACCATCGCCCCGGAGAGTTCGTCCTTGATGGGCGGGGGTTCGCGGAGCCGGCCGTTGTGGCGCGGGCCGCGCTCCTCTTGCCAGTAGCCGAGTTCGTCGAAGAACTGGTCGGCAGCAAGGCGGGCTTCGGTCACGGACTCGGCGGCCTTGTTCCAGGCGTTGGCGTCGACGCGGCCTTGGAGGGACATGAGCACGCCGGCACCCTTCCGGGGACGGAGCAGTCGGCCGAGCAGGTACGACACCTGGAAACGCGAGACGCTTAGGCCGAAGTGATCGGCGGCAACGTCTTCGACGGTGTGGGCCTCATCGAGGACCACCGCGTCGTACGGCGGCAGGAGTCCTCCGCCCTGTCCGCGTAACGCGAGATCGGCGAAGAACAGCGCGTGATTGACCACGAGCAGGTCTGCGTTGTGCATCCGGCGCCGGGCGGCCTGATAGAAGCACTGGTTGTAGTGCGGGCAACGCTTGCCCTGGCAGTCTTCGCGGTCGGACTGCACGTCGTTCCAAACGCCCGGAGCCGGCAACTGAGGCAAGGTCGCGAGGGAGCCGTCGGACGTGTCCTTCAACCAATCGATCACGGCCGCGACGCTCTGGTGCTCTTCGCTGCGGTCGAACAGGTTGGCGGCGCGTTCCCACGTGCGGTTGGCCCGGCGGATCGAGGCGTAGTTGCCACGACCCTTGGCGAGCATGGCGGTGAACTCGCCCGGCAGGACCGCCTGCAAGAGCGGGATGTCCTTTTCGATGATCTGCTCTTGGAGCGCGATGGTGTGCGTGGAAACGACGACGCGTTTGCGTTGGTCGGCGTCGTCGGAACCGAGGATCAAACGCAGCGCGGGAAGCAGGTACGCGAAAGACTTGCCCACGCCCGTGCCGGCCTCGATGAGCAGGTGGCGTTGACGTCGCAGGGCGTCGTCAACGGCTTCGATCATCGCCATCTGCTGCGGGCGGCGTTCGAAGTCGTCGCCGAGCCGACGGGCGACCGGGCCGCCTTCGCTCAGGATGGACGCAGGATCGAACGACAAGCCACAAGTCTACGCCCCCACCGACCAACCCGCTCAAGTGACCCACCCGCCGATCGATTGACCGATCGATCGATCCACCAAGTCAAAGCCCCCGAACGCGAGCGTCCGGGGGCGATGCAAGGGCGAGGTACGGAGCCTCGGCGGTCGAAAGCGTCCGACGGATCGATGGTCAGCCTCGGCGGCGGCGGAGCAGAACGCCGGTCCCCGCGATCGCGGCCAGCGCAGCACCGGGCTCGGGGACCAGGGCCACTGAGGCGTCCAGGTCGCCCGCGCCGGTCAGATCGAAGAAGAACGTCGTGCCGCTCTCGCCAGCGAAGGGATCGGTCAAGAACGTGGTCGCGGGGTTCGTGGCCGAGCGTCCGTCCGACGAGATGTTGCCGGCGGCGATCTCGTTATCGATCACACCGCGAGTCGTGGGCACGATCGTGTTGGACAGATTGCCCTCGACCACCGCGTCGAACAGCGAGTACCCGCCGAAGGCGAAGCCGTCCTCGTCGCCCGAGCCGATCGCCGCCGACTGGACCGCGGCCGTGCCCGTGCCGTTGACGCCAACCGACCCGAACCGCTGGCCCGCGGCAGCGAGCAGGTCCGCGATCTGCGTGGGCGTGACGCCATTGCGTAGGAAAGCGGCGTTCTCGTCGGTGAGCGTCGTGAAGTTCAGCACGTAGTCGATGGTCACGTCGTCGCCCTCGACGGTGACGGTCGCTGTGCCGTTGGGCGTGAAGTCCGGCAGGTAGATGTCGTCGCGGTTGGCGGTGAGCTGCCCGTCGGCGCGGCCGTCCCCGGCGTCGAGGCTCGCCTGGGTCAGCGGGCCCTCGGTCCGCAGCGACACGGCCTCGAGCCGGTTGAGCAGCGGCGAGTGCAGGTAGAGCCCCCCGACATTATTGGTCGGCGTGATCTCGTACGTGCCGTCACCGTTGAAGTCCGGCAGGTAGATCTGCCCGGTGAAGCGCAGCCAATCGTCGCTGGCCAATCCGGCGAACCCGCCCTGGCCGTTGACCAAAGCGTTGAAGGCGGTGCCGGGGATGAACGGGCTGAGGGCGTCGGCCCCAGAGTACGACGTCAAGTTGCTGGTGAAATTAAACACGGCCGAGTCCGCCGCGGCGAACGGGGCGGGGACGGCCACCCACGCGACGGAAGCGGCCCCGACGGCCAGAGCAACACGCGAAACAGAGGCGGAAGCGGTCCGAAACTTGCGATACATCGACATTCTCTCCAAAAACGCGGAAATCGGCCCCGTTTTCATCCACGAACACCGCAGAAAGGGGCCAAACCGTATGCAATTGAAATTTAGTCTCAATATTATTATTCGTCAAACACGCGATCGCTCACGCACGCCTCGCCGGCGACATCTGCGGCGTTCGTGAAAGGGTGGCCAGGAGGGGTAACACGCGGCGACGGCAACGTTCGGTCAGCCGCCCAGCACCATCCGCAAGAAGATCGGCATCACGAACTGGTAGCCCAGCAGCAGCGTCACGATGCAGATCAGCGAGAGCAGGCCCCCGGAGCGCACGAGCGTGGCGGCCGGAATCTTGCCGGTAGCGAAGGCGATGGCGTTGGGCGGTGTGCTGACGGGCATGGCCATGGCGAACGAGCAGGCGAGCGCGGTGAGCACGGCGAGTTGGATGGCGGCGCCGCCGCCGGTGCCGTCCGCGGCGGTGGCCATCCCGCCGATGCCGATAGCGATGACCATGGGCACGAGCACGTTGGCGGTCGCGGTGTTGGACATGAACGTGGACATGGTCACGCCCAGGAGCACGACCACGGCCGCGAGCAGGAAGCCTTCGAACTGCGCGAACGGGAGTTGTGCGATCACGTCGATCAGGCCGGTCTCACCCATCGCGGCCCCGAGGGACAGGCCGCCCCACATGAGGATGAGCACGTTCCAGTCGATCGAGTCGACGTCGCGCTTGTCGAGCACGCCCAGCGCGGTGAGCGCCGCCGCGGCGAGCAGCGCGACCGCGGCCGAAGACAGGCCCAGGTACTGCTTGAGGTTGATCGTGAACGCGCCCAGCTCGAGCTCGAGCCCGGAGCAGACCCACAGCGCGATCGCGGCGCCGAGCACGACGAGCGTGGCCCAGCCTTTCTTGGTGATCGGCTCGGGCGCGGCCTCGATCTCCGGCATCGTCGTGCCCTTGGCGGGCTTGAACATGACCAGCAGCACCACGCCCGCGGCGGCGATCAAGATCAGCGCGAGCGGCACGGCCATCACCATCCAGTCCAGGAAGCTGAGCGACAATTCGGGGAACTGCTTGCGTAGCGCCGCGAGCGCGACGGCGTTGGGCGGCGTGCCGATCGGCGTGCCGATGCCCCCGATGTTCGCGCCGAAGGGCACGGCCAAGATCACCCCGCGGTGGAACTTGTCGTCTTCGGGCAGGGAACGCACGATCGGAGCAATGATGGCGAGCATCATTACGGCGGTCGCGGTGTTGCTCATCCACATCGAGAAGAACGCGGTGATGAGCATCACCGAGAAGATCAGCGTGACGGGTTTCTTCGCGAACGGCCGGAGGATGCGCGAGGCGATCTTGCGGTCCAGGCGGTGTTTCGTCACGGCGGCGGACAGGAGGAAGCCGCCCATGAACAGGATGATGATGCCCGAGGCAAAAGGGTTGAAATACACCTGGGCGGAAGGCAGGCCGGTGACCGCCGAGCCGTCGACGGCGGGGAACTTCTCACCCATGCCGCCCCTGCCGGCGATGAAGAGCACCTGCATGCCGATGACGCAGAGGCTGGTGGCGTAGAGCGGGATGACCTCGGTGGCCCAGAAGATGACCGCCACGAGGAAGATGCACGTCGCGCGGCGGGCGGCCTCGGGGATCGCAACCGGGCCGTCGGCGCCCGGCAGTTTGGCGGGCATGAGGTAGTACGCGGACACGGCGACCACCGCGGCGAGGGCGATGATGCTCCAACGGCGGGCGGGGGGCATGGTTTCGTTCCGTGCGGGCGAGGGTCGACGGTGGGCCGGGACGGCCGAGCGGGGGCGGCCTCTGAATGTTTATTCAGACAAACTGCTCGGAAATATTACCCCTTTGCGACCAACGTGCAACCCGGCGGCAGCCACACGGGCCGGCCTACCCTGCCGCGTCGTTCGGATCGCCCCATGCCCCGCGTACCGGAGCCGCCATGACCACCGCCCACGCCTACGCCGCTTCCGAAGCCTCCGCCGCCTTTACCCCCTTCGAATACGACCTGCCGGAGCTGGGCCCCGACGACGTCGAGATCGACGTCATCGCCTGCGGCATCTGCCACTCCGACCTGTCCATGCTCGACAACGAATGGGGCATGACCGCCTACCCCTTCGTCGGTGGCCACGAGGTCACCGGCACCGTCGCCGCGGTGGGCGAGCGCGTCCCGAACCTCCAGCCCGGTGACACCGTCGGCCTCGGCTGGTTCTCCAAGTCGTGCATGCACTGCGACCAGTGCATGGGCGGCCAACACAACCGTTGCGTCAACGAACCAGAACAAACCATCGTGCACCGCCACGGCGGCTTCGCCGACAAAGTCCGCTGCCATTGGGGCTGGGCCACGCCCCTGCCCGAAGGCTTGGACGCCAAGAAGGCCGGCCCATTGTTTTGCGGCGGGATCACCGCGTTCACGCCCTTCATCCAGCACGGCGTCAACGCCCTGTCGCGCGTCGGCGTCATCGGCATCGGCGGCCTCGGGCACATGGCCCTGATGTTCGCGAAGGGCTTCGGTGCCGACGTCACCGCGTTTTCCACCTCGGCCGACAAGGAAGCCGAAGCCCGCCGACTCGGAGCCGGTCACTTCGTCAACGTCAAAGAAGACGGGGCGCTCGACGCGCTGGCCGGCTCGTTCGACCTCATCATCAACACGACCAACGTCTCGCTCGATTGGGACGCCTACGTCAACACGCTCGCGCCCGGCGGCGTGCTGCACACCGTCGGGGCCGTGATCGATGGCTTCGGCGTAGGCAACAGCTTCCCGCTGATCCTGGGCCAGAAGTCCCTCGCCGGCTCGCCCCTGGGTAGCGTCGCGACCACCCGTCAGATGCTCGATTTCTGCGCCCGCCAGGGGCTCGCCCCCGTGACCGAGACCTACAGGATGGCCGACGTCAACGACGCCTTTGAAAAGCTCAAGACCGGCAGCCCGCGTTACCGGCTGGTGCTGGAGAACTGAGCGCCTCGATTTCCGGAGAAATCTTCCCGGGGCGACCGATAACCGCTGCATGGCCGAAGTCCTCGACCAAAACGAAGTCGACGCCCTGCTTTCCGCCGTCGAATCCGACGAAGCCGCCGGCTCACCGATCGACGAAGGCACCCAGGTCTTCTCCCGCCGCCTGGGCGGCCTGGTCACCGCCGACGTCGAAGTCCGCCACTACGACTTCAAGCGCCCCGAACGCGTCTCCAAAGACCAGATGCGGGCCCTCGAACACCTCCACGAGGCGTTCTCCCGCAACTTCGGTGCCGCCCTGTCCGGCTTCCTCCGCACCATCATCGAGGTCAAGGTCGCCAACATCGAGCAAATGACCTTCAGCGAGTTCACGCACTCGCTGCCCAACCCGACCTGCTTCAACCTCGTGTCCTGCCCGCCGCTCGAAGGCCAGATGTGCCTGGAGATCAGCCCGCTGATCATCTACCCGGTGATCGACCGGCTGCTCGGCGGCTCCAACGCCGACCTGTTCATCCCGCAGCGCCCGCTCACCGCCATCGAGGCCCGGCTGGTGGGCAAGATCATCGACCGCGCGATGCAGTGCATGCACGAATCGTGGGAGAACATCGTCGAGGCCGACTTCCAGCTCAAAGAAACCGAGAGCAACCCCGCGCTCGTGCAGATCGTCGCGCCCAACGAGGTCGTGGTGGTCGTCGGCTTCGAGCTGAAGATGGGCAGCCGCGCGGGCACGATGAGCCTGTGCATCCCCTACGCCGTGATCGAGCCGGTGATCGAAAAGCTCAGCAACCAGACCTGGGCCGCCTACCGCAAGAAGGCCAAGGACGAGGTCGTACAGCAGCGCCTCACCGACCACCTGGACTCCGCCAAGCTCCGCGTCTCCGCCGTCCTCGCCGAGACCAAGCTCAGCGTCGCGGACCTGGCCCACCTCGAAGTCGGCGACGTCATCCTCACCGAAAAGCCCGCCACCGCCCCGCTGTCTCTCGATGTGGGCGACCGCCGCAAGTTCATCGGCAGCCTCGGCCAGTTCAAAGGCAAACGCGCGTTCAAGGTGCGGCGGCCGATCACGCCGAAGGACCGCGTGTAACCTCGGGCCATGCCGAGGCCCACCATCCTGCAAACGGAGCGGCTGCGGCTGCGGCCGTTTCAGCCCGGCGACGTCGAAGACGCCCGGGCCTACCGCAACGACCCCGAGTTCGTCCGCTTCCTGCCTCACATCCCTTTCCCGTTCACGCGAGAGCACGCCGAAGCGTTCGTCGCCACGAATCAGGCGGAGCCGTGGGCAACCTCGCCGATCTTCGCGGTGGAATTCGAGGAGCGCGTGATCGGCAACCTGAATTTCGAAGTTCAAATCGAGAGCTCTTCCGTCATGCTGGGCTACGCGATCGGCCGCGACTGGTGGGGCCAAGGCCTCGCGACCGAAGCCGCCCAAGCGGCGATGACATGGGCCGCCGAGGCGTTCACTTTACGCCGCGTGTGGGCGTCCACGGATGTGCGCAACGTCCGGTCACGTCGGGTACTGGAAAAATTGGGGATGCGGCAGGAGCGAATCCTTGAGGCCGATCATCTGGGTCGGGACGGAAGTTTGATCGATGAAGTGGTGTACGCGTTGAAAGTCGATGCAAGTCCGAGCCGATCCGCAGACGGCAGTTACGACAGCTGACTCGGACCGCCGTTTGTTCTGAGGCGAGTAAATCGGAAACGCGGTAAGCCGGCCGTCATTCCACGGGTTCACGCGGAGGCTCGTGTTTCCAGCCGCCCGGCGGCCGGAACATCTTGAAATGCGCAGGACGAAAGCCCATCCGCTCGTAGAGGCGCTGTGCCGGGTTGGTGACGAGCACCTGTAATTCAACGTTTAGTGCTTGGGCGTCGGCGTGTTGGCACACGTCGTCAATGATCCGGCTGCCCAGGCCGGCGTTGCGAAACTCCGGCAGCAACCCAATCTCGTGGAGATACAACGACGTGCCCTCGATCGCCAGTTCGATCCAGCCGGCCCGCTGCCCGTCGACCTCAACCACCTGGCGTTTTCGCCAGCTGCGGTCGAAGAAGCCGCGAGCCACTTCTTCTTCCCAACCGAAAAATGGCGCGACGTACGGGCGGAGCGCTTCTTTGCCCGCCGGCCACATCCAGGATTCGTCGTCGTCGCGGACGGGGCGCAGCGTGTATCGGCCGTGCGAAGGCTGGGGGTCGATCATGCAAACAGCCTAAGCCGACGCCCGCTCGATCAGCCCGCGCAAACCTCCATGATGTACCAGGTACAGCGGGTTCATCACCTTCGTGCCGATCGCGAACGCGTCCGCTCCGGCCCGGCGGAAGTCGTCGATGTCCTGGGGCTCGCGGATGCCGCCGCCGGCGATGATCTCGATCGCGTCGCCGTACGTGTTTCGCAGCTCGGCGACGCACGCGAGCGCGACGGGCTTGAGCGGCGCACCGGACAGCCCGCCGGCGGGCACGGGCAGCGTGTTGCATGCGTGGAAGCGGGTGAGCCCCGCGTCGACCGCGGCCTTGGCCATTTCGGCGTAACGCACCGGCGGGAGCTTCACGACAACCGGGACGCTTTGCTTTCGTTCGATCTCCACCGACGCGGGGAACAGCGACGCGGGCCAGGAGACTTCGCCGACGTTGGGGCAGCTCATGTTGAGTTCGATGCCCAACGGCTGGAGCGCCGCAGTGCGTTCGAGCAGGTCGAGCCATTGCGGCTCGTCGAAGCCGTGGATGCTGATGAGCTTGTCGCTGGGGTCGAGCTTGCCGGCGGCGTGTTTGCGCTCGACCCAGCCCAGGCCGGGGTTGCGGAGGCCGATGCGGTTGATCCAGGCCTTGATCCGGGGGTAGTACCACACGGTTTTG
>JBCDDH010000023.1:0-43044 GCA_039180415.1 Planctomycetota bacterium | reverse complement strand
GCCTGGGGGCGGGGGACGTGTCGCTGCGGCTGGCGGTGGACGTGCCGGCGTGGGGGTGGGCGCTGATCGCGTTGGGCATCGGGGCGTTTGTGGTGGGGGTGTATCGCCGGCTGATGGGCGGGCGGGCGTGGCGATTGGGGTTGGCGGCCGCGCGGGGGTTGGTGTTGGGCTTGGTGGTGGTGCTGCTGTGCGGGCCGGAGGCGGTGCGGCGGGAGGAGCGGGTGGAGCCGGACGTGTTGGTGATGCTGGTAGACCGGTCGGCGTCGCTGGCGGTGGAGGACATGGGCGAGACGACCCCGTCGCGGGAGTCGGCGTTGCGGGCGGCGCTGTCGGCGCAGTGGCCGGAGGTGGCGGCGGGGCTGGACGAGACGCGGGAGGTGCGTTGGCTGGGGTTTGGGGAGCGGGTGTTCGGGCTCGGCGATCCGGGACATCGAGGGGATCCCGAAGATCGAGAACATGGATTCGGCTTGCCGGTGGCGTTGGGAGAAGCGGACCAGTTGGGGACGCGGCTGCGGACGGCGGTGGAGGAGGCGGTGCGGCGGACGGCGGGCCGGCCGGTGGCGGGGGTGGTGGTGGTGAGCGACGGCCGCAGCGGTGAGGAGGTTTCGTCGGGGTTGGTGGCGCGGCTGGGGCAGTCGGCGGTGCGGGTGTTGGCGGTGCCGTTGGGGGCGGCGGACGGGGGCTTGGACGTGGCGGTGACGCGGGTGGACGGGCCGCGACGGGCGTTCGCGGGGGACGTGGTGCCGGTGAGCGTGGGGCTGGAGGTGCGGGGGGCCGGGGCCGGCGGAGCGACGGCCCCGGAGGTGGTGGTGCGGTTGGTGGACACGAAGGGCACGGACGAGCCCGGCGACGACGCGGTGTTAGACGAGCGGACGCTGAGTGCAGAACAATCGCGCGGTCCGGTGCGGTTGGAGGCGACCGAGGTGGAAGCGGGCCCGCGGGAGTGGGTGGTGGAGGCGGGACTGGCCGCGGAAGCGACCGGTCCGACGGTTTCGGAGTTGAACGCGTCGAACAACCGGGCGGCGCTTTCGGTGGAAGTGGTGGACCGGCCGATCCGGGTGCTTTACGTGGAAGGCACGCCGCGGTGGGAGTACCGGTATTTGAAGAACCTGCTGGTGCGGGAGGCGTCGATCGATTCGAGCATCTTGCTGCTGAGCGCCGACGCGAATTTTGCTCAGGAAGGGGACACGCCGATCACGCGGCTCCCGGCGGACGCGGAAGAGTGGGCCCGGTACGACGTGGTGATTCTGGGGGACGTGCCGGCGGCGTATTTCGGGGACGAGCAGGTGGAGTTGTTGCGGGAACGGGTGAGCCGGGCGGGGGTGGGGATGCTGTGGTTGGCGGGGCCGGGCTTTGTGCCGGGTGGTTGGGCGGGGACGCGGTTGGCGGACGTGCTGCCGATGGTGGAGCCCGGGGCGGTGGCGGCGATGGAGGGCGGGTTCGTGACGGTCGAACCGACGGGGTTGGCGGAGGCGTTGGCGGTGTTGCAGTTGGGGGACGAAGACGGGCGGTTCGCGGAAGCGAGCGGTCCGGAGATGTCGCGGTGGCCCGCGGGGTTGGGGGCGCTGCGTTGGGTGCAGGACGTGGGCGTGCTCAAGCCGACCGCAGAGGTGTTGGCGGTGGGTTTGGCGGAAGGGCAGGCTCGGGAGAGCGCCGGGGCGCTGCCGGTGGTGACGCGGATGCGGTACGGGGCGGGCCAGAGCGTGTACGTGGCGACGGACGAGACCTGGCGTTGGCGGCGGGGCGTGGGCGAGCGGTTCCCCGAGCGGTTTTACGTGCAGCTGGTGCGGATGCTGGGCCGGGGGGCGGTGGCGGTGGACGACGCGCGGGTGCGCCTGGAGGCGTCGAGCCGGCGGGTGAACGAGGGCGGGTCGGTGGTGTTGGATTTGGTGGTGGCGGACGCGGGGCTGTTGCCGGCGGGGGTGGCGGACGTGCCGGTGCGGCTGGCCGCGGATGCGTCCGGCTCGGGGGGCGGGGTGGAGTTGCTGCTGCGAGAAGTGAAGCGGGACGCGGCGGAGGCGGACGACGGCGAGCGGCGGTTCAGCGCGGTGTGGACGGCGGACCGGCCGGGCGAGTTTGTGGCGCGGGTCACGCACCCGGCGTTGTCGGCGTTGGACGTGCAGACACAGATCGAAATCGCGGCGGCGGACGACGAACTGCGGAACCCCGAAGCCGACCACGCCAAGCTCATGCAGCTCGCGGAAGCGACCGGCGGCGCGGTGATCCCGCTGGACGCGTTGGCGACGCTGAACGACCCTCAGGTGGTGCCCAGCGTCGCTCGGCGCATCGCGGACGACCGCACGGAGAGCGTGGCCCATTCGCCCCTGGCTTTTGCGCTGCTGATCGGGCTGCTGGCTCTAGAATGGTCGGCACGGCGAGCGATGCGATTGGCCTGAATCGATCCGTCGCTTTCGCGGCTCGCCGTGGTTTGTTTTGGAATCCATCGCCCGACAACTCGACGCGGCGGGCCGACGGGCGCGTCGGCTGCTGGTGGTGCGTCGGCTGGCTCAGTTCGCCGCGGTCGCGGCGCCGGCCTGCGTCGCGCTGGGCTTGATCGACTGGCTGTTGCGGCTGCCGGGGTGGTTGCGGCTGATCGTGCTCGTGGGATTGGTCGCGGCGGCGGGCGTGTGGTTGTGGGGCCGGGTGGGGCGGGCGCTGTCGTTCGGGCCGAGCGTGTCGGAGATGGCCTTGCGGGCCGAGCGGTTGTTCCCGGACCTGCGGGGCTGGTTGGCGAGCGGCTTGGAGTTGAGCGGGTTCGGCCGGACGCCGGCGTTGTCGGGGATCGCGCGGGCGGCCGACGACCCGTTGGCGGTCGCCACGATCGCGGAAGCGACCCGCCGGGCGACGGGGCGTCGCTTCGGGGACCTGGTCGATCCCAAGGCGACGCGTCGTTCGTTGTACGGGGCGTTGGCGGGCGTGGCGGTCTTGGTGGGCGTGGTGTCGGTCGCGCCGGCGTCGGCCAAGGTCGCGGCGCAGCGTTGGCTGCTGCCCCTGGGCGACGCGGCGTGGCCCAAGCGGGTGGACGTCGCGGCGGTGGGTTGGCCGACCGTGCTCGCGGCCGACACGCCGGTCCGGCTGGGGGCCGAGGTCCGGCGAGGGATGGCCGACGGGCTGCGGGTTTGGTTGGCGTACCGCTTCGAGCACGACGGGGCGGATCAGCCGGCGTGGCGTGGCGGGACCCGGCGGGTGCTGATGAACCCGCAGAGCCAAGCTCTCCGCAGCGCTTCGGGCGACCCGTCCGCGCCCCCGGCGCCAAGCTTCGCCGCGCAGATCGATCCGCCCGCCGAGCTCACCCGCCGCCTGGTCGGCAGCGACGAGCCCGCCCGCCTGGTCGCCACGGTCGAAGCGGGCGACGACGCGACCGCGCCGATCGAGATCCCCGTGGTGCTCCGGCCGAGCCTCGCCGCCGCCGCCGCGACGATCGTGCCGCCCGCCTACGCCCGGCCGTACGTGCCGACCCAACGCGTCGACCTGCCCGCCGCCGCCGAACGCCTGGGCACGCTCAACGCCGTGCAGGGCTCCCAGCTTGATCTGACCTTCACGCTCAACGCCCGGGTCGACGCGACCGCCCAAGCCGCCGCGGCGTGGTTCACCAACCTGGCTCCAGGCGCTGAGATCGGCTTCGACGGCCGCACGCTCACGCTGCGCCAAACCGTGGACGAGGCGACCACGATCGCGCTGCTGCTCAAAGACAAGCACGGCCTGACCGACACGGCCACCCGACGGCTGCGCGTGGTCACCACGCCCGACGCACCGCCCACCGTCGGCATCCTCGAGCCCGCGACCGACCTGTCGCTGCTGCCCACCGCGGAGCTGCCCGTCCGCGTGCAGGCCTCCGACGACGTGGGCTTGCTCGAACTAAGCGTCGCGCTCGGCGTGCCCACGCGCAACGCCGACGAGCCCGAACTCGAGCTCGCCGAGCCGCCGGCCCTTCGCGTCGAAACCCTCGCCCTGCGGCCCGGCCCCGCCGAGCGGCTTTCGGCCGACCTGTTGCTCAAGCTCGCGGATTACGACCTGCGTCCCGGCGATGTAGCGGTGCTCGACGCGTTCGCGCAGGACGTCTTCGATACGTCGCGGGGCGACCGTCCGCCCACCGCCGCGGTGCCGCGCCGCCTCACGATCATCGACGCCGCCACGCTGCTGAGCGAGGTGCAGCGCGAGTTGGCGGCCGTCCGCCGCACCGCCGAACGCCTCCGCATCGAGCAGGCCGGCCTCCGCCGGGCGCAGCCCGACACGCCCGCCGACCTGGCCGGCCCGCAGGAACGCCTCACGCGGGGCGCCGCCCCGGCGGCCTCGCGGCTTGACGCCACGAAGCGCCGACTCGAACAAAACAAGCTGCGCGAAGCCGAGCTGGACGAACTCATCGCCGACGCCCAACGCCTGCTCGACGAAGCCGCCGAGTCCAGCGGCCAAGCCGCCGAGCAATTCGCTCGGGATACGCCGCCCGCCGAGGCCGCCGCCCGTCAAGCCCAGGCCGACGCGGAGCGAAAGCTCACCGAGCTCGCCGAGTTGCTTGATCAGGGCGGCGACGCGTTGAGTCTGCGGCTGGAGATCGGGGCGCTCCGGGCCGAGCAGGAGGCCGTCGCGCTGGACACCCGGGCGCTGCTCCCGCAGACGGCCGGGCGGAGCATGGACGAGCTCACCGAGTCGCAGCGACAGGGCGTGGAGCGGCTCGCGGAGCGTCAGGCCGAGCTGGCGGACCAGAGCCGGGACTTGGTGCGTCGCATGTCGTCGACGGCCGATTCGTTGGCCCAGTCCAGCGAACGTGACGCGGACCAGGCCGCCGCCGAAGCGTTGGCCGAAGCCGCGGAGGTGGCGCGACGCCAGGGCCTGCGGCAGCAGATGGAGCGCGGCGCCGAGCAGGCCGGCCAGAACCGTTTGTCGCAGGCGGGTCAGCGCCAACTCGATGCGCTGGACACGCTGGACCGCATGCTCGAGCAGATGGGCCGGCAAGACGCCAAGCGGCGCGAGCGGTTGCAGCGTCGGCTGCGTGAATTGGCCGAGCGTATCGAGCGCCTGATCGCCGACCAGCGCGTCCTGCGCGACCGCTTGCCCGCTCCCGAAGAAGCGGAAGACGCCGCCGACGTCGCGCTCGACGCCGATGCCGCGGCGTTGGTTCAGGCCTTGGCCGAACCGCAGGCCGGGCTTTGGCAGCGGGTCGTGGTGGTGCAGACCGACGCCGAACGCGACCCCGCCACCGAGCCGATCGTCCCCGTGCTGGACGAAGCCGCGGACGCCGCGGCGGGCGCCGTCGGCGCGCTCCGCATGGGCCGACCCGAAGTCGGCCGCGACGGCCAGAACGACACGATCGACGCGTTGGAACGCGCCCTGGAAGCGGTGCGCGAAGCGCAGCAGCAACAGCGCGAACAAGACGCACAGGCGCAGCGGGCTCAGCTCCGCGAGGCGTACCTTGAGTTGGCCGAGCGGCAGGACGCGCTGCGGTTGGAGGCCCAGCCCTTGGCGACCAAGGCGGCACTCGACCGTCGCGACCGCGCGGAGCTCCGCCGGTTCGCCGAGCCGCAGGACGCCATCGCCGCAGACCTGGGCGCACTTCGGGAAAAAGTCAGCGGCCAGATCGTGTTCGAGTCGATGCACGACCGGCTGGACGCGCGAGCGGCCGATGCGCTGGCGGGGTTGCGGGGCGGCGGCGACGTCGACGCCGTGGCGGTTCCATTGGCTCAGGCGGCGGTGGTTTCGGGCTTGCGAGCGATGGCCGACGCGCTGATCCCGCCGCCGCCCCAGAACGATTTCGCGGAACAGCAAGGCGGGGGCGGCGGCGGGGGCGGTGGCAACGCGGAGGTCATCCCCGACGCCGCGCAGCTCAAGCTGCTGCGCGGCGAACAGGCCGGCCTCCTGGAGCGCACCGCGTTGGCCGACGAACTGTTGGGGCCCAACCCCGAAAACCCCGCCGCGCGGGCCGAGGTCCAACGGCTCGCCGAAACCCAGCGCGAACTCACCCGCCTCGCGGAGCGTCTGAAACTGGAGATGGAACGCCAGCAACGCCAAGCCCAGCCCCTCCCGCAGCCGGTGCCCGAAGTCGAACCCCCCGCCGACCCGGAGGACGCCGATGCGACACCTTGACCCCCGCACCGCGCGACGCTTCGCGGCGAGTTCGGTGTGCCTGCTCTGCCTGGCGTTGCTCAAGGCCGGCCCCGCGTCCGCCGATCCAACGCTCGACGAGTTGTTGGGCCTCGAGCCGTCCGCTCCGGCCGAGCCGACGCCGTCCTCGGCGGACGGCCCGCCGCCCACTGTCGCGGACGACGTCGCCGACACGCTTCAGGGACCGACGCTGACCGAGAGTTTTGCGCTCGCCGTGGCGGAGATGACCGAGGTGACCGAGCGGCTCGACGCCACGCAGACCGGCCTGCCGACCCGCCGCCTCCAGCAGCGCGTGCTCGACCGCCTGGACCAGCTCATCGCGGCCGCGGCGGCTTCCCCGCCGCCCAGTTCTTCGAGCTCGGAGTCTTCCGGCCAGGGCCAGCCGCGCGACGGCGACAACCAACAAAACCAACCCGGCCAGGGGCAGGAAGGCCAGCCGGGCAACAACCAACAAGCCGCCGGCCAAAGCGCGCAAGCCGCGACGGGTCAAAGCAACGCCTCCAGCGACGGCGCATTTTCGCCCGGTTCGGCCCAAGACCCGCAGACCGCCGAACAGAGCCTCGACGAGATGCGCAGCGAATGGGGCGCGTTGCCGCCGCGGCTGCGCGACGCGTTGACCGACGGGCTGGACGAGCCGTATAGCCCGATCTACCGCGACGCGACCGAGGCGTACTACCGGCGATTGGCCGAGGAGGCGGGGCGATGAACACGAGACCCAGCAGATCGATAAAGCCCAGAAGATCAACAAGAGCGAAGCGTCGCGCTTCGGTGCCGACTGAAGTTGTTTGCGTGTTCCTGATCTCTTCGATCTTTTTAGTTTTCCTGATCTCGCGTCCCGCGGCCGCGCAGGACTTCGTGGAAATCACGCCCGAACTCCAGGCCGCCGTCCAACGCGGGCTGGCGTTCTTGGCCGACGCCCAGGCCGACGACGGCAGCTTCGGCGGCGAGCGTTACGGCCGACACGTCGGCATCACCGGCATCGCCGGGCTGGCGTTCCTGGCCGATGGGCACATGCCCGGCCGTGGCGCGTATGGTGAGAATGTTCGCCGCGCGGCCGAGTTCATCATCAACCACGCCGGCGAGTCCGGGCTGATCGCCGCCGATACTTCGCACGGCCCGATGTACGGGCATGGCTACGCGGCGCTGTTCCTCGGCGAGCTCTACGGCCAAACCCAGGACCCCCGGCTGCGCGACGTGTTGCAGAAAGCCATCCGCCTGATCGTCGACACGCAGAACGACGAGGGCGGTTGGCGGTATCACCCCCGGCCGTTCGACGCGGACATCTCGGTGACGATCACGCAGATCATGGCGCTGCGCTCGGCACGCAACGCGGGGCTGAGCGTGCCCAAGGCAACCATCGACCGCGCCATCGCGTACGTCCGGCAGTGCCAGAACCCCGGCGACGGCGGGTTTCGGTACATGCTCAGCCAGGGCAACTCGGCGTACCCGCGTAGCGCGGCGGGCGTGGCCTCATTGCAGTACGCCGGCGTGTATGAGGACGACGCGGTGACCAAGGGATTGGCGTATCTCATGCGGTCCCTGCAGGCCAATCTCAGCGGAGGCGGGCACTATTTTTACGGCCACTACTACGCCGCCCAGGCGACGTTTCTGGCGGGGGGCGAGCACTGGGCGACGTGGTTCCCCGCGATGCGGGCCGAGCTGTTAAATCGGCAGGCTGAAGACGGCTCGTGGACCAGCAGCCACGGCGCGTCGTACGCCACGGGCATGAGCCTGCTGATCTTGCAAATCCCGAATCGGTTATTGCCGATATTTCAGAGGTGAACGTGACGCTGCGGAAGTTGTTCGAGGTTCAGGGCCGTGGGACGGGCCGCCGGATTGGCGTCGGTCTCGCGGTGTTTGGGGCTCTGCTCGTGGGGTCCGCCCGGGGGGTCACCCCCGCCACGCTCACCGACGCGCAGCTGAGAGATCGGCCCGTACGCGTCGTGTCGATCGACGACGGTGTCGCCGCGCTGTACGACGCGGCGGGCGTGCTGCGGCAGCGCGCGATCCGCGACATCGTTCGGCTCACCTTCACGCCGCCGGCCCTAGAAACGCCGGTCAAAGAGGCCGCGGCGCCCGACGCCGAACCGGCTCGCGCGTTCTGGGCGCTGACGCTTACTGACGGTCAACGCTGGGTCGGCGTGCCCGCGCCGCCGCCCGGCGCGGCCGCCGCCGACACGCTCCGTTGGACCCATGCCGCGCTCGGCGTCGTCGCCGTGCCGCTCGAACGCGTGCAACGCGTCGATCGAGTCGACGTCGACCGTGACCGCCCGAGCCCGCATCGTCAGACCTGGTCCGACGGCGCCTCAGCGGCGCCCCTCGACGACACCGCCACCCTACGGAACGGCGACGTGCTCTCCGGCTTCGTCGCCGCGCTTGATGACAACGGCCTCACGCTCGAAACCGACACCGGCGACGTGACGTTGACGTGGGACGCGCTGTCCAGCGTCCGGCTGGCCAATCCAGCTCAGCCCGTCTTCGCCGCGGAAGACGTGTTCGAACTCCGCGATAGCAGCCGGGTCCACGCCCGCGCCGCCCGGCTCGACGAGACGCACGCCCACATCACGCCCACGCTGGTCGCCGACACGCTCGGTCTGCCCCGGCAGTCCGTGGTCGACGACGACGCCCGCCGCGCCGTGCCGATCACCGACGTCGCCCAGATCGATTTCGCCGCTTCGGGCTACCGCTTGATCGACCTCACCACCCTGCCGCCGCGCGTGGGCGACGACGCGGGCAACGCCTTTGGGTTGTCGTTCCCCCCGAAGCTCGTGCTGGATCCGCACGACGGCCCCCAGGCCTGGGTCCACGCCCCGGTCGCGCTCGACTTCGACTTGCCCGCTCGCGCTCGGGCGGTCCGTCTCGCCGGGCGGGCCACGCTCACCCTGCCCGCCCGATTGGCCCCCGACGCCGCGGCGCTCGCCGACGCCACGCTCGTCGTCGCCGATGACGCCGGCGACGCGCTGAACCGCCCGCTGCCGCCCGACACGCCCCTGCCGTTCACCGTGCCGCTTGACGCGACTTCCCTGCAGCTCCGCGTCGAGCCCGGACCCAACGGCCCCGCCTTGGACCGCGTCCGCCTCGACCGCCTCCGCTTGCTGCTCCAACTCGACGAAGACGCGGGGCCGGGCCACTGACCCCGGACGTGGCCGGCGTTCGGAGTTCCCACGGAGGAGGCCGGTCGGGAGAAACCCCCGGGCAACTCCCGAATCGCCTCGGCTTTTTCGCCGGGCCTCATATGCTGGTTCGGTTTCCCGTCCTCGGCTCCAACCCCTCGCCGTCATGAACCGCTCCGACGAACCCCCCGCCCTCGCCCCGCCCCCGGAAGCCGCTCGGGAAGCCGACCCGGAAACCCACGCCGACGGTTTCCTTGAAGATACGTTCGTGGTACCCGATTCGGTGCCGCCGCCCGCTCCGGCCGCGTTCGCCACCTCGACCGAATTCCTCAACCGCGAAGTCCAGTGGCTGGCCTTCAACCGCCGCGTCCTGGCCGTCGCGCTCGACCCCCGCACGCCCCTGCTCGAGCGCCTCGCCTTCCTCGCGATCTTCAATTCCAACCTCGACGAGTACTACCAGAAGCGCGTCGGCGGTTTGAAGCGCCAGATCAAAGCCGGCCTGCTCACCCGCACGCCCGACGGCTTGACGGCGGAAGACCAGCTCAACGCGATCCGGCAGATCGTGCTCCCCATGCTCACCGAGCAGGCCGATTGCTTCAAACGCGACC
This sequence comes from Planctomycetota bacterium, assembly GCA_039180415.1. Taxonomy (GTDB): domain Bacteria; phylum Planctomycetota; class Phycisphaerae; order Phycisphaerales; family Phycisphaeraceae; genus CAZIXN01. The sequence goes on along the minus strand of JBCDDH010000023.1, from coordinate 33,224 downwards.
TCCAGCCCAAGCTGCGACACGAGGGCATCTTCCTGCTCGAGTGGGACGAGCTCGAGCCCGCCGAGCTCGCGTTCTGCGGCGACTATTTCCGCAAAAACCTCTTCCCGATCTGTACCCCGCTCGCCGTCGATCCCGGGCACCCGTTCCCGTTCCTGTCAAACCTCTCCACGTCGCTGGGCGTCATGCTCCGCGGGCCCAAGGGGGTGAAGCGTTACGACATCGCCGAGCGCGACGAGGACGACGCGCTGCGTTTCCAGTTCGCCCGGGTGAAGGTGCCGGTCGTGCTGCCGCAGTGGCTCGCCCTGCCGTGCGAAGACGGCTCGGCCGGCGGAAAATCTTCGGGGAGCACGCGCTTCGTCCGCCTGATGGACATCATCCGCCACAACCTCGACGACCTGTTCGAGGGGATGGAAATCCAGCACGTCGAGCCGTTCCGCGTCACCCGCAACGCCGACGTGGACCGCGACGAGGAAGACGCCGAAGACCTGCTCGAGCTTATCAATCAGGAGCTTCGCGACCGTCGGTTCGCCAACGCCGTCCGCCTCGAGGTCGACGACTCCCCGCACCACCCGATGAACCGGTTCCTGCTCCACGAGCTGAGGCTGCGCGCCGACGACGTCTACGAGATGCCCGGCGAGCTGGACTACACCGACCTCTGGACCATCCACGGCTCCGTCTCCCGGCCCGACCTTAAGTACGAACCCTGGACGCCCACCGTCCCCAAACGCCTCGCCGACCCCGAAGCCAACATTTTCGAGATCATCGCCAACGGCGACCTGCTCGTGCACCACCCCTACGAGTCGTTCGCCGCTTCCGTCGAGCGTTTCATCAACGCCGCCGCGACCGACCCCGACGTCGTCGCCCTCAAGCTCACGCTCTACCGCACCGCCGCCGATTCGCCGTTCATCCCGGCGCTCATCCGCGCCGCCGAAGCGGGCAAGCAGGTCGTCTGCCTCGTCGAACTCAAGGCCCGCTTCGATGAGGAACGCAACGTCGCGCTGGCCCGCCGCCTCGAGAAGGCCGGCATCCACGTCGTGTACGGCTTGGTCGGCCTCAAGACCCACACCAAGACCGCCGTCGTCGTTCGCAAAGAAAGCGACGGCATGAAGGTCTACGCCCACGTCGGCACCGGGAACTACCACTCCAAGACCGCCAACCTCTACACCGACCTCGGGCTCTTCACCTGCGACCCACGGATCACGCAAGACCTGATCGAGGTCTTCCATTTCCTCACCGGGCGCAGCATCAAGAAAGACTTCCGGCACCTGCTCGTCGCGCCGGTCAATATGCGCCGCCGGTTCGTCCAGATGATCGATCGCGAGATCGAGCACTGCGCCGACTGGCGGAAGCGCGGCGCCGACCCTGCCGACCCGGACCGCCCACGCATCGTCGCGAAGATGAATCAGCTCGAAGACCAGCACCTGGTCCGCAAGCTCTACGAAGCCTCCAATGCCGGCGTGGACATCGCGCTGCACGTCCGCGGCTTCTGCTGCCTGCGCCCGGGCGTGCCGGGCCTGTCGGAGAACATCCGCGTGTCCTGCGTGATCGGCCGGTTCCTCGAACACTCGCGCATCTTCACCTTCCACAACCGCGGCCAGCGCGAGTACTACATCGGCAGCGCCGACTGGATGTATCGCAACCTCAACAACCGCGTCGAGTGCATCACCCCCGTGTACGACAAGGCCGCCCAGGCCAAGCTGCAGACCGTCCTGGACACCCTTGACGCCGATCGACGCTTCGCCTGGGACATGGACGGCGACGGCGGCTACACCCCCCGCAAGCCCCCGGCCGAACCCGTCGTCGGGGCCGACCCGAAAACCGCCGGCCCCGCCACACTGGGCACCCACCAGCACCTCATGGACCTCACGCGCCATCAACTCACCGAAGACTGAGCCACGTCCGCCGCGCGGCTCCCCGAAATACGAAAGAAGCCCACGGACAGAATCCGTGGGCGTTCTTTGTTGGCGTGATTCGAAGGCTTGGTCTTAGTTGACTAGGTCCTTCAGCCCCTTCATCGCGCGGACCTTCACGTTCTTGCTCGCGGGCTTGGGCTTCTGCGGGACCATCTCGCCCGTGAACGGGTTGCGGACCAGCTTGCCGCCCTTGACCGCGGGCTTCTTGACCAGGGTCATCTTCGCGAGGCCGAGCAGGTTGAACTGCTGGTGCTTCTTGAGGCTCTTGGCCATCAGGTCGGTCAACGCGTCGCAGACGGCCACGACGTCCTTGCGCGTCAGGTCGGTCTGCTCGGCGATCGTCCGGTAGATCTCCGACTTGGTCGGGGGCTTGGCGGCGGGGGCTTTCTTGGTCACTTTCTTGGCCATGGTGCGCTCCTTGCGGTGGCGTGAGGGAAACGTGGCGGGCCGGCGAAACGTTCGGAGCCGGGCCCGGCCGGGGAATCATCAGGCGATCCGGAGAATGTCGATTCTCCCCTGATTTTGTGGCGAATTCGTTCGCCGGTGCATCATCAATCGCGTATCGCCCTTGAAATCCTGCACTTTTTGTGGGTCGTCGTCAAATCTCCCTAAAAAACAAGGCGATTCGAAATCGAGAATGTCGATCGGAACGCGGTTCAGCAACGAGTCTCCTGGGCCTGCCGGAATGACACCCGTCGGACCAGATTCCCGGCGGCTGGCAGCGTCAAACGTCGATTGCGGTCCAAAAACACGGTTTCTCATCGGGATTTCGCTGGCACCGGCCTTGCCGATACTCGTGTCGAGCTACGCCCTGCGCACCCGCCGGCGTCAACTTTTCCACCAAACCACGACCCGCCCCCCACGCACAAGGAAACCCCATGTCCAAGACCATCGGTATCGACCTGGGCACGACCAACTCCGTCGTCGCCGTCATGGAAGCCGGTTCCCCCAAGGTGCTCATCAACGCCTCGGGCAACCGCACCACCCCGTCCATCGTCGCCTTCACCGACAAGGGCGATCGCCTCGTCGGCCAGCCCGCTCGGCAACAGCAGGTCACCAACCCGCAGGGCACCGTCTACTCCATCAAGCGCTTCATGGGCCGCCGCGCCAACGAGGTGCAGGACGAGCAGAAGATGGTCCCTTACGAAGTGCTCGGCAGCGGCGACGACGTCGTCAAGGTCGCCGCCAAGGGCAAGGAGTACACCCCGCAGGAGATCTCCGCGATGGTGCTGGGCAACCTCAAGAAGACCGCCGAGGACTACCTCGGTGAGTCGGTGAGCAGCGCCGTTATCACCGTGCCCGCCTACTTCAACGACAGCCAACGCCAGGCCACCAAGGAAGCCGGCGAGATCGCGGGCCTCAAGGTCGACCGCATCATCAACGAGCCCACCGCCGCCGCGCTCGCCTACGGCCTGGACAAGAAGACCAACGAAAAGATCGTCGTCTTCGACCTGGGCGGCGGCACCTTCGACGTGTCCATCCTCGACGTCGGCGACGGCGTGTTCGAGGTGCTCTCGACCAACGGCGACGGCCACCTCGGCGGCGACGACTGGGACGAGAAACTCATCAATTTTTTAGCCGACGAGTTCAAGAAATCGGACGGGATTGATCTACGCAACGATCCGATGGCTTTGCAGCGTCTCAAGGAAGCCGCCGAGAAGGCCAAGATCGAGCTCAGCCAATCGCAGGAAACCACGGTCAACCTGCCGTTCATCACCGCGACGCAGGACGGCCCGAAGCACCTGATGATCAACCTCACCCGCACGAAGTTCGAGCAGCTCTGCGACGACCTGTTCGACCGCCTGCGGGGCCCGTGTCAGACCGCGCTCAAGGACGCCGGCCTGTCCACGTCCGACATCGACGAGGTCGTGCTCGTCGGCGGCAGCTCGCGCATGCCCAAGGTGCAGCAGATCGCCCAAGACATCTTCGGCAAAGAGCCCAACAAGTCCATCAACCCCGACGAGGTCGTCGCGCTGGGTGCGGCGATCCAGGGCGGCGTGCTGCAGGGCGATGTAAAAGACGTGCTGCTGCTCGACGTGACCCCGCTTTCGCTGGGCATCGAGACGCTCGGCGGCGTCATGACCAAGCTGATCGAGAAGAACACGACCATCCCGACCAGCAAGAAGGAAACGTTCAGCACCGCGGCCGACAACCAAAACGCCGTGACGATCCACGTGCTCCAAGGCGAACGCGAATTCAGCCAGGACAACCGCACGCTGGGCAAGTTCAACCTCGACAACATCCCGCCGGCCCCCAGGGGTGTCCCGCAGATCGAGGTCGAGTTCAACCTCGACGCCAACGGCATCCTCAACGTCAAAGCCACCGACAAGGCGACCGGCAAGACGCAGGACATCACGATCGAAGGCAGCTCGGGCCTGAGCGAGTCTGAGATCGAGCAGATGAAAAAAGACGCCGAAGCGCACGCCGCCGAGGACAAGGCCAAACGCGAGCTGATCGACCTCAAGAACCAAGCCGAGCAGGTGGTCCACGAGACGCGCAAGCAGCTCGAAGAGCACGGCGAAAAGGTCGGTGCCGACGTCCGCGGCAAGATCGAATCGTCGCTCAGCAACGTCGAAGAGAAGGTCAAGGGCGACGACGCGGACGCGCTCAAAGCCGCCCTCACCCAGCTTCAGGCCGACAGCCAGGACCTCGGCAAGGCGGTGTACGAGGCCGCCGCGGCGGAGTCACAAGCCAAGTCCGGCGACGCCCCCGGAGGCGACGACGCGCCGGCGGAAGACGCGTCCGGCGGCTCTGACGACGACGTGATCGACGCCGAGTACGAAGTTAAGAACTGACCGTTTGTCGCCGGCTCCATTCAGGCCTCGCAAAGCCCACGGACGACCTCCGTGGGCTTTTCGTGTTCCGAGACCGGTCCATGCCGTGCGCACGAATCGGGCCGCCGAATCGTAAAACCGACCGCGGTGCTTCGGTAGGTTTTTCCTTAAAACAAGAGTGTTTCGGGATTTTGGAGGTCGATATGTCCGGTTTCGTGCGCACGAAACCGTGGGTTGCTCTAAGGGTGAATGAACCGCGTTGCCCCGATCCACTCAGAGCTTGGCGAAGCGCCACACCGCGCGGAAGCAACCCGCCACCTGGTCGCGGGGGACCGTCCGCGGGGCGAAGTCCGGGTTCAACGGCTGAAGCCGGACCGTGCCGGCGGCTTCGTCGAAGTACACCCGCTTGAACGTCACGTCTTGCTCGGGCTCGAGCCGGACGAACGCGTCGCAGCCGTCGGTCACGTCGGCGAGCGGCGAGAAGACCACGATGTCGCCCTCGCGGTAGTCGGGGTGCATCGACGCGCCATCGATCAGCGTCGCGAAGGCGTCGGGGTCGGTCAGGCCGGGCACGGCGACATAGTCGTCGGCGATCCCGGCGGGGAAGCCCAGGTCGGTGAACGACGACGGGTCGCCGGCCGCGACGCGGTTGATCATCGGGATCCGCGGCGTGTGGCGCAAGCCCGGAGGCGGCATGCGTCTGCTCGGGGGAACCTTCTGCGAGGAAACGTTTCCGCGGGGTGGGCTTGCGGGAGAACGTCCGGGGGCGCCTCCGGGGACGGGGGGGGCGGCGGGGGACTCGACGCCGGGCGCCAACGCGGCGTCCGGCGTCTTCGGCTGCGATTCGGTCTTGGGGTCGCGCAGCACCGCGTTGATACGTTTAGAGAGCTGGCCCGAGCGATAGAGCGCGTCGAGGTCTTTGCCGACGACTTGCTTGCGTTGACTCGAACGGGCTTTGGGTTTCGACGGGGGGGCAGGCGTTCTCGTTGTCGAGGGGGAGGCTTCGGTCTGGCTACGCAGCCATGCGGCGAGTTTACGGCCGCGTTCGGCTTCGTCGGCCAGCCGCGCGATCTCGGCGCGCACGGTTGGCGGTGTTGCGGCCCAAGCGGCCGCGCGTTGCAGCGGCGTTTCGCGGAGTTCCAGCGCGGCTTCGAGGCGTTGCAGCAGCGCGGCCGACGGCGGGTTCTCGACCCGACCGTTCTCGATCATGGACAGATACCCGGGCGTCGCCCCGACCTCATCGCCCAGTGCAGCCAGCGTCAAGCCCCGGGCCTTGCGGCCGTTGCGCAGCAACGCGCCCAAGCACGGCGGCGGGTCGGCAGAGTCGGTGGGGGCGGGGGGCATGGTGGGTTCTTCCGGACCTACTGACGGCGGGAGCCGTGCGGTTTCGGCGGGTTAAATAACAGTTGAATTTAGCTTGACCGCGCGGTGAAAAATACCGTACAATATCCAATCAAAACAAGCAAACTTTATCTCCGGGCTCCCCGGGAGGCCAGCCGAATGAACCGAATGTTGTCGTTGAACGAAAACATCGCCCGGGGCGAAACCCCGCGGTCGCGCCGGGACGCGGCGGCGGACCTGGTGCGTTGGGCGCAGTACCTGGACCCTGCGGACCGCCGGCTGATCGAGCAGGTGTACCGGTACGGTCAACCGGTGCGCGGCTTGGCCGCGCTGATGGGCACGCGGCCGGGCGTATTACGTCGACGGTTGGACCGGTTGATTTTACGTATGGAAAGCCAGGAATTCCGCACGGTTTGCGAATGTTTGCCCCTGTTCCCCGAGCCCTACCGGCCGGTCGCTGAGCTGCGTCACGTCCGAGGGCGGTCGCTGGCGAAGATCGTCGAGGAGACGGGCCTGCCGCTGCACCAGGTTCGTGAACGTCTGCGGGCGGTGCAGGCGTTGATTCGGGTGGGTCGCGCGCTGATGGCGGCGTCGGCGGTAGCGAAGCTGAACCCCGCGGATTTCGCGGCGAACCGGGCGGGGGCTTATGTTCAATGACTATTCAAAAATCTGATTCCGGACCGGAGGTCTCGGTAGAAATCGAGTGTCGGTACGCGACACGGCCGAAGCCCATGGGGGCGGGTCCGTCGGCGCGGGTACGGGCGCTGGCGGCGATGTTTGGGCTGGGCATAGATGAACGGCGGGAGGCGACGGTGGTGCCGCGGACGGCGGTGCCGTTGCGGTCGGGGCAGCTCGTGTTCGTGACCGGGCCCAGCGGCAGTGGGAAATCGACGCTGCTGCGGGCATTGTCGCGGGCGGCGGCGGACCGCTGGGCGGGGTTACCGCGGGTGGGGCTGGGACGGCGGGGCGATTGGCCGGATGCGCCGCTGATCGACGCGTTGCCCACGCCGAGCCTGGAAGACGCGCTGCGGCTGTTGTCCTTGGCGGGTTTGAACGACGCGTTCGTGATGTTGCGTCGGCCCGCGGAGTTGTCGGATGGGCAGGCGCACCGGTTCGGTTTGGCTTGGGCGATGGCTTCCGTGGAACATGCGCGGCCGCGGACCGACGGGTCGCCCGTGCCGACCGCGCTGCTGATCGCCGACGAGTTCGGGGCGGCGCTGGATCGGCTTACGGCGAAGGCGGTCGCGCGGAACGTGCGTCGTTGGGTGGAACGCGCCGGGGCGTGCGCGGTCATCGCTACGGCACACGACGACCTGCTCGAAACGCTTCGGCCGGAGGTGTTGGTGGAGCAGCGGCTGGGCGGGGCGTTGGCGTTGTACGATCGGGGGCCGGGGTGAACGGAGTGTTCGGCCGAGCGGACCGGTTACGGGCGGTGGAAGCCGACGGCCCGGCGCTTGCGGCGCGGTGGAATTCGGCGTGGGACGCGCACCTCGGCGGAAGGATGGCCGCGGGCGATCCGCGGCGTGGGCTGGTCTTGCGGGAGGGGGCACGGGCGGACTACGTCGCGTTGTCGGAGCACCACTACCGGGCGAGCGCGCCGGCAACGGCGACGAGGGTCTTGGTGTTGGAGGTGGCGCGCGGGTGGGGCCGACGATTGAGAACCGCAGGCTTCGCACAGGATTCGCGCGATGCCGATCGGGAGGTGGTGGCGGTGTTGGTGGAGTCGTTGCCGTCGCTGTTGTGCCGGATGCGTGACGCCGCGTTGGGATACCGCTACGGGAACCACTTGGATTCAACGGAGCGGGGGATGCTGCTTAACGAAGAGGTGCGTTGCATCAGCCGAGTGGTGGTCGATCCGCGTTGGCGCGGGCTGGGGTTGGCGGTACGTCTGGTTCGGCACGCGCTGGAGACGGCGACGACGCCGGTGACCGAAGCGTTGGCGGCGATGGGGCGGGTGCATCCGTTTTTTGAACGGGCGGGGATGACGGCGTACCCGCGGCCAGCGCACGAGTTCGACACCCGACTGGTGGAGGCGTTTGAATCGGCGGGGTTTTCGCGGGCGGAGTTTGTGGAGCCGGAGCGGTTACTGGAGGGTTTGCGGCAAGCGCCGCCGCACACGGGGCGTTGGTTGCGCCGCGAATTGCGGCGATGGTTTCGGAAGACGGCCGGGCGGATCGCGGATCGCGACGAGCCGCTGGTACAGCTGCGGACGGTGCGGGAGCGTTTGGGGTTGGAGCCGGTGTACTACGCGTGGGTGCGGGAGCAAGACGGATGAACCGAGCGAGCGAGACGGGATGGTTGGACGTGAGGTTGGATCGACTGGAGGACCATCCCGCCAACAGCAACGTGATGCCTCATGACGCGTACGCCAAACTCAAGGCGCACTTGGCAGGCAGCGACCGATACCCGCCGCTGATTGTGCGTCGGCTTTCGCGGGATAAGCAAACGGACCGACCCGAAAGGCGGTGTGACGAGCGCTTTCAGTTGCTCGATGGTCACCACCGCGCGAAGGCGTTGCGCGAACTCGGCCGGGCGACGGCGCGCTGCGACGTGTGGGCCGTCGACGAAGACGAGGCGCTGGTGCTACTCGCCACGCTCAACCGCTTGCGGGGCCGGGACGATCCCCGTAAGCGGGCGGCGTTGCTGCATGATTTGGCGCAGCGGTTTGAACGGAAGGCGTTGCTTGCGCGGCTTCCGGAGTCGTCGGAGAAGCTCAAGCGGCTGACGGCGATGCATGAGACAAAGCCCGCGTTGTGTCCGCCGCAGCGATTGGCGGACATGCCGGTGGCGACGCATTTTTTCCTGCGTCCGGCGGATAAACGGACGCTGGACGCGGCGTTACGGTTGGCGATCGCGGGCGGCGTGGGCAGCCGGGAGGCGGCGTTGCTCGCTTGGGCGGAAGCCGCGCTGAGCGCAAAACCGGATGCGGCGGCGCGGACGGGGGGTGACTGATGTCGGGGACGAAAAGCCGTTCACGCAAGCCGCGGCGCAAGAAACTCACCGCGTCGCGGGCCAAAGCGATGCTGCGAGATATCTTCGAGGCCCGACATGATCTGTCGGGGTTGGCCGAGGTCTACGACCAAACGCCCGAGCAGTTGTCGGCCTGGGCGAACGACGCGGGCAACCGTGCGGTGCTGCGGGGGCTTTGCGAGTTGGCGGACTTGCAGACGCAGTTGATGCTCAGCCGGTACCGGCAGCTGGCGGTCGGTGAGTTGATCCGGCAAGCCACGGGAGAAGACGAACGCGTGACGCCGGAGCAAGCGCGTAAGGCGTGCGTGGACCTGCTGCGGGCGGACCTGAACCCGCCCAACGCAAACACGGCCGCTGAAGCCGACGCATCGTCCAACACGGAGCAAGACGACCTGCGGGCGTTGCGTGACGCGTTGTTTGACCAAGCGGAAGGAGGGGCGTCGTGACCCGGGCGCGGGGCGGCGGGGCGCGGCTGCGGCATCTCATGGCGTTGGAGCCGCGAGGGCCGAGGCAGCTGCGCCGCTTGGTGCGTGGGCTGTTCGGGATCGAGGTGTTGGACGTGGCGCGGGAGCGGGGCTCGACGCCCCCGTTGGCGTATCTGTCGCACGCATTTTTTGAGCCCGGGGAAGGGGTCGGGCTTTCGCGGGACGCGGTCGTGTGGGCGAACCGCGGCGGCGGGAAGACGATGTTGGGCGCGGTCGCGACGCTGCTCGATCTGATTTACAAGCCGGGCATCGAGGTGCGCGTCTTGGGTGGTTCGCTGGAGCAGGCAAGCAAGATGTACGAGCACCTGAGTCGGCTGCTCGACCTGCCGACGATGCGCGGTGTGTTGGCGGCCCCGCCGTCGGCGCGGCGGGTGGTGCTGCGCAACGGCAGCCGGGTGGAGGTGTTGGCGGGCTCGCAGCGCAGCGTGCGCGGGGTGCGCGCGCACAAGCTGCGGTGCGACGAGGTCGAGGAGTTCGATCCGGCGGTGTGGGAAGCGGCGCAGCGGGTGACGCGGTCCGGGCGGTGCGGGGGCCGCTGGGTCGGCGGGGCGGTGGAGGCGCTGTCGACGATGCATCGGCCGGGCGGGCTGATGAGCGGGCTGACGCGAAACGGGGAACGCCTGGAAATTCCAGAAAATGAAAATATTCGGGGCACGCCCGTCAAGTCTTCCGGGGGCGGGGTAAAGGTTTTTCGTTGGAACGCGATCGACGTGGTCGCGCGGTGCCCGCCGGCGCTTGCTTGCGAGGGCTGCGAGTTGTGGGACGACTGCCGGGGGCGGGCGAAACACGCAACCGGATTCGTGCCGGTAGAGGACTTGTTGTCGCAGCGGGGGCGGAGTTCGCGCATCGCGTGGGAGGCGGAGATGATGTGCCGTCGGCCGGGCGTGCGCCACGCGGTGTTCCCGGCGTTCGACGAGCGGCGACACGTGGCCCCGTTCGACCAAGCGGAATCCACTTCCGGGTCGTGGGTGGGCGGGATGGACTTCGGATTGCGAGCACCGACGGTGATGTTGTGGGCTTGCGTGGATAGCGACACGCTGCACGTGGTGTCGGAGTACGACGCCACAGACCGCACGCTGCCCGAGCACCTCGTGTGGATCAAGCGGCAGGCCGAGCGCGAAGCGATCCCGCCCGCTCACGACTTGGCTTTTGTGGCGATCGACCCGGCGGGCCTCGCCCGCAACGCACACTCCGGCCACAGCGACGCGGCGCTCTTGCGGAAGGCCGGCTACGCCGTGCGGGCCCGCGGCCAGGCGATCGCCCCGGGCATCGAAGCGATCCGCCGCCGGCTCGACCACGCCACGCTCCGTATCGACCCGCGCTGCACGAAGCTGATCGCGGCGTTACGCGCCTATCACTTCGACCCCCGGAACCTGCACACGCAGACGCCGGTCAAGGACGGCCCCGACCACTGGTGCGATGCGCTGCGGTACTTGGTGACGGCGTGGGAAACGAACGCTCCGGCGACAACGGGCAGCTACCTGTGAATTTTGCGTTGGTGTGGATTACGCGATTTATGGATCAGCGTTTAGCCGCTCGGCCAGCAGCTTCGCGGCTTGATTGCCGACGATCGCTCTTGCATCTTTCACCGGGTTGCCGCCGAGTTGACGGAGGTTGCTCCCCACCGTGATCGCTTCCCGCGAATTCGGCCCGAGTTTTCGAATGAGGATGCCAAAAGCCTCGCGATACTTCGCCAAGGCCCCGACATAGTCGCCTTGCGTTTCCAAGATGCCGCCGATGTTGTTCACGCCAACCGCGAGGTTGGGGTGTTCGTCACCAAAGACTACGCGGAAAATCTGTTCCGCCTTGCGGTACGTCGTCAATGCTTTGGCGTAGTTGCCTTGCGCTTCCAAAACATTGCCGATGTTGCTCATTCGGATCGCGACGTTGGGATGTTCATCACCGAAGGCTGCACGGTCGATGCGTTCCGCTTTGCGGTACGCGGCCAGCGCTTTGGCGTAATCCCCCTGAGCATGCATAACGTTGCCGATGTTGTTCATTCGGACCGCGATCTTGGGGTGTTCGTCGCCGAAGGTCGCGCGATCGATGCGTTCCGCCTCGCGGTACGCCGCGAGTGCTTTGGCGTAGTCCCCCTGGGCATGCATGACATTGCCGATGTTGTTCATTCGGACCGCGATCTTGGAGTGGTTATCGCCGAACGCCGCGCGGTCGATGCGTTCCGCCTCACGGTACGCGGTCAATGCTTTGGCGTAGTCGCCTTGCGCTTTCAAGATGCTTCCGATGTTGTTCATTCGGATCGCGGTCTTGGGGTGTTCGTCGCTGAATGCCGCACGGTCGATGCGTTCCGCCTCGCGAAATGCGGCCAGTGCCTCGACATAGTCGCCCTGTGTGTGGTGGATCAAGCCGAGGCGGTTATAGGCGTCGCCGTCGCTGGGTTTGAGCGAGACAATGACGCGGGCAGATGTCAGGGCTGTTGGGTAATCGACCTCGGCTATCGCGGCGGCGTAACGCTCGGTATGAAGTTCAACTAAGTCAGCGGTCCGGCGATCGATCTGGTCGTCGAGGAAGGAGATCAGGCCGCGCGGATCGCCGGCGCGGAGTTCCGCCAGGGCTTCTTCGGTCGAGCGGCCGGCGGCTTCGGCTTCGTGAAGCCGGCGCTCCAAGCCGGCGATGAGTTTGTCTTTGACTTCGTGCTCGTCACGCAGGGCTTGGTTCTGCCCCTCGGCGGCCCGAAGGCGTTGGAGGTAATCCTCGGCGATGGCCTCCAGCATCGCTGTGTTGCCTTCGACCGTTTCGCGGATTTCTTCCAGCACGTACTGGTCGAAGCGGAGGCGTTCGAGGAGTTCTTGCTGGTCAGCGTAGAGGTCGGCAAGCGTTTCGCGGAAGGCTTGTTCGAGGGAGCCATCGACCGTGTCGAGTTGATTCTCGAACGCGGCGCGGACGGCTTGGGCGATGGCCGTAACAGATGGGCCGTCGAGGGTGATGGGGGAGGTGCCGTCTTCGATGCGGCCGAGCACGGTGGCGATGTAGGCGGTGTCGGTTTTGGTTTCGCGGAGGTGGTCGGCTTCGTGTTTAAGTTGGGCTTGCAGGGTCTGGGCTTGCTTGCGGTTCTTGAGGACGCCGCGGACGCCGAGCACGCTGGACAGCGACGCCGCGCCGAGCAGCAGCGCGGGTGCTGTGGGCGCGCCGGCGATCGCGGCGGCCGACGTCGCGGAGGCGGTGAGCGCCGCAGACCAATCGACGTTCTTTTCCAAATAGCTGGCGATGCTGCTAGCGATGACGCCGAGCGTCAGGTCGCCCGCGACGGAGCCCTGGCTCTTCCGCAAGCTTTGCGCGAGGGTGAGGTTGGCGGGTCGCCCCGGCATTTTCCCATTATTGCAGACGCTTTGAGTCAGCCGTGGGAAAGGACGGTCGTGGTTTCCAGACGCTGTCGATGGCTCACCGTCGGCGGCGGATGCTCAAGGCCAGGAGGGAGGTGAGTATCGCGGCGGCACCCGGCTCGGGCACCGAGAACCCTTGCAAGTCCGGCGACGCCGCGCTGCCCCAGTTGTTCAAGACCGCGTTGAGTTCGTTCTGGTCGATGAAGCCGGCGAGGCCTTGGGTGTTGTTCCAGCCGGCGGGTGGGTTGGGGCCGGCGCTGCGGCCCCAGTTGTTGAGCACGAGGTTCAGGTCGCCCTGTTCGACCAGGCCGTTGTCGTTGAAGTCGCCGACCAGAGCCGGGGCTTGGCCGGGGCCGGTGAGGGTGAGGGTGGCGGCGTCGATCCAGGCGGCGCCGGCTTCGTTGTTGTCCTGCTGGAACAGGAACACCAGCCGGGCTTCGACCGCGCCTTCGGGCGCGACGGCCTGGAGGGTGTGCTCGAGCCAGACGTCTTCGGGCGAGTCGCCGTCGAGCAGGACCTGGCTCCATTCGCCGAGGAAGCTGTCGCCGCCGTACGCGCCGCCGGCGGTGTCGTAGAACTCGATCTTCATCAGCGCGGCGTTGTCGGTGCCGGCGATGCTGTCGAAGCTAGGCGTGATCGCTTGGGCGGTGAAGTCGACGGTCGTGCCTTCGGTGACAGCGACGTTCTGGAACGCGCCCGACGTGTTGGGCTCGTTGCGGAATCGCCCGAAAAGCTTGAGGCTGTGCTCGCCGTCGTAGGCGAGCTGGTCGTTGGCCGAAACGTTTTGGCCGTTGCCGAAGGCTTCCCAGTCGACGAGCGAGCCGTTGCTGTCGTCGAAGCTGCCGTTGCGGAACACGGGCGGGACGTAGCCGTCGGGGCGTTGCCAGACGCGGACGTAGTCGACGCGCATCTCTTGGGGCCAGACGGTGGCGTTGTTGGGGTCGCCGCCGAAGTCGCCGCCGACCGCGAGGTTGAGGATGATCGACTTGGGCGTGTCGAACAGCTCGGCCTGATCGGAGGTGATGGTGTGGTAGACGTTGCCGTCGACTTCGAAGCGCAATTCGTTGGGTTCCCACTCGACGGCGTAGGTGTGGAAGCTGTCGTGGAAGTTCTCGGGTTGGCCGTTGGGTTGGGTGGCGGTGTATTCCTCGAAGAGGAATTGCCGGCCGAAGAAGTCGGGTCCCCAGTGGTACGCAGAGCTGACCAGCCCGGGCTGGCTGCCGCGGTTTTCCAAGATGTCGATCTCGCCGCCGGAGGGCCAGGGCACTTCGGCGGTGTCGGGCAATAGCCAGAACGCGGGCCACATGCCTTGGCTGGTGGGCAGGTCGATGCTGGCCTCGAACCGGCCGTGCGACCACTGCTGGTGCGAATCGACCAGGCCCGAGCGGTAGGCCTTGTTCGCGAGCGGCTGGTTCACGGCGGTGAGCACGAGGTGTCCGTTGTCGATGCTGACCTGTTCCTCGCGGTAGTACTGCTTCTCGTTGTTGAAGCTGTCCTGGCGGTTGAGCACGAGCCACTTGGAGGTGTCCACGGACGGCCCGTCGAACTCGTCGTTGAAGACGAGTTCCCAGTCGGGCAGGTCGAGCGGGTTGGCCGCGGCGAGCGGGGCGGCGGTGGCGATCGCGGTGCCCGCGAGAGCCGAGAGAAGCAGGCGGTGATGTTGTCGCATGGTGATAAGACCGTGAGAACCTCAAATTTACCCCCACACGTGGGGAAAACCAAGAAACAGTTTCATTTTGTGGGTGTGCGATACTCGAGCCCATCGAGATAGGCTTTTTTATGCGGATTTCGCCGTTTTTTCGGATGTGTGGGTTGCTGGCCGCGGGCTGGTTGGTGATGACCACGACGCACGAGCTGGGGCACGTGTTGTTCGGTTGGCTGAGCGGGGCGACGCTGGTGGAGCTGAAGCTGTGGGGCTTGCCGCACAGTTTTTACGAGCCGGACCCGTCGCCGGCGTGGACGCTCTGGGGCGGGCCGGTGGTGGGGGTGGTGGTGCCGGTGGTGGTCGCGGTGGGGGTGAGTGGGTTGGCGCGGTTGCGTGCCCGACGCGGCGTCGAAGTGGTCGGCACGGCGTCGCCGTGGCGGCGAGCTCAGAAACCGGTTTGGTTCGTGGCGGACTTTTGCGTGCTTAGCAACGGGGTGTATCTGGCGTTGGCCTGGGTTTCGGGTAACCCGACGTTGGACACGGCCCGGCTGTTGGATGCGGGAGTGCACCCCGGATGGATCGCGGCGTATTGCGTGGCGACGATCGGCGCGGGATACGTATGGTTTCGTCGAGACGTGGCCGCGGTGTTGCGGCCCAAGCCCGATGATTCCCCTCGGCCTTCTGCGGAGACCCACACATGAAACGGATCGCCCAGCTGTCGTCCCTCTTCGTGGCGCCGGTGGTCGCGTGTGTATTGATGTCCGTCGGGTGTCATGTCCCGGAAGCGACGACGCAGGTGCGTTACGGCGGGGTGGCGTATGTCTTCGATAGCGGGATGTTCCGGCCGATATCGCGCGGGCCGGGCGAGATCGATTTCATTGGCCCCAGCGAAGCGGCGGATTTCAAGTCGCGCGGGAGGCGGTTGCTACGCGGCGGCGAGGTGATCGGAGAGGTGGAGCCGGGCGATACGGTACGGATTCGGCCAGACGGCGCGATTGAGATAGCGTCGATCGACCCCAACGATCGTTAGCCATCGATGATCGATTCGCGGCGAATTGATCCGGCGGATTGTCGGGCTTGCCAGGAACTCCGATTCCGCCGGTGTGGCTCGAGAACGTCGGCCGGTAGCACACGGGTTCTGGGTTCATCCGAGCATCGCGCTCAGCCCCGGCCGGAACACGACCTTGTCGCCGACGACCACGAGCTTCTCGTCGAGGTGCATCGCCAGCGCGTCGGCGAGGATCTTGCCCTCGAGCGACTGGCCCTTGCGTTTGACGTCGTCGGCCGAGTCGCGGCCGACGTCGATCGTGAACACGTCTTGCAAGATGATCGGGCCCTCGTCGAGGTCTTCGGTGACGTAGTGCGCGGTGCAGCCCGCCACGCGGACGCCGGCCTCCCACGCGCGCTTGTACGGCGAGGCGCCGGGGAAGTGCGGCAGCAGCGACGGGTGGATGTTGATGATCCGGTGCGGGTACGTCTGGACGAGCCGGGACGGGACGACCTGCATGTACCGCGCGAGCGCGACGCAGTCGGCCTTGTATTCCGCGAGGTTTTCCTCGACCCACGCGAAGTGTTCTTCCTTGTTGGTCGACGGGTAGGACTCGAACGGCAAGCCGGCTGCTTTGGCGACCGGCTCGAGGTCGGGGTGGTTGCCCAGGACGCAGCACAACTCGCCGCGGAGTTCGCCGGCCTTCCAGCGTTCGATCAACTCGTCGAGGCAGTGGCGCTCTTTCGTGACCAGGACCGCGACCCGTTGCGGTTGATTGGCGTTCTGGAGCGCGACCTTGACGGTCATCCCGATCTGCTGGCCTTCCTGGAGTAAGCCCGGGATCAGCTCGTCGAGCGTGAGCGACATGTCGGCCAAGTCCACGAGCATGTCCATCAGGAACGTGCCCGAGGCGACCTGCTGTTCGAGGTCGAGGATGTTCACGCCGCGCTCGGCGAGGTAGGTCGCGAAGCGGGCGACGACGCCCTTTTGGTCCTGACCGAATACGGAGACGACGGCTTTGACGGTGTTCACGCCCCGAAGATAGTCGCGGGTGCAGGCGAGGCGGCCGCCCGGCGGTGCATTTTCCGAGGAAAACCCTGTTTTGCGGGATCGAAGGCGTTTTTTGTGAAGGATTTTATGGAACGGCGCAATAAATTTGCTTAAAAGATTGTTTTATCCGATACAATCCTTGTGTCTCGAGGGCGTGGCCGGAGCCGGCCCCGACTCGTTTTTGCCCGTGGTCAACCCGCCGAAAGGGAACGCATGAAGCCCTCCGTCACCGCCTCCGCCGCCGACCCGTCGTCGATCGACCCGCACCGCGGCTTTGCCGCCGGCCGCTGGCAAGACGCTATCAACGTCCGCGACTTCATCCAAACCAATTACGCGGCTTACGAAGGCGACGACGCGTTTCTCGCCGGGCCGACCCAGCGCACCGCGGGCATCTGGGCCAAGCTTTCCGAACGGTTCAAGGCCGAACGCGAAAAAGGCGTCCTAGACGTCAGCCAAATCCCGTCTTCGATCACCGCCCACGAGCCCGGCTACATCGACCAGCTCAACGAAATCATCGTCGGTCTTCAGACCGACGCGCCGCTCAAACGCGCGATCTTCCCCAACGGCGGCTGGCGGATGGTCGTCGGTTCGCTCCAGGCCTACGGCTACGAGCCCGACCCGCAGGTCGCCGAAACCTTCACCAAGCACCGCAAGACCCACAACGACGGCGTCTTCGACGTCTATACGCCCGAGATCCGCAAGGCCCGCAGCGCGCACCTGGTCACCGGCCTGCCCGACGCATACGGCCGCGGCCGGATCATCGGCGACTACCGCCGCGTCGCGCTCTACGGCATCGACAAGCTCATCGAAGTCAAGCGGATCGAGAAGGCGTTGCTCAGCAAGCAGCACAGCACCGAGTCGGTCATCCGCGATCGCGAAGAGCTCGCCGAGCAGATCAAGGCGCTCAAAGAGCTGCAAGCCATGGGCGCCGCCTATGGCTTCGATCTTTCTGAGCCCGCGGCCAACGCCAAGCAAGCCGTGCAGTGGACCTACTTCGCCTACCTCGCCGCGGTCAAGGAGCAGAACGGCGCGGCCATGTCCCTCGGCCGGACCAGCACGTTCCTCGACGTCTTCATCGAGCGTGATCTGAAAGAAGGCACGCTTACCGAGTCACAGGCTCAAGAGATCATCGACGACTTCGTGATCAAGCTGCGGATCGTGCGTTTCCTGCGGACGCCGGAGTACGACGCGCTGTTCTCGGGCGACCCGACCTGGGTCACCGAGGCGATCGGCGGCGTGGGCGCCGATGGCCGGCCGCTGGTGACGAAGAACTCGTTCCGCTTCCTGCAGACGCTTTACAACCTCGGCCCCGCGCCCGAGCCGAACATGACCGTGTTCTGGTCGCCGAAGCTGCCCGAGGGCTTCAAAAAGTTCTGCGCCAAGGTCAGCATCGACACCTCCTCCGTGCAATACGAAAACGACGAAGCGCTCCGCGGGATGGGCGGCGACGACAGCGCGATCGCGTGCTGCGTCTCGGGCATGGAGGTCGGCAAGCAGATGCAGTTCTTCGGCGCCCGCGTGAATCTGGCCAAGTGCCTGCTGTACGCGATCAACGGCGGCCGGGACGAACTCACCGGCGACCAGGTCATGCCCGCGTTCGAGCCGATCGAGGGCGACACGCTCGACTACGACCAGGTCATGCAACGCTACGACCACGCGATGGAGTGGCTGGCCCGCGTGTACGTCAACGCGATGAACTGCATCCACTACATGCACGACAAGTACGCCTACGAACGCATCGAGATGGCGCTGCACGACTACAGCCCGAAACGCACGATGGCCTTCGGGATCGCGGGGCTGTCCGTCGTCACCGACGCCCTGTCCGCCATCAAGCACGCCGGCGTCAAGGTCCGACGCGACGAAACCGGCCTGGTCACCGATTACGAAGTCCAAGGCGGCTACCCCGCCTTCGGCAACAACGACGACCGCGTCGACTCCACCGCCGGTTGGCTGGTCGAGACGTTCATGGCCAAGCTCCGCAAGCACCCGACCTATCGCGACGCGACCCACACCCAGTCCGTGCTGACCATCACCTCCAACGTCGTGTACGGCAAGTCCACCGGAGCGACCCCCGACGGACGCAAGGCCGGCGAACCCTTCGCCCCCGGCGCCAACCCGATGCACGGCCGGGACCAGGAGGGGTACGTCGCCTCGGCGCTCTCGGTCGCCAAGCTCCCCTACGACGAAGCCCGCGACGGCATCAGCCTCACCAACACCGTCCTGCCTTCGGCTTTGGGTTCGTCGCGCGACGACCAGGTCCAGAACCTCGCGGCCTGCCTCGACGGCTACTTCGGCACCGGCGGGTTCCATATGAACGTCAACGTGCTCGACCGGGAAACGCTGATCGACGCGATGGAGAACCCCGAGAAGTACCCGCAGCTCACGGTCCGCGTGTCGGGTTACGCCGTGAACTTCGTCAAGCTCACGCCCGAGCAGCAGCGAGACGTCGTCAACCGCACCTTCCACGCCAAGCTCTGAGCTCGACCGGTGGTCAACCCGAATTAACCCGCGCGAAAATCCGTTGACGAAAGTTGTAGCGGTCACTACAAAAAGATGGTCATTTTGGTCGACAATCGCTCCGCCGATACGCCGCTGCCGCAGTTCGACGCTCCTGGGGGGGACGTCGACCGGCAGCGGCGTGTCGACGGGGCGCCCCCGCCCGCGGATACCCAAACATCGGCTTCCAACGCGGTCGATCCCGCGTCCCCCCCCAAGCTCGGCTGGGTCCACAGCCACGAGACCGCATCGACCGTCGACGGCCCGGGCTTCCGCTACGTCGTCTGGCTCGCGGGGTGCCACCTGCGTTGCCAGTACTGCCACAACCCCGACACCTGGGCGGTCAACCACGGCACCCGTCGGAGCGTCGAAGGCGTCGTCGCCGACGCCGCGCGGTTCGCCGACTTCCTCCGCACCACCGGCGGCGGGTTCACGGTGTCCGGGGGCGAGCCGTTGGTCCAGGCCGAGTTCGCGCTGCGGTTGGCGCGGGCCGTTAAACCGCGGCTGAACCTACACGTCGCGCTCGACACGAACGGGTACCTCGGCGAAAGGCTCACCGACGACGACCTCGACGCGGTGGACCTGATGCTGCTCGACCTCAAAGCGTTCGACGCCGAGCGGCACCGCCGGGTCACCGGCTTCGACAACGCGGCGATCCTGAGTTTCGCGGAGCGGCTGGCCCGGCTCGGTCGGCCGACGTGGGTGCGGTACGTGCTCGTGCCCGGGCTTACCGACGACGCGGAGAACCTGCGTCGGCTCGCCGCGTTTGTCGCACCGATGCGGAACGTCGAGCGGGTCGAGGTCCTGCCGTTCCACCAAATGGGCCGGCACAAGTGGGCAGAGCTGAGGTTGCCTTATCCCCTCGAGCACACCCCGGCCGCGAGCATCGAGCAAGCCGACGCGGCGCGGCAGGTCTTTCGCGAGGCCGGCTGCGTGGTGGGGTGAGCGTTTAAGGGGCTTCGCGCTTTCTTGCGATGGTCACGGCGCGTCGGGCGTGGGCGACGCTTCCGCGATTTCCCACCCGCCGCCCAGCGCGGCGTAGAGCAGCGCGAGTTGGAGCTGCGTGTCGCGTTGCGCGGCCACGCGTTGCCGTTCGATGGCGAGGCGCTGCGTTGTGGCGTCGGTGACTTCGAGGAAGTCGGCGGCACCGGCTTCGTACCGATCCAGCGACAGCGCTTCGACGTCTTCGGCCACGGCCTGCGCGGCGGCGAAGCCATCGGCCTGCCGGGCGAACTGCCGGTATTGGGCGGCGGCGGCCTCGACCTCGGTGAGCGCGACCACGACGGTCTGTTCGAGTTCGAGCAGGGCCCGGCGTTGTTCGCTTTCGGCCAGCGCGATGTTGCTGAGGATGCGGCCACCCTGGAACAGGGGCAGGGTGATGGACGGGCCGACGTTGAGCAGGTGGGCCTGGTCGTTGATCGTGTCGCCGACGTCGGGGCCTTGGAGCACGAGCGAGCCGGTAAGCGAGACGCGCGGGTAACGCTCGGCGATCGCGGAGCCGACGCGGGCGGTGGCGGCGGCGAAGGCGCGTTCGGCGGCGCGGATATCGGGGCGGCGGGTGAGCAGGTCGGCGGGGACGCCGAGCTCGGGGACGTCGGGGTCGGCGAAGCCGTCGATGGGCCGCACGCGCGTCGCGTCGGGGGTCTCACTCAGCAGCGCCGCGATGCGGAGTTCGGCGGCGCGGCGCTGCCCGCGCAGCGAGGGGATGAGCGCCCGGTTGGTTTCCAGCACGCGCTGCGCCCGCAGCGCGTCGAGTTGCCCGGTGAAGCCGGCGTCGGCGCGGGCCCGGGCGATATCCACGGCGGTCTGGTCGCTGTCCAGGCCCGCCTCGATCACGGCGATCTCGGCGTCGAAGCCGCGGATGAGCACCACCTCCCGCGCGACCTCGGCGGCGAGGGCGACCCGAGCGGCGCGGAAGTCCTCGACGGCGAACGCGATGTCGGCGTCGGCGGCCTCGACCAGCCGGGCGACGCGCCCCCACAGGTCGAGCTCCCACCCGGCCAGCACGCCCAGCGCGTATTGGTCGCCGTCCAGGCCGGGCGGCGCGCCGGTGGTCGGGTCGGCGTCCTCGCCGACGGAGAAGTATTCGAAGCTGGTTTCGGCGTCGACCGCGGGCAGACGCGCGGCGTTCTCGACCCCGCGGGCGGCGCGGGCGGCGACGATGCGCTCGCGGGCTTCCTGCAGCGGCAGGTTCTGCGCGAGCGCGGCCTGGACCAGTTCGACGAGGCGCGGGTCGCCCCAAGATTCCCACCAAGCGCCGAGCGCTTCGGCGGGCAGCTCGGTCGCGTCGCTGTCCAACGCCTCGGTCCACGAAGGATGCACGCGCGGCGACAAGTCCGCAGGCTCGTAGTCGGGGCCGACTTGGCAGCCGCCGGTCGCGAGCAGCGCGGCGACGCACGCGGCGGCGGCGAAGGCGCGGGGTTTACGAAGCATCGGTCGTCTCCCTTGAGGCTTCGGGATCGTTCATGGTTTCGATGAAGACGTCGTAGAGCTGGCCGATCCCCGCGGTTTCGAGCGGCGCGGCGAAGCGGTACACCGCCTGCAGGACGCGGGTGTCGATGAGTTCGCTGGTGCGGCCGGCGAGGTTGGTCTTGGGCACGACCAGCGGCTCGACGTAGGCGAGTTCGAGCGAGAGGCGTTGGTCGGCCCGGCCGCGGGGCGACGCCCAGGCCTTTGCGTCGCGGGTGAAGCGGGGGATGTCGACCTCGTCGATCTCGACGCGGACGTGCGTCTCGTCGTTTCGGCCGAGCACGGCGAGCGGGTCGGAGCCCATGACCGCCGCGGGTGCGAACTGTCCGGGGCGCGCTTCGATCTGCAGGACCACGCCGTCGATCGGGCTGGTCACCGTGAGCAGGTCGCGGTCGACCTCGGCCTGGGCGAGCGCTTGCCTGGCCTCTTCGAGGCGCCGGACGGCCGAGCGCACGTCCGCGCCGTCTTGCTCGGTGTCGGGGTCGACCAGCAGGCCCAAGTCGGCTTGCGCTTCGGCGAGTTTGGCGTTGGCTTCTTCGACGCGGGCCCGTGCGGTTTGGACGTCGGCCTGGGCCTGCTCGAATGCGAACCGGCGTCGGTCGACCTCTTCCGCGGCGATCGCCCGTTGGTCGCGCACCGACTCGGCGACGCGCATCAGGTTCTGCCGGTTGTTGGCCTGGGCCTGCGCGGCGCGGGCGGCGGCTTCGGCCGAGGCGACCGCGGCCCGGGCGGAGCGGACCATGGCTTCTCGCGGCGGGATCAAGGCGCGGAGGCGGTCCACTTCCGCCGCGGCCACGCCGATCTGCGACCGCTTGAGCGCGACTTGGCTTTCGGCTTGCCGCAGGTCCAGGCGGAAGAGCGCGTCGCCCCGCCGCACCGCCTCCCCGGCCGCGACGAGCACCTCGTCGATCACACCCGAGACGTGGGCCGCGATCGTGATCGCCTGCCCGGCCGGTTCGCTCACGCCGGTGGCGCCGATGAAGCCGGTCATGTCCACCGCGGCGCCGACGCTCGGCGCGGTGGTGGGCTGCCGCGGTGGGGTTTCTTTCGCGGTGACGGGCTGGCTCAGCGACATGAGGTAGAGGCCGCCGGCGAAAGCGACGACGCCGATGATCGGTAGGCCGTAGGTCAGGATTTTGGAGCGTCCGCTCATGGGTGGCTCGGGGTTGAGTGGGCGTGCGGGTTTCGTGGGGTTAGTCGTTGGGGCGTTCGGTGCGTTCGACGACGCCGTCGGCCATGTGGTGCATCGCGTCGGCGAACTCGAAGATGCGGCTGTCGTGGGTGACCACGATCACGGCGCGGTCGCCTTCGACGGCGAGGTCGCGGAGCAGCTCGAGCACGGTGTGGCCCGAGGCGGCGTCGAGCGAGGCGGTGGGCTCGTCGCAGATCAGGACGTCGGGCCGGTGCACGAGGGCGCGGGCGATGGCGACGCGCTGTTGCTGCCCGCCGGAGAGCTGGCTGGACATCTTGCGGGTGTGCCCGTCGAGGCCGAGCTTGACGAGCAGGTCGTCCGCGGCGGCTTCGGCGGCTTTGGTGGATTCGCCGCGGGCGACGAGCGGGATGGACGCGTTTTCCCGGGCGGTGAGCGCGGGGAGCAGGTTGAACTGCTGGAAGATGAAGCCGAAGTGGGCGAGGCGGAAGTCGGCCATCTGCTTGCGCGACACGTCGGGCAGCGATCGGCCGAGGACTTCGACGACGCCGGCGTCGCGGGTCAGGATGCCGCCGAGGATGGAGATCAGCGTGGTTTTGCCGCAGCCGGAGGGCCCGACCAGGAAGGTCATCTCGCCGGCGTGGGCTTCGAAGTTCGTGCCGCGGAGGACCTGCACCTTGGCTTGGCCTTGGCCGAAGGACTTTTCGACGCCTTCGCAGCGGACGACGGTCTTGGTTTCGGTGGCGGTGGCTTGCATCGGGGTTAGCCGCGGAAGACGGTGGCGGGGTCAACGATCAGGACGCGGCGCATGGATACGAGCGTCGAGGCGACGACGATGAAGGCCGCGGCGATCCCGGTGCCGACGGCCACGCCGGGCAGCAAGTAAAACCCGCGCAACGCGTCGGATTGCTGGGCGACCCAAGGGCTGAAAAACACCGCCGCGGCGGCGAGCCCGAGCGCGTAGCCGATCGACCCGACGAAAGTAGCTTGGAAGAGCGTCATCCAGAGCAGCCGGAGGTTGCGGATGCCGATCGCCTTGAGGGCCGCGTACTGCTTGATGTTTTCGATGACGAACTGGTTGAAGGTCAGCCCGACGATGGCGATGCCGATGATCACGCCCAGCAGCACGACGGTGCCGAAGCTGACGGGGATGCCGGTGTTTTGGAGGATGTACAGGATGGACTCCCAGCGGAACTGCGCGGAGGTCACGGCCTTGAGCCCGGTGCGCTCGGCGATACGCGCGGTGACCTCGGCGGGGTCGGCCCCCGGGGCGGCCTTGGCGAGGATGAAGCTCAGGTCGTTGCGGCCGTTGTTGGTAAAGCCGGTGGCCAGGTCGTAGCGGGTGTAGATCGTGAGGTTGGCGGCGAAGGCGGGGGAGGCGTCGACGATGGCCACGATCTGGGCGCGGCGGTCGTTGAGTTCGATCGTCTTGCCGACGGACGGCTCGTCGCCCGGGAACAGCAGGCGGTAGCCCGCGGGGTTGACGGCTATGGCGTCGGGACGGGTGAGGTCGTCGATGGAGCCGAGCAGGAACTGGTCCGGCACGCCGACGAGCGAGGCGTCGTCGATGCCGAGGATGATGGCGTTTTCGAGGTCGCCGCCGCGCGTACGCACCTGGGCCTGAGACTTAAAGAACGGCACCGCCCAGGCCACGCCCTCGACGCCCCGCACCCGGCCCAGCTCCGTGTCGCGCAGCGGGAAGGGCACGTCGATGGTCTTGACGCTGGGGTCCATGACCCACAGGTCGGCCTCGCGGACGTCGTTGACGACGCTGGACGCCCGCCCCAGCAGGCCGAAGAAGATCGACACCTGCTGGCAGATCAGCAGCGTGCTGAATCCCACCCCTAGTACCAACGCCACGCACTTGGTGCGGTCGCCGATGAGCATGCGTAACGCGACGGTCCACATCAGGGCTCCTCCGTGGGCGCGTCCGGGCTCAAACCGATCAGTCCGTGCAGCGCAAAGTCGGCGAGCCGTTCGGCCATGCGGTTGATGGCGGCCGCGGTGGTCGGCGGCGGGAAGCCCAGGCGGGTCAGGATTTCGCTGGAGTGCTTGGGATTCACGCACAACGCGATCACCGCGTTGGTTAGGTCGTCCACCACCCGGCGGTTGGCGCCCCGGCCGAGGATGGCCGAAACGATGCGGCGGAGTTCCTTGCGGATCGGCGCGGCCCCGTGCTCCACGAACACGCTCAGCGCCCCGGTCGGCTCGGCGGCCTCTTGCGCGAGCATCGACCCGGCGCAGGTGTGGCCGGTGCCTTCGATGAGCACCAGCCTCATGAACCACCGCATGAAATCCGTCAACGCCTCGGCGGGGTCGGCGTGGGCCGCGAGCGTGGGCATCGGCTCGGCGGCGACCATGTCTCGCGACGCGTGCTCCCAGACCTGTCGGTACAGCGCCTCTTTCGAGCCGAAGTGGTAGTTCACCGCCGCGACGTTCGCCTCGGCGGCGGCGCAGATGTCGCGGACGTTGGCCGCCCGGAATCCGACCCGCGAAAACTCTTCGCCGGCCGCGGCGAGGAGGCGGTGGCGGGTGTCGGCGTCGCGCGTCGGATCGGGCGGGGACATGGCGGAGGTATCGGCTAAATCAAACGTGCGTTTGAAATATTACCGCTCCCGACTCGGCAAGTCAAACGAATGTTTGAATCGATTGTTTGCCAGCCGCCGTTCCTTGCCCATAACCAACGCCCACGGGGTGTGTTGTATGAAAGACGGGATATGTTCCGGGCGCGGAACTCACGCCCGGCCCCGGATCGCCTTTGTCCGTTCTCTTTGCCTTGTTTGGACCCCACCGATGCGCATCCTTTACCTCGACCTCGACGCCCTCAACCCCTCGCACCTGTCGTGCTACGGCTACGCCCGGCCGACCTCGCCGACGATCGACGCGATCGCGGCCCAAGGCGTGCGCTGTACCAACGTCTACTGCTCGGACGCGCCGTGTCTGCCGTCGCGGACGGCCTTCTACCAAGGCCGGTTCGGCATCCAGACCGGGGTCGTCGGCCACGGCGGCACCGCGGCCGACCCGAAGCGGCAGGGGCGTTCGCGCGATTTCCGTTCGGTTTACGAAGAGCAGTCCCTGCCCCGTAAGTTGCAACGCGCCGGCTTCCACACCGCGATGATCTCCCCCTTCGGTCAGCGCCACGCCGCGCACCAGTACTACGCGGGTTACAGCGAGATCCACAACACCGGTCGGGGCGGATTAGAATCGGCCGAAGAGGTCACGCCCGTCATCGACAAGTGGATCGCTGACCGTAGCGCGGACGACGACTGGTACCTGCACGTCAACTTCTGGGACATCCACACGCCTTACCGCGTGCCGGCCGAGTACGGCGACCCGTTCAAGGACACGCCGCTGCCGGACTACTTCACGCCGGAGATGATCGCCGAGCACGCCAAGCGCGGCGGGCCGCATTCTTCGCAAGACCTGGGTATGTACCACGACGGCGAACACGATCAGCACCCGCGCGTCCCGCGCCGCGTGACCGATATGGATTCGCTCAAGCATTGGATCGACGGTTACGACACGGCCATCCGCTACGTCGACGACGCGATCGCCCGCATCGTGAGTCAACTCCAGGCCGCCGGCGTGTACGACGACACGGTCATCGTGATTTCGGCGGACCACGGCGAGAACCACGGGCACCTGGGCATCTACGGCGAGCACGGCACCGCCGACCACGCGACGTGCAACATCCCGTTCATCGTGCGTTGGCCGGGCAAGCAAGCCGGCGTCGTGGACGCGGGCTTGCATTACCACCTGGACTGGGCACCGACGATGATGGAGCTGCTGGGGCGTTCGGAGGATTGCCCGGACTTGTGGGACGGCGTCTCGTTCGCGGGGACGATCGCCGACGGCGAAACGCTCGGCCGAGACGAACTGATCGTCAGCCAGTGTTGCCACGTTTGTCAGCGTTCGGTGCGGTTTGACGAGGGGGCTCACCGCTGGCTGTACATGCGGACGTATCACGACGGCTTCCACCCGTTCCCCGAGCACATGCTGTTCGACCTGGCGGCCGACCCGTTGGAGCAGCACGACCTCGCCGATGCGCGTCCGGAGGTCGTGCGTGAGGCGGCGTTCCGCTTGGCGAACTGGCACGCGGCGCAGATGCACAGGATGGCCGAGCATGTCGGCGACGTCGTGGATCCGCTGTGGACGGTGATCCACGAAGGCGGCCCGCTGCACGCGCGGGCCGAGGCTCCGGGCCAACCGGGGTCGCCAGAGAAGTTCACGGCTTACCTGGAACGGCTTGACGCGACGGGCCGGCGGGAAGCGGCGGACGATCTGCGGCGGCGCTACCCGAGGTTCGTCGTGGATTGACCCGTGGCGAGCGTGTGTTATGGCGGGGTTACGGCGTCCGGGCGACGAAGCGGTCGATTTGGGCGGCGGCGGTTCGGCCCTCGGCGATGGCGTGGACGACGAGCGACGGTCCGCGGCGGGCATCGCCGGCGACGAACAGGCCGGGCCGGGGTTGGGCTTGTGTGAGTTGGTCGGGGCCAAGGCGCAGCGCGTCGAGTAGGGCGGGCGTGTCGGGCCCGGTGAAGCCGATGGCGAGGATCACCAGCTCGGCGCGCAGCGTGTGTCGTCGGGGCTTTTGGTTCGGCGCGGTTTCCTCGAGGTCGAGCAGGGCGACGCGGCGGCCGTCGAGGTAAGCGCGGAACGCTTTGGGCGTGAGGTTGAAGGCGCGGGGGTCGTGGCCGGTCTTGGCGAGTCCTTCGGCGTGGGCGTAGTCGAGGGTGTAGGTCGCGGCCGGGCCGGGCCAAGGGTGTTGGGCGTCGCGCCGCTCCGGGGGTTGGCTGCGGCGGGTGACGTTGGTGACGGAGGCGGCGCCTTGACGGAAGGCGGTGGCGATGCAGTCGGCCCCGGTGTCGCCGCCGCCGATGACGACGACGTGTTTGCCCGCGGCGTCGAGCGGCTCGGGGATGGGTCGGTGTTGGAGCCGATGCCGGGTGGCGTGCTCGAGGTACGGCATGGCGAGCGTGACGCCGGTGAGTTCTCGCCCCGGCAGGTAGAGTTCGCGGCCGGCCAGTGCGCCGACGGCCAGGAGCGTGGCGTCGTGATCGGCTTCGAGTTGCGCGGCGTCGAGGTTACGGCCGATGTCGCGATCGGTCTTGAAGTCGACGCCGGCTTCTTCCATGAGGGCGATGCGGCGGGCGACGACGTGCTGGTCGAGCTTCATGCTCGGGATGCCGTAGGTCAGCAGGCCGCCGGGCGTGTCGGCGCGTTCGTAGACGGTGACGCGGTGCCCCAGGGCGTTGAGCTGGTCGGCGGCGGCGAGGCCGGCCGGCCCGGAGCCGACGACGGCGACGTGCCGGCCGGTGCGTCGTCGGGGGCTGCGAGGCTTGACCCATTGCTCCTCGAAGGCGCGGTCGATGACGGCGCGTTCGACGGATTTGATGCCGACGGGCCGGTCGTGGATGCCGACGATGCAAGAAGATTCGCAGGGGGCGGGGCAGACGCGGGCGGTGAATTCGGGGAAGTTGTTGGTCAGCGCGAGGCGGTCGTAGGCGTCACGCCAGCGGTCGGTTTCGACGAGGCGGTTCCATTCGGGGATCTTGTTGGAGATGGGGCAGCCGGCGGGCCGGTCGGCGTTGTCCCGGTAGCCGCCCTCGGGCATGCAGAAGGCGGCGCCGCAGTTCATGCAGCGCGCGGCTTCTTGCTTCACGCGTCGCGGGTCGGGCTTTTCGTAGACCTCGTAGAAGTCGTTGAGGCGCAGCGACGCGTCGCGCATCGGGAGCGGGGACGCGTCGGGTTGGGTGCGTGAAACGGGGGGCATGGAGACTCGGGACTGGTCGCTTAAGCGACCAGTCCGGGGGCAGATCAATACACGTCGCGTTGGTAGCGGTGGTCGGCTTTGAGTTGCTCGACGTAGGCCGTGGCTTGGGTTTCGGGCATCCCGCCGTGCTCGGCGACGATCGCGTGCAACGCGGCGTCGACATCCTTGGCCATGCGGGAAGCGTCGCCGCAGACGTACAC
Organism: Planctomycetota bacterium; assembly: GCA_039180415.1. Classification (GTDB taxonomy): domain Bacteria; phylum Planctomycetota; class Phycisphaerae; order Phycisphaerales; family Phycisphaeraceae; genus CAZIXN01. The sequence continues at coordinate 4,629 of JBCDDH010000023.1, read as the reverse complement.
CGCCGCGCCGCTTTCGAGCCAGGCCCAGAGCTCGGCCCCGTGCTCGCGCATCTTGGTTTGGACGTAGACCTTTTCGGCCTGATCGCGCGACCAAGCCGCGTCGAAGCGTTCGAGCGTGCCGTCGGCGAGCCAGGCTTCGATCTCGCCACGGTACAGGAAGTCGTCGGCCTCGTGCTGGTCGCCGAAGAGCAGCCAGTTGCGGCCCTTGTTTTCGTGGGTCTGGCGTTCTTCGAGGAACGCGCGGAACGGCGCGATGCCGGTGCCCGGGCCGATCATGATCAGCGGCACGTCGTCGGGCGGGATATGAAAGTGAGCGGAGCGTTGGAGGTACACGCCCACGCGGGCGCCGGGGGCGCAGCGGTCGGCGAGGAAGGTGGAGGCGACGCCTTTGCGGGCCTTGCCGTGCGTCTCGTAGCGAACGGCCCCGACGGTCAGGTGCACCTCGCCGGGGTGGGCGGCCCGGCTGGAGGCGATGGAATACAGCCGGGGGCTGAGCGGTCGGAGCGCTTCGGCGAGCTGCTGCGGCTGCGGCTTGGTCTCGAGGGTTTCGAGCACGTCGAGGACGTGTCGGCCTTTGACGGGCTCGCCTTCGACGCCCAGCAGCTCGTGGGTCTTGGCGGTGACGGTGCAGAGGTCGAGCTTGTCGATAAGCGCCGCGCGGAGGTTGGTGGGTTCGCCCTTGAGTTCGACGACCTCGCGGCCGGTGAACCCGGCGGCGTCGAGGACCTGCTGGACCAGGTCGGTGCAGTTGGTGGGCCAAAGCCCCAACGCGTCGCCGACGTCGTAGTTCAGGCCGGAGCCCGCGAGGGAGATCTCGACGTGGTTGACTTCTTTGGCCGAGTGGTCGCCGCTGAGGTTGCGGACTTCGAGCACGGTCGCGGGGAACGGCTCTTTCTTGGTGTATTTCTCTTGCGGTTCGTCGTCGGACCCGGAAGCGTCCGTGTTGCTGGGTGCGGTGCCGCCGGCGACGGCTTGGAAGGCGTCGCTGGCGAAAACGGAGGATTTCCATGTGGCGTAGTCGTCGTCGTAGTCCACGTCGCAGGCGACGAAGTCGGCGGCGCGGGTAGCGCCGAGCTGTTCGAGGCGGGCGTCGAGGTCCCGGCCGGTCTTGTTGAAGTGGGTGTAAGACGAGTCGCCCATGCCGCAGACGGCGAAGTCGAGGCCGGCGAGGTCCGGCGCGTCGTCGGCCGCGAGCTTTTCGCAGAACTTCATCGCGTTGTCGGGCGGGTCGCCCTCGCCGAAGGTGGAGCAGACGATCAGCACCCGGCCGAGCGCTGGGAGTTCGGCGGGGTCCACGTCGTTGAGTTCGGAGACCTTGGGGTCGAAGCCGGCGGCCTTGGCGGCTTTGCGGAGGTCTTTGGAGAGGGCTTCGCAGTTGCCGGACTGGGAGCCGTAGAGGATGGAGACGGGCGTCGCGGGGGCGGACGGTTCGTTTCCGGAAGCGCCGGCGCCGTTGGCCGCGCGGGCCAGCACCGTCAGGCCGGTGAGCAGGCCGTTGAGCCACTGGCGCTGCCCGGCGTCGAACGGCGCGTCGTCGGGCACGACCGGAGCGGCGGGGTTGGCCAACGCGGCGGGCAGGTCAGGGAGAGCAGGGTTGGGGGCGATCATGGGGATTTCAGATTTCAGATTTTGGGATTTCAGATGTAGAGCAGGTGCTTGCTTCAGATTTGAAATCTGAAATCTCAAATCTGAAATTCTGCTCACGCGGCGACTTCGGCGGGGAGGAAGAGGGTTCGCAGTTCGTCTTCGCTGTGGCGACGGGTGAAGTGGACGAAGCGTTCGTTGGGTTTGCGCTGGTCGAGGTAGGTGCGAACGACGTGTTCGAGGAGGCCCGGGAGTTCGTCGGCGGGGACGGGGCCGACGAGGTGGCGGGCGAGGCCCTGTTCGAGGTCGGAGCCGCCGCCGAGGAAGACCTGGTAGGCCTCCCGGCCGTCTTCGGTGGACGCGCCGAGCAGGCCGATGTCGCCGATGTAGTGCTGGGCGCAGGAGTGGGCGCAGCCGGTGAGGTGCAGGTTCAGCGGCGTGTCCATCCGCTCACCGAAGACGCCTTCGAGGTGCTCGACGAGCAGGCAGGCGTGGCTCTTGGTGTGAGCGGCGGCGTACTTGCAGCCCATCTTTCCGGTGCACGCGACCGCCCCGGCGGCGAAGGCGGAGTGTTCCGTAGTCAGCCCGAGTTGCTTGAGTTCATCCAGCACGGCGGGCACGTCGGCCTCGGCGATGTGCGGGATCAAGAGGTTCTGCCAGACGGTCAGACGGATGTCGTTCTGGCCGTATTGCTGAGCGATCCGGCCGAGGCCGCGCATCTGGTCGGGTTTGAGCTTGCCGACGGGCAAGTTGACGCCGATGTACTTGAGGCCCGGTTGGCGTTGGCCTTGCACGCCGCAGTGGCCCTGGCGGTCGAGGGCTTTGCGGGGCGCGCACGCCGACTCGGGCACGGCGACGAACTCGGCGTTGGGGTTGATCGCGGCGAGTTTTTCTTGGGATTGCTGGATGTACCAATCGAAGCCGTGCCGGTCGAGCACGTACTTGAGGCGGGCCTTCTTGCGGTTGGTTCGGTCGCCGTGTTCGACGAAGACCTGGAGCATGGCGACGCAGGCGTCGACGGTGTGTTCGGGCTTGATCAGGAAGCCGGTGTCGCGGGCGAAGTCGAGGTGGCCGGTGATGCCGCCGAGGGAGAGGCGGCAGTAGACGCCCGGTTCGAGGCCGTTGGTTGCCTCGAGCAGTTCGGTGGCGAGGAGCGCGATGTCGTTGGTGTCCGAGACGCACGAGAGCCGGCCGCCGTTGTCGAAGCTGATGTTGAACTTGCGGGGGATGCCGTGGAGGTCGGGTTCGTTGAGGATGTGGTGGTGGAGTTCGATGGCGTAGGGCGAGAGGTCGATGAGTTCGTCCGCGTCAAACCCGGCCGAAGGGGAGGCGGTGATGTTCCGCACGGAGTCGGCCCCGCTGCCGCGGCTGGTGAGGCCCAGGTCGTAGAGCGATTCGAGCGTGCGGACCAGGTTCTCGGGCGCGATCTCGCGCACCTGAAGATTGCCGCGGGTCGTGACGTGGGCGTAGCCGCCGGCGAGTTCTTCGGCGAGATTGGCCAAGCCGATGAGTTGATCGCCGCGGAGCTTGCACGCGGGGATCCGCATCCGGCACATGTAGCCCGCCTGGGCGGGCGCGACGTTGAACATGCCGTGGTGCTTGAACATGAACGTGTCGATGCCTTCGGGCATTTTGCCGGCCTCGGCGTGGGCCCGCAGCTTGGGCCAGAGCTGACCGGGGTGCGTCTCGTGCTTGGCGACTTCTTCCTTGCAGAGGTCTTCGAACGGCGTGCCGTGGACGGTGACCTCTTGCGGGGCGGCGCCCGGGGCGGGCGAGCCGGCGCTGAAGACCGCCTGCAGGTCGAGCTGACCTAATAGGTCGGCGAGGTACTGCTGCTGTTGGGGCGTGAAGCCTTCAAAGGAAGACGCGTTGCTGCCACACATGGCGAAGGTTCCGGGGGTGCTGAATGATCCAAAAAAGCGTCGCTCCGGGCTCGGGTTTCGAGCCGGGAGGAACGCCGTTGTTCCGGGCATCGCGGGGCGATGGCGCGAATTGGTGGGTCGCGAAAAGATTTCGCAACGGGGTTTTGCTGCAAGCGCGATGCCAGCGTTCGTTCGTCGGTCACGCGTCCCGAACGGGCTTTGGGGTGCGGCGGGAGCGCCGCGCAATCGTGCAGCAGAAGGCCGGCGCGCAGATGCGCGGCACCGCGGGTCTCCCCAACCCGCGCGTTTGGCTCGATTACGCGGGCTGTGCGGTTTGGCACGACTCTTGCAATAGCTCCGGTAAGCCAAAAGCTAGGCCAACTCACCCCCCTGTGTCCCGGCCTTCTTCGTCCTACACGAAGTCAATAACCAAGCAGGCGCCTCCCGCTCAACGACGAGCTTCGGGCATGGACAAAGACGTCCGACATCCGGCAGCCCCGCCGGCTGTGGCGTCTTTTTTTGGTTTCCCCCGCTCGAACCAAGGCCAAGTGGCCAAGCCTGCCGTCCCGTTGTCCCGCGAGAGAGTTTTGTTTCGCGACCTGGAGACCCCATGAACTGTTCGCCCCTGATTTCCGAAACCCCCGCTCGTCCCAGGCCGTTGGGCTGGCTCGCTGCCGGCGCCGCGGCGCTGTCGATGGGCCTGTCCGGTGTCGCTCACGCCGAGTTCGGTCCCACCGCCGTGCCCCCCGTCGAAGGCGGCGAAACCGAAATCCTCGACCTGGAAAAGGACGAGCTGAAGTTCGGCTTCATCAAGCTCACCGACTGCGCCCCGATCGTCATCGCCAAGGAGAAGGGCTTCTTCGACGACGAAGGCCTGTCCGTCGAAGTGATCGCCCAGCCCAACTGGAAGACGCTGCTCGACAACGTCATCTCCGGCGAGCTCGACGGCGCCCACATGCTCTCCGGCCAGCCCATCGCCGCCACCATCGGCTTCGGCACCAAGGCCCACATCATCACCGCCTTCACCATGGACCTCAACGGCAACGGCATCACCGTGTCCAACAGCATCTGGGAGCAGATGCAGGAAAACGACCCCGCCCTCGACAGCGAAGCCCCCGAACACCCCATCTCCGCCGACGCCCTCAAGCCCATCGTCCAGGACATGCTCGACGCAGGCGAAAAG
>JBCDDH010000022.1:0-43863 GCA_039180415.1 Planctomycetota bacterium | reverse complement strand
TGGCCGCCGGCGCCGCCAAGGTGTACGTCGGTGCCCGCAATCCCGCCAGCGCCAGCGAATTGGTCGAGACGCACGGCGGCCGCGTTTCGGTGCTCCGGCTGGACCTGCAAGACCCCGCTTCGATCGACGTGGCCGTCCGCGACGCGCCCGACGTGGAAATCCTTGTGAACAACGGCGGCGTGCTGAAAACCGCCAACGCCCTGAGCCCCGACGCGTTCGAGGCGTTGGACTTCGAAGTGGACGTGAACGTGAAAGGCTTGATGCGTGTGGCTCAGGCGTTCGCCCCCACGCTGAAACGCAACGGCGGCGGCGCATTGGTCCAACTCAACTCGGTGGCATCGGTCAAGAACTTCGCCGACTTCGCGACCTACGCCGCGAGCAAAGCCGCCGCCTACTCGATCACGCAGGCGTTGCGTGAGTCGCTGGCCGGGCAGAACACTTTGGTGGTCAGCGTGCACCCAGGGCCGATCGAGACGGACATGTCTCGCAGCGCCGGCTTCAGCGACAGCGACCCGCCGAGCGTGGTGGCCGACGCGATCGTGGACGCCTTGCGAGAGGGCACGTTTCACGTGTTCCCCGACACGATGGCCCGCGACTTCTGGGCCGCCTACCGCGGCTTCGCCGAAGCGATCGTGGAACCGAGCTTTGCGGAAGCCTGACGCCGGCGTCGCCCCGGAGTCCCGGAGTTCGAGACGAATTTCTCTTGCCTTCCTCCCGCAACCCCGCGGCGTTTCACACGCCGAGGGGTTGTTTTTTGGTTGGCTCGATTTAAGCTTTTGGTTACGGATTGACCGGGTTCTTATTCATCTCCCGTCTCGGGCTTGGAGTTTCAGTTTATGTCTGCTTCGACGCGCACGTTCGGCCGCTTTCGACTCGACGCCCACGGCAAGCTCCCGCCGGAGGTGGCGACGTTTTTTGAGGAGCAGGGGTTCCTGGTGCTGGAGGACGGGTTTAGCGAAGGGGAGATCGACGCGCTCAACGCCGACGCGTTGGACATCTGCCGCGGGGCGTACGGCGGATACGGCGGCTGGCAGGGGCCGCACGACGGGCAGAGCGACGCGGAGGTGCTGCGGCAGTACCTGTGCATCCACTTCCCGCACAAGTTTTCGCCGTTGATGCGGCGGACGCTGGAGCACCGATCGATCGTCGAGGTGCTGACCAACGTGATTGGGCCGGACGTCAAGTGCATGCAGTCGATGCTGTTCATCAAGTCTTCGGGCAAGCCGGGGCAGGCGTGGCACCAGGACGAGGACTACATCCCCACGCGCGACCGGTCGCTGTGCGGGGCGTGGATCGCGCTGGACGACGCGACGGTAGAAAACGGGTGTCTATGGGTGCTGCCCGGGTCGCACCGGCCGGGCGTGCTCTGGCCGCAGGCGCACCAGGAAGACGCGCGCTTCGACTGCGGCGAAGAGTCCGTCAATTTCCCGTATCGCGACGAGGACGCCGTGCCGGTGGAGGTGAAGAAAGGCTCGGTCGTGTTTTTCAACGGGTACCTGCTCCACCGCTCGCTGCCCAACGGTGCGCCGGCGGGGACGTACCGCCGGGTGCTGGTGAATCATTACATGTCCGCGTCGTCGCTGTTGCCTTGGGTGGAGATCGGCCAGGACGACCACGACACGTTCCTGGACCACAACCGCTCGGTGGCCAAATGCGATGTGCGCGACGTGATCCTGGTGGCGGGGCAGGACCCGTACGCCTGGATGGGACACAAAGACGTGTTCCAGCCGCACGTCCGGCCCAGCGGCGAGGGCGGCTGCGTGAAGGGCGCGGGCAAGTCGGGGCAGGCGGTGTCGTGAAGGCGTACTGAACGCACAAGCGACGTATCGGTAGCCGCAGCCCAACGGGCTGCGCGCGATTGCGAGCGGCTGCGGTTCTCACGCAAGCCGTTGGCCTGCGGCCGCTTCTAACAAGCGCGGATTGAGGTCAGTTCGTCGCGTGAGCGACGGGGTGTGGGGGTTTCGCTTTTCCGCCGGGCTCGTCGCGTTCGAGTTGGCCGTCGCAGAGGCGGATCACCCGCTCGCAGCGGTCGGCGATGTTCTCGTCGTGCGTGACCATGGCGATGGTCAGCCCCTCTTCGTGCAGCGCGTCGAAGAGGCGGAGGATCGTGCCGCCGGTCTTGGAGTCGAGGTTGCCGGTGGGCTCGTCGGCGAGCAGGAGCGAGGGCTGGCCGACCAGCGCCCGAGCGATCGCGACGCGTTGCATCTGCCCGCCCGACAGCTCACTGGGTCGGTGGCTCATGCGGTCGGCGAGTTCCACCCGCTCCAGCGCCGCCGCCGCGGCTTTCGCGCGGTCGGCCGGGCGGATCGCCTGGTAAAACAGCGGCACCTCGACGTTCTGCTGCACGGTCAGCTGCGGGATCAGGTTGAACGCCTGGAATACGAAGCCGAGCTTCTTGCCGCGGACCTGGCTGAGCTTCTCGTCGGGCATCTGCGCGACGTCGGTGCCGTCGAGGATGTATTGGCCGCTGGTCGGACGATCGAGGCAGCCGACGATGTTCATCATCGTGGACTTGCCCGAGCCGGACGGGCCCATGATCGCGACGTACTGGCCTCGCGGAACGCGGACGGTGACCCCGTCCAACGCCCGAACCTCCGGGGCCCGTTTGTGCTTCTGGTAGACCTTCCGGACGTCTTCGAGGCAGGCGACGTAATCAGCCATCGATGCAGGATACGGGCTGGACCCGGCGATCCGGCCGAGCCGATACGGCGTATGATCGTCCCCGACGGGTCGCACTGCCCGCATCCCTGTTCCGAGGAGCCCCCGATGTTCAACTCTGGTAACCCCGCACTCAACGAAGACACCTTTTCCGTTCCCTACGACCGCGCCGACGCGATCACGCAGCCCGAAACGATGACCGTGATGGGCACGGTGTGGAAGACCGCCCTGCTGCTGCTGGCCGTGGTCGGAGCGGGCACGTTCACGTGGGGCTTGGCGATGTCGAGCGGGGCGCTGCCCGCGGCGTGGACCTTCGGCGGCATGATCGTCGGTCTGGTCCTCGCATTGGTCATCATCTTCAAGCCCGTCACCGCCCCGTTCCTCTCGCCGCTTTACGCGGTTGCTCAGGGCCTGTTCCTGGGCGGCGTGTCGGCGATGTACGAGATGAACTTTTCCGGCGGCGCGGGGCTCGACAGCATCGTGATCCAGGCCGTCGGCCTGACCTTCGGTGTCACCGCGGCGATGCTCATCGCCTACGCCACGCGCATCATCAAGGTCACCGAGAAGCTCCGGGCGGGCATCGTCATCGCCACCGGCGGCGTGTTCCTGTTCTACCTGGTCGCGATCGGCCTGAGCTTCTTCGGCGTGAGCGTGCCGCTGCTGCACAGCTCCGGACCGTTGGGCATCGGCCTGTCGCTGGTGATCGTCGCGATCGCGGCGTTCAACCTGCTTTTGGATTTCGACCTGATCGAACGCGGCAGCGCCGCCGGGGCGCCCAAACACATGGAGTGGTACGGCGCGTTCGGCCTGATGGTCACGCTGATCTGGCTGTACCTGGAGATCTTGCGGCTGCTCGCGAAGCTGCAGAACCGGAACTGATTTCCGAAACACAAGCTGCGAAAACCAACCGAAGCCCGCGTTCCTCGAACGCGGGCTTCTTTCTTTTGTTTTGCGAATCCACGAAAAACCCCGGACGCCGGGGGACGTCCGGGGCTTGATGGCGGAGGAAGGCGGCACGAGTTCGGCCGGCCGTGGCCTTGGGGGACGTCCTGTCGCCCGTACTCGGGGCGGGTCCGTCCGGGTCCCGGAGGGCTTCCGGGGGCGAGCCACGCGGGAGAGACGCGGGTCACCGGTTGCCGCCTCCCTCCGGCCGTGGCGCCGGGGGAAAGCAAAGCGTGTCCGCGGCGGTGGGCCGCGGACACGGAGGGTTCAGGTCATGAGCAGCCCATCGACGCCCCGCAGTTCAGGCACTTGTAGCACGTGCCGTTGCGGACGGTGATCGACCCGCAAACGTCGCAGGCCGGGGCGTCCTGCTGCATCTGCGACATCGCGTCGTTCAACGACGACGTCGACGCCGCCGCGGGCCGGTTCACGACGGCAACCGGGGACACCGGTTCCGAAGATCGTGGCTCGATTGGATCACGCTTCGTGCCCGCCGCAAACCCGAACGGGCGGGCCTCTTCCTTCACGACGTTGCTCGCCGCGACCGCGGCGCGGTCGGTGCTGGTCTCGTTGGACACCCGGCCGCCGTCGGTGATGACGACCTTCGTTTCAACTTTGGGTTCTTCCGTCTTGGCGGATTCCGCCGCGGGCCGCACCGGCGCGTTCGCTTCGCGGTAGCCGGCGACGAACTCCATGCCCATCCAGCGGAAGATGTAATCGACCAACGACTTGGCGAACGGGATCTCGCGGTTGTGGGTCATGCCCGCGGGCTCGAAGCGCTGGTGCGTGAACTTGCGGACCAACGAATCGACCGGCACGCCGTACTGCAGCGCGACGCTGATCGCGGTGCCCAGCGAGTCCATCAGGCCGCCGATGGTCGAGCCCTCCTTAGCCATCGTGATGAACAGCTCGCCGGGCTGGCCGTCTTCGTACAGGCCGACGGTCAGGTAGCCCTCGTGGCCGGCGACGTTGAACTTATGCGTCTTGCTGCTGCGCGTGTCCGGCAGCCGGCGACGCATCGGGCGTTCGACAATCTTCTCGACGACCTTCTCGATCACCTCCGGCTGATTCAATGCGTCGGCGGCGGCGGCGGTGGCGGCGGTCTCCATGACTTCGCCGGCCACTTCTTCCAGGGCTTCTTCGACGGCGGCCTCGTCGACCTCGCCGTTGAGGTCCGTGGCCTCTTCATCGTCGACCTCGTCGTCGTCCAGCTTGGTATTGAGCGGCTGGCTGAGCTTGCAGCCATCGCGGTACAGGGCGTTGGCCTTGAGACCCAGCTCCCACGACAGGCGGTACGACGCCTGGATGTCCTCGACGCTCGCGTCGTTGGGCAGGTTGATCGTCTTGCTGATCGCGCCGGAGATGAACGGCTGGGCCGCGGCCATCATCCGGATGTGCCCGCCCGGGGCGATGAAGCGCTGGCCGGTCGGGCCGCAGGTGTTCGCGCAATCGAACACCGCCAAGTGCGCTTCCTTGAGGTGCGGCGCGCCCTCGACGGTCTGCGTGCCGCAGACGACGGCGTTGAGCGCCTGGATCTCTTTGGCGTTCAGGCCCAACTCGCGGAGCAGGTTGAAGCCGGGCGCGGTGGATTCTTCGGCGAAGCCCAAGCGCTCCATCGCTTCTTCGCCGACGGTCCACGGGCTCAGGGCCATGCTCATGTCGAACACGGTCGGCAGCGCGTCGGTGATCTTTTGCAGTTCCGCCTTCTTCAGGCCCTTATCTGTGAGCCACTCGGCGAAGCTGGTGGTCTTGTCGTTGGGCATCGGCACGTCCAGGTGCAGCGCGCCCATGACGTAGGTGAGGATGTCGATGGCCTGCGGTTCGCTATAGCCGAGGCTGCGGAGCGCGGGCTTGAGCGACTGGTTGGCGATCTTGAAGTAGCCGCCGCCGGCGAGCTTCTTGAACTTAACCAGCGCGAAGTCGGGCTCGACGCCCGTCGTGTCGCAGTCCATCAGCAGCCCGATGGTCCCCGTCGGCGCGATGACCGTGGCCTGGGCGTTGCGGTAGCCGTGCTCTTCGCCCCAGGTCACCGCGTCGTCCCAGGCGATGCGAGCCCGCTTGAGCAGCGCGTCGCTGTTGGCGAGCTTGCCGCAGGCCTCGTCGTCGGACGTCAAGTCGTCGCCGTCGATCGGCACAGGCGCGATGCCCACGCCTTCGTACGCACCCAGCGCGTGCTTCTTGCCGGCCTTGGCGTCCCGGCTCACGCCGTACGCGGCGCGGCGGTGGTTGTTCATCACCCGCAGCATGTTGCCGCCGTTGTCCGCGTAGCCAGGAAACGCGCCGAGCTGCTTGGCCATCAGCGCCGACGTTGCGTAGCTCCGCCCGGTGAGGATCGACGTGATGCAGCCGGCGATCGCCCGGCCGCGGTCGCTGTCGTACGGGATCCCGCCCTGCATCAGCATCGCGCCCAGGTTCGCGTAGCCCAGGCCCAGCGTGCGGAACTTGTACGAGAGCTCGGCGATCTCGCGCGACGGGAACTGGGCCATCAGCACCGAGATTTCCAACACGGTCGTCCACAGCGTGACGCCGGCTTCGAACTTCTCGAGGTCGAATTCACGCGTCTTCGCGTCGTAGAACGTCAGCAGGTTCAGCGACGCGAGGTTGCAGGCCGTGTTGTCCAGGAACATGTACTCCGAGCACGGGTTGGACGCGTTGATGCGGCCCGCTTCGGGGCAGGTGTGCCAGTCGTTGATCGTCGTGTCGTACTGCACGCCCGGGTCGGCGCACCGCCACGCGGCGTAACCGATCTGGCCCCAGAGGTTCTTGGCGTTGATGGATTTGGCGAGCTGACCGTCGGTACGGCGGATCAGGTCCCAGTCTTCACCGTTTTCGACGGCTTCGAAAAACGCGTTGGGGATGCGGACCGAGTTGTTGGAGTTCTGGCCGGAGACGGTCTGATACGACTCGCCGTTGAAGTCGTAGTCGAGCGTCAGGTTCAGCCGGGCCGCGGTCTCTCCGAGCGTCTCGGGGTCGCTGGGCGAGGCCTTCTCGTTGGCGAGGCGCTTCATGCCTTCGACCAGCGCGGCGACCTTGATCTCTTCGCGGACCTTCCAATTCACGAAACTCTCGATATCGGGGTGGTCCAGGTCGAGGCAGACCATCTTGGCGGCGCGGCGGGTGGTGCCGCCTGACTTGATCGCGCCGGCGGCGCGGTCGCCGATCTTGAGGAACGACATGAGCCCGGAGCTCTTGCCGCCGCCGGAGAGCGGCTCGTTCTCGCCGCGGAGGTTCGAGAAGTTGGTGCCCGTGCCCGAGCCGTACTTGAACAGACGGGCCTCGCGGGTCCACAGGTCCATGATGCCCGCGTCGCCGACGAGATCATCCTGGACACTCTGGATGAAGCACGCGTGCGGCTGCGGCCGGGTGTAGGCGTCGTCGGAGAGCTTCGCTTCGCCCGTCTTGGGGTCGACGTTCCAGTGGCCTTGGGCCGGGCCGTTGATGCCGTACGCCCAGTTGAGCCCGGTGTTGAACCATTGGGGCGAGTTCGGGGCGCACATCTGGTGCGTCATCATGAAGCACAGCTCGTCGTAGAACGCCTGGGCGTCGTCCTTGGTGTCGAAGTAGCCGTGGGTTTCACCCCAGTGCCGCCAGCAGCCGGCCAGGCGGTGGATCACCTGCTTGGCCGACTTCTCCGGGCCGGTGGTGACTTCGTCGCCTTGCTTGTAATCCGGGTTGGGCAAGCCGTTCGGACCGCCGTCGCTGGGCACGCCGGCCTTACGGAAGTACTTGCTGACCATGATGTCGGTCGCGAGCTGCGACCAGGACGCGGGGACTTCCGCGTCGGTCATCTCGAAGACGACACTGCCGTCCATGTTGGTGATGCGGGTGGTGCGCTTCGCCCAGTCGACGGAGGCGAACGGGTCTTGGCCGGCGGCGGTGAACTGACGGTCGATCTTCATAAAGCGGGTGAGTCCTTTCGGGGGTCGGCGTCGGGACGCCGGGCAAGCAGGTTTCAACTCGGACCAAAACGGGAAGCGGCGGGTTCTCCCAAACCCGGTCGTTTTCGAATCCTCGGAAGCCCGTGCGGCGAGCGGTGCGTCAAGATGAACGGCGGGTCAAAGGTCGAACGCGGCCAGCCTTAGCCGGACGCGCCAGGTCGAACGGGGCGTGGTCACGCTGATCAGGCCGGCACGTTTGAGTTTCCTCAGGTCCTGCCGGGTGATGCCGTCGCAGGCGGTGGCGTGATCGTCACCCTCCTGGGCCTTGAGGAACAAACACAAGCCCCGGCTGGGGGTGTAGCCCATATGCGGGTAGTACTTGCCGGTCTGCTGGAGCTTCACCAGCTCCTGCACGTAGGCCTTGAGGGGGTCGGCGATCGGCGCCATGAACGGTCCTCTTCTCTCGCGGGAACGGTTCCGCCGGGTCGGCGGGAAAACACGACGACCCGGGCGGGGGTCGCCGTGCGGTGGGTGCTCGACGTGCAAGCACGGAACACCCACCTGGCGGGGTCGGGGTGGGGCCTCCCTGCCCCGCGTCGCTCACGCCGCTTGCCGATTACCCCCGGCAAGGCAGCGCGGGACGCTGGGTCCTCGAAAGGTCCCGAATCAGCTGTCGACTTCCTCCACCGGCGCGTCGGGGGCGTTCTTCTTGATCGACTCGATGCCGTTTTCGCACGCGGCCTTGGACTCGTAGGCCTCGCCCACGGCGATCACCTGGCCGTTACCCGCCTTGAGACGGAAGCGGTACTTGCCGGCCTTGTCGGTGTACATCTCGAATTTGCCTGCCATTTAAAGCTCCTTTACTCAACCTCGCAAAAATTCCGAACGTAAGCGATTCATCTGTCGCTGTTCTTGGTCCAAAACAATCTGTGCACCCGACCTCGAATCACCTGTACCAAGCATTCGAGTGATGGCCGCGCGGCCTACGCCTTTCGGCGACAAGGCGAAAGTAGTTTTTCCTGCCCAAAGCCGCCTAACAAATCCTGTTCTTTCCAAGCCATCTTCAATGTCATGTCGCAACAAGTTTTCTTCATAGTGCATGCACATCGCTTTGCTGGCGGCCGTGCCGAGTTGGCTTCCGGTCAACGTGACCAAACTTTGCGACGAAACTTGCATGTCGTAAAAGACGTCAAGCAGCTTGCCGAGTCTCACAGCCCGTTCCAGCGGGGGCTGGTAATGCATGTGGTTGGCTAGACGATCAGCCAGGCCGTCAAGAGATTCACGATCGTCGAGACTTGTGTGGCATGGCTCTCGCCCATCTAGCGAAATCCACGCTTCACGGCAACGATCGTACGGCTCGTCGGTGAGATCAATCGCTTGGTAATGCGGCAAACTTTCTGGCGAACCGCAGACCATAAAAAGTGATTTGATATGTTTGCCTGGAAATGCTTCCTTGAGTAAATCTCTAGCCGTGATCAACGCGCGAACATCACGACCTCGCGCCATGAAGTTAATGAGATATAGCGATCGTTCGCCGAAGAGATTTGCTTGGCCCGCCACCGCACGCAAATTCTCGTTAAACCGCTTGGCTTCCTCGAACGTTTGGCCTTGTACCAGAATGATTTCGTAAGCTTTCGATCGCTCATGAATCATCACATCAAGCGTCTTGGACGACTTACGAAGTCGCCGCATCACTTTCTTGCGATCAAAGTCAGCGGGTAAATCACCCTCGAATCGGAACTGCTCTACGAGAGGGCTTCTCCCGTTCTGCATCAGAATCTTTTGTCCAACCTGGCAAGCCTGGCCGTGAAAAATGGCCTGCGACATCCAGTAAAAGTGTCGACGTTCTGCTTGCTTCACTCTTGCGGCTTGGTCAAGCAGCGCGGTGTAGCTTGATCTACGATTTTTTAGTTCAAGTATCTGTGCAGTGACATACTGAAGATCATTTTGCAGAGTCGTCTTCACAAAATCGTGAACATTCGGCAGCATCTGCTGTCGTTCGAGCATGTCGACCAGGAAGTCGTGCTGATCCCAAGCGCCCGCAACGGAAATCAAGTTGTCTTTGTGCAGGTAATCCATACAACAACTCAATCCACTTTGGGAAGGACCAACCCCGTCTGGTCCTGGTACTTGCCCGCCTTGTCGGCGTAGCTCTGCCCGCACACGCGGTCGGCCTTGAGGAAGATCATCTGGGCGATGCCCTCGTTGGCGTAGATCTTCGCGGGCAGCGGCGTGGTGTTGGAAATCTCGATGGTCACCTTGCCCCGCCACTCGGGCTCGAGCGGGGTGACGTTGACGATGATGCCGCAGCGGGCGTAGGTGCTCTTGCCGACGCAGATCACCAGCACGTCGCGCGGGATCTTGAACTCCTCAACCGTCTCGCAGAGCGCGAAGCTGTTGGGCGGGACGATGACGTGGTCCTTGCCCGTGTCGTTGGTGTCCACGGTGACGAAGTTCCGGTCGTCAAAGCTTTTGGGATCAACGATGGACGCGCCGCCGTCGGTCGGGGCGTTGGTGAAGATTTTGAAGAGCGTGCCGACGCGGACGTCGTAGCCGTAGGAGGACACGCCGTAACTGATCTTGCCGGGCCGTTTTTCGGCATCCTGGAAAGGCTCGATGCTGAGCAGTTCGCGGATTTGGGTGTCGCAGAGAACGGGCATGGTGGGCTCGACGTGGTAGACCTAAATGCGTGCTCGAAAAAACCTAACAAATTACGAGTATGCTGAGCGACATGAGACAGCATCCGCGAATAGACGGATCGCTACGGGGCCGGGCGAAGTGTGGTGCCCAGCCGGTGCGAAGACGGGGTCCTTGACCGAATTGTCGCGGAAATCACTCATCATTCGCTCACGTGAGCGTTCCGCAGCAGGAACAACTCTAGACACTATATCTGGTGGTGTCTAGCCGAAACTTGAACGAAATATTGGCCAGATCGACGTTCATCTCGGTAAGTTGCGGAACGACCTTGGCTTAGTGGATAGCGATTTTTACCCGCGCGGGAACGGCCCCGCGTTGACGACAGCGCGGGGACAAGTTTTCCCCAAATTTCGGTCTGAACGTTTTTCAAGCCGTCCGCACACCGCAAACTCACGTTCGACCCGCCCCGCCGCGCGGCGGGCTATGCTGAAAGACGATGCGGTACTCTTTTGACCAGACCCAACCCAAGTTTTTCCCAAAGGTTTGGGGCCGAAACCGCGAAGTCACTGTTTCGGGCGGCTTGGCGCTGAGTCTCGCGCTGACCGCCTGTGGGCCGACCGGCCCGCCGCCGCCGATTTCCACGCAGGCCGGCGTGGTCGCGACGCTCGAGACCGGCGACGCGGACCCGCAACGCCGGGACGCGCTCGTCGCCGCCGGGGCCCGCAGCTACCGAGCGATGGGCTGCGTCACCTGCCACGCGATGGACGCCACGCCGATGACGGGCCCGGGTCTCCACCGCCTCTACGAAAACCCCGTGGAGCTGGCCTTCACCAGCGACGTCGACGCCCGGGGCACGCCCGTCGGCGAACCCACCCGCCACGCCGACCCGGTCTGGCGGGAGCGCGACCGGGCGTACCTGTGGCGGAGCATCGCCCACCCGTCCGCCGACGTGGTCGCGGGGTACACGGGTGCCCAACGGATGACGCACTTCGGCCACCTGATGGACGACGAAGAGGTCGCGGGGCTGATCGCGTATCTGGAGGCGAACACGCGTGAACTGGGGACAACGCCAAAGGGCGAAGACCAAACAGAGTGAGACTTAGCCGCTGAACCCCAATGCGCCGAGCAACACGCCGAGGACAGCAAGAACAAGGACGCCGGCGACGACGGCCAAGACCATCCCCACGACCAACAAACCAATCACGCCCGCCCCCAGTACTTGCCCGCTTGCGCCCCAAGCCACGTGCTCACCCCGCCACTGCGAAACCGCCCCCAACCCCATTCCGGCAAGCGCTCCCCCGATCGTCAAAATCAACAAGCCTTGATCCAAAGCGTTAAGCCAAGCCGGTCGAGGCGACCGGATCAATGACGATCGGAGTTCGATGCCGGCCGGTCGGTTCGACTTTTGCGCCGAGCTTGCTTCCGGCTCAGAGTGTGAGAGATCGAAAGAATCGGTTCGTCGGGGTCGCGCTGCGGTTCTAACGACGCGATCAGCCAGCCGCCTCCCAACACGCTGACCACCGCCAGTAATGAGCACGCCAGCGCAGCAATGCCGTACCAAGGACGCGAACGGGATTTCCGAGATTCGGGTTGATAGGAAGCCGCGTTGTCTTGGGGCCGCTCACCCATAGCCATCCAATTCAAACTGGATCAATGCGGCATCGGGAAGCGTTCGCAGAGCTTGACGACGCCGGCGTTGACGGTTTGCAGCTTGGCTCCGTCGCCGCCGGAGGTGAGCGCGGCGTGGATCAGCTTCGCGACCTCGGGCATCTCGGATTCGGTGAGACCGCGGGTCGTCAGAGCCGGCGTGCCCAGACGGACGCCCGAAGTCTGGAAGGGCGACCGCGTCTCGTTGGGCACGGTGTTCATGTTGGTGATGATGCCGGCGTCTTCGAGCCACTTCGCCGCGACCTTGCCCGTCAGTTCGGCGTCGGTGGCGCGGAGGTCGATGAGCAGCAGGTGGTTGTCGGTGCCGCCGGACGCGAGCTTGAAGCCCAGGCCGTTCATGGCTTCCGCGAGGGCTTTCGCGTTGCTGACGACCTGGGCGGCGTAGGCCTTGAACTCGGGCTTGAGCGCTTCACCAAAGGCGACGGCCTTGGCGGCGACGACGTGCATCAGCGGACCGCCCTGGCTGCCGGGGAACACGGCCCGGTTGAATTGCTTGCCGAGCTCTTCGTCGTTAGCGAGGATCAGGCCGCCGCGCGGGCCGCGCAGCGTCTTGTGCGTCGTGGTCGTGACGACGTGGCAGTGCGGGAAGGGCGAGGGGTGGGCGCCGCCGGCGACGAGGCCGGCGATGTGGGCGATGTCGGCCCAGAGGATCGCCCCGTGGCGGTCGGCGATCTCGCGGAACTTCGCGAAGTCGATCGTGCGGGGGTACGCGCTGTACCCGCACATGAGCACCTTGGGCTGGTGCTCGGCGCAGACGGCTTCGACGGTGTCGAAATCGATCTGGCCGAAGCGTTCGTGGCTTTCGTCGAGCACGAGGTCGTAGGTGACGGGGTTGAGCCACTTGCCGGAGATGTTGACGGGGCTGCCGTGCGTAAGGTGTCCGCCCTTGGACAGGTCGATCGCCGCGAAGGTGTCGTGCGGCTCGAGCAGCGCAAGCTGCACGGCGATGTTCGCCGACGCGCCCGAGTGCGGCTGGACGTTGGCGTACGAACAGCCGAACAGTTCCTTGGCCCGATCGATGGCGAGGGTTTCGACGTCGTCGTAGATGTCGCAGCCGGAGTAGTACCGCTTGCCGGGGTAGCCCTCGCAGTACTTGTTGGTCAGGCACGAGCCCTGGGCGGCCATGACCGCGGCGGACGCGTGGTTCTCGCTGGCGATCATCTCCAGGGTGTGCTCCTGGCGGGCGGCCTCCTTGGCGATCAGGTCGGCGACGATCGGGTCGGCGGCGGACAGGGCGTCGGCGGTGGCGATGCCGGTCGGGGCGTGAGCGGGATCGGTGGCGAGGCTGGTCATGGCGTTGGGGGGCGGTCGGAGGGATAAGCGGAGTAGCGGAGCAGTTTAGCACCGCACGGCGGCGTACTCGACGGCGCGTTCCGGCCCCAGGCGTTGCCGACGACGCAGGGCCAAGCGTTCCGATCGCGCTTCCGAAAAGTCCATCGGCGTGTACTCGTTGCTCGGCAAGCCCTCCGGCGGCTCGGGGAGTAAGCCCATCGCCTGATACGCCTCGGCGACCAGCTCGGAGCAGAACACGCTGGACAGGTCTTCGCGGTTGGGCTTGCCCAAGCCGTCGAGGGCGGCGCGGAGCAACTGGAGTTTCTCCCTCTCGTACGGCCGACGCGCGAGCCGGTGCCGCAGCGCCGCGAGCGCGTGGCGTTGGCCCGAGGTGATCGGCCGGGCGAGCTGGCGGATCGCGACGTCGCCGTCGTAGTTCGAGAGCCGTAGGCTCAGCGGCACGAGCTGCACGCCGCGGATCGGTCGGCCGAACTCCCCGTCCGGCACATCGGTCAGCGTGGTCGATTCCCAGAGCATCACCGCGTCGTCGAACTCTTTGAGCCGGACGATCACGCCGACGTGCGACCACGGCCCGGCCGTGAACAGTTGGATCAAGCGGGACACCGGTGCCGTGCCCGAGAAGAGCACGAGGTCGCCGGACTTAAGCTGCGGACGGATCGATTCGTAAAGCACCCACCACCCCCGGAAAAGGGTTTCGCATTGGCCGGGGGCCGCGCGGCCCTCGTCGGTTTTACGAGAACGGTAGGAGCCCGCCGACCCTTAACCCCGCGAGCGTGCGCACGGGCACGACACGGAGTTGACAGCCGACGGCTGACGCCAAGGTCACGGCAGATCGCAGAAGAACACGGTGTCCAACCCGGAAGGGACGGCCAAGGCGTGGTCAAATAGTCGGACTTCGCCGACGCCGATCGCCGACCGACCCGGATCGATCGGCTGGATCGCGCGGAGCCGGCCGGTCGGTCGGTCGTAGGTGTGCACGACGTAGGTCGGCGGGCTCTGCGTATTGGGGGCGTTCATCGGGTTGGCGGGGCCGGTCGCCCGGACGACGCGTTCGCTGAGAACGACCAATTGGTCTCGCGCGAGGCTTTGGTGCAGGGGCGTGAGCGCGGCGTCGTCGGGCGCGGCGCGCCAAAGGCGACGGCCGTCGGCGTCGTAGGCTTCGGGCACGTCGCGCAGGACGTGCAGCCGGCCGTCGGCGGCGTGGAGATCGGCACCGCGGCGGGCCCGCGCGAGCTGCGGGTGCAGCGGGACAAAGCCGTTGCGCTTGCCGGTGATCGGGTCGAGCAACATGAGCGTCGGCCGGGCTTGGGGCAGGCGTAACGCCAGCACGCCGTCCCCCGGCGAGCCCTGAACGGGCGGCGGCAGGAACCCGCCGTCGAGTTCGAAAGGCCGGGGCGTCCGCCAGATCACGCGGTGCTCGGGCGGGGCGTGCGAGGCGACGAACGTCGGATAGGTCACCAGCAGCGAACCGTCGGGCATCGGCCGAGCGTCCAACGGCGCGCCCGAGTCCTCGAAGATCGGCGGGCCCTGTGGCCGACCGGTCAGCGGATCGAGCACCAGGGTCAGACCCTGCTGGGCGTTGGTGTTCGGAGCCGACAACCCGACGAGAACGATGGCTTCGTCGTTAACCACGAGGCCGGTCAGCGCCGTCCGCGGCTGCGCGAACGACCACTGCAGGTCGCCGCTGAATCGATCGAACGCCACGACCCGACCCGCGGTGTCGGCCGCGATCAACAGCGACTCGTTGACGTCGTAAAAACGCGCTCCCCCGCCCCGCTGGGCCAAAAGCGCCAGCGCCTGTTGGGCGCGCTGCTGCTCCTGCTGCTGCGCCTGGCGGACCTGACGGAGGCGCTCGAGGTCCATCCGCTCGGCGTCGAGCCGGGCGTCGAAGTCCTGCAGCGGCGCTTCGACCGCGGGCATCGGCACCTCCGCCAGCGCGGGCTCGACCGAGATGGTCATCGGCACCTCATCGGGCCGGTTGACGTCAAACACGATGAACGCGCTGCGCTGGGAAGACACGAGCACCAATTGGTCGTCGCTGAACCGGCGGATGTCGGCGTCACGCGCGGGCAGCGCGACCTGGAGCACCGTCCGACGCTGCGCCGGATCGACCACGAGCAGTTCGCCAAGGTTTCTCAGGACCGCTAAGTCACGCCGCAGCGTCGGCTCGGCCTGGGCGTACACCGGCAGCGGCTTGCCCCGGACCTTCCACGGGAACAGCGACGACGACGCGTCGAACGCGGGCAGCGAACGCACCGGGTCGGGCAGCGTGGCCAGCCGTTCGTCCCACGCGCTGGCCGCCGCGGGAGCGCGGTCGATCCACGGCGAGGCCGATGGGAATTCCTGCCGGACACGACGCAGCCAACCACGCGTCATGTCCGGCCGGTCCAACGCCAGGTACAGGTCCGCCAACCGCCCCGCCGCGCGGTCGCGCGGCTCGGCGGACCGCGCCGCGTGGTACGCGCGTTGGTACGAGCGGACGGCCAACCGCGGGTTGGTCGACGCGGCCCGCAGGTCGCCCGCCTGGGTCAGCGCCTCGGCCGCCGCGACCGCCAGCGGAAACCGGTCCGCCAACGACTCGAACCGCTCGGCATCGCGCGGGGCTTCCAGCCGAAGCCGATCCAACTCCGTCCGGGCCAACGCGTCGAACGGGGCGTAAGGCCCGAACCCCGCCGCCGCGATGACCGACGCCAGCTGCGTCCGCGCCTCCTGCCCCGCCGGCCGGCGGCCGGCGGCCAAGCGCGGCGTCTGCGCCGCGAGCAGCGGGTCCTGCAGCACCGCCTGGAAGTGCTCGATCGCTTCGCGCGGCCGGCCGGCCTCCCGCTCCAGCGGCCCCATCGCCAGGTGGTACGCCACCAACTCTTCGGGGCCGGTCACCGCCGCGGCGACTCGATCAAACGCCATGCGGCGCACCCGCGCCGGGAGCGTCTCCGCACCGTCCACCCGCTCGATCAACTCCAGCACCACCGAAACGGCCGCGTCGCCGGGGTCCCGCCGCTCTGTGCCGGCTTGCGTGCCCAGCGTGCCGCGCACCGCGCCGCCGCCGAATTCCGCGAGCAACGCATCGACATCCGAACTACTCAAGGCTTCCCCGTCGGCCGATGCGCCCGTTTCAAGCCCCGCGTCCGTGCCGCGGTCGGCGGCATCCGCGCGCGGCCGCAGCGCCCGCAACGCGGCGCTCACCCCGTCCAGCATCAGCTTGGGTTCGGATACCGACACGCCGAGGGTCGCCAACGCCAAACCCGGCTCCGCGTCGCCCGGCCGACCCGAACGCGCCGCCGCGACCCGTTCCCGCAAGCGACGCTCGCCCCAGGACGGGCTGACCATCCCGCTCAGGCCCTGCGCCGACACGCGAAACGTCTCGCCGCCGTCACCGAGCAGGCGCGAACCCATGTCCCAACTCATAGACCGGGCGGAACGATCCGTCGGACCCGAACGCAGCGGGAAGCGGCGCAGCGTCCCCCCCGACGCGAACGCCACCGAGTCGCCGTCCACCACCGGGGGCCAAGCCGACCCGTCTTCGTTGACCGAGCGCTCGTCCCGCCAGACCACCGACAAGTCCTGGCCGTCGATCAGCCAGAGCCGGCCGGCTTGAACCAACAACGGCGCCAGGCCGTCGCGGGCCGAGGAAGCCCCCGGCTCCGGCACGTGCCAGCGCGCCCGCTGCACCCACGGCGACTCGTCCACCGACAACCGCCGCCGCAGCTCGCCGGTCGCGGGGTCCAGCAGCAACGCCGCGTCCGTCTCCGCCGTCGGCGACAGCTCCGCCACGAGCAAGCCCGCCGGCAACACCGCCGGCCCGGTCCGCCCCTGCACCGCCCGCCGCGCCGGGTTCACCAACGCCCGCCGCATGGCCCGCGGCAGCTCCTCCCCGTCCATCGCCGCCGCTTCGTTCACCAACGCGTCGGGCTCGTCGTCCGCCAATCCGCCCGCCGCCGGCTCGGGGGTCAGCACCCGCAGCCAGTGCAGCCCGCCGCTGCGCGGGTCAACCGACGCCACGACACCCAGCCCGTCATCCACGATCAACCGCCCGCCGGCCGCCACCATCGGCCGGCTCACCGGCAGCGTGCCCGCCCCGCCGCTGTCCGCCGTGCTCGCCAAGTGCCGCGTCCAGAGCACCGCCCCCGTGCCCGCGTCCAGCCCCACCACGAACGCGTCCACGAACCCCGAGTTCTGCACCCGCCGCAGCCCCACCGCCACCACGTCCGCCGTCGCCGCCACCGGCACGCCCACAAACTGCGCCCCCGTCAAGCCGTCGCCCACGTCTTCCGGCAACACCCGCCAACGCGTCGCCCCCGTCGCTCGATCCAGGCTCCACACCCCCTGCGACGCGGCCGGCGGCGGCACCGACCGACCCATCCGCGCCCGCACCGACTGGGACGGTCCCAGCACCGACACCACCGAATCCGGCAGCACCAACACCCCGCGGCGGTCCTGCAGGCGCTGGCCCCGCTGCGCAAAAGCCGTCCACAGCCCCGGCCAACCCACCGCCCAACGCGGCCGCCCCGAAGATCGATCCACGCACGCGACGTACCGCCCGTCCGTCACGTACACCGCGTCGCCCGTCAACGCCCCGCCCGCCTGCACGCCCAGCCGGTTCACCCCCGTCCGAAGGCTGCGCCGATCCGCCTGCACCAGATTCCCGGGGCGCGGCCCGTTGACCGCCAGCCCCCGATCGATCCGCGCGTCGCCGAACGCGTCGCCCCTCTCGTCGTCGTCCGCCACGCCCGCCGGCCTCGCCAGCTCGCTCAACCGGTCCCACCACGCCATCCACACCGGCTCATCCAACGACACGTCCGTGGCCGGCCCGCTCCGACCGATCGACGCCCGCGCCGCCCGCCACCCGGCCCGCCGCTCCAACTGAAGCTCCGCCGCGTCGAGCAGGTTCGCGTATCGCTCCGCCAACGCCGCTTGGCCTTCGCCCGCCGACGAAAACGCCGGGTGCTCCCGCAACGCCTCCAGCTTCGCCGACGCCGCGCCCGCCCGGCCCCGCTCCAGCATCACCCCGCACCACGCCAGATTCGCCCGCAGCCCCGACGGCGTCGACCAATGACGCCGACCCACCGCCGCCAGCGCCGCTGCGTCGAACCATTCGCCCGCCCGTGTCCCGCCCGCCGACAACGCCACCGACAACGCCCGCGCCGCCACGGGCTCGGCCTCCCGCTCGTACGCCGCCCGCAGCTCCGGGTCCGCCGCCAGCGTCTGCCGCACCCACGCCGTCGCGTCCACGTATCGCCCCGAGCTGCCGCGTGCCCCCGCCGCCCCCACGCCTCCCAGGCCCGCTCCGCCATCCACCGGCATCAGCTTGCCCGGGAACGTCTCCGCCAACTCCATCAACGCTCCCACCGCTTCGGTCAACCGGCCCTGCGCCCGCCACCGCGCCGCCCGCTGGGCCAATTCCAGCGCCGCCGGCGAATCCTCCACGTACACCGTCTGCGCCCCGCTCGGGTTCGGCGACGCCACCGACCACCACACCGCCAAAAACGCCGCCGCAACGCGCCCGATCCGAAGTTCCAGCATCCTGCAAGTGTACCCCGGCCCCGCCAAAAACCGCCGGTACACTCACCCGTTTCCTCTCACGATCTCCTGCAAACCCACCCCCATAAAGACCACGGCCACCGGTCGTGGGCCTAGCCCCAGCCATGCCCGCCGCCTCACCCTTATCCGCCCCACACGTCGCCATCGCCGGCGCCACCGGCGCCGTCGGCGAAGAGTTCCTCCGCGTCCTGCACGAACGCGGCTTCCCCATCGGCAAGCTCACTCTGCTCGCCTCCGCGCGCAGCGCGGGCAAGACGCTCGACTTCGCGGGGCAAACCCACATCTGCCAGGAGCTCACGGAAGACTGCTTCCGCGGCGTCGACCTCGCCCTGTTCTCCGCGGGCGGCTCGATCTCCAAGAAGTTCGCCCCCGCCGCCGTCGACGCCGGCGCGGTCGTCGTCGACAACTCCTCGGCCTTCCGCATGACCGGCGGCGTGCCGCTGGTCGTCCCCGAAGTCAACCCCGAAGCTATCCAAGACGCGGGCATCGCGCTCGGCCAACCTCGCGGCGGGATCATCGCGAACCCGAACTGTTCCACCATCATCATGCTCCTCGCCGTCACGCCGATCCACCGCGCCGTCGGCGTCCGACGCATCGTCGTGAGCACGTATCAAGCCGCCTCCGGCGCCGGCGCCGCGGCGATGCGTGAGCTCGAGCAGCAATCCCGCGAAGCCCTCGCCGCGCCGGGTGCCACCGGCGAAGTCACCACCCGCGACATCTTCCCGTTCCAGTACGCCTTCAACCTCTTCAGCCACAACTCCCCGATGCAGCCCAACGGCTACAACCAGGAAGAGCTGAAGATGGTCCACGAGACGCACAAGATCTGGGGCCAAGCCGCGGAAAACACGCAAACCCAGATCACCGCGACCTGCGTCCGCGTCCCGGTCATGCGCGCCCACGCCGAATCCATCAACCTCACGCTCGAAAAGCCGCTGACCGAAGACCAAGCCCGCGACCTGCTCGCCGCCGCGCCGGGCGTCTCGCTCATCGACGACCGGGACGCCAACCGCTTCCCCACCCCCCTCGACGCGACGCACCAAGACGACGTGTTTGTCGGACGCATCCGCCGCGACGTCTCGCAGCCCGACGGCACCGGACTCGACCTGTTCGTCTGCGGCGACCAGGTGCGCAAGGGCGCCGCCCTCAACGCCGTCCAGATCGCCGAGTTGTTGCTCAAGTAACGCCTCGCGATGGCTCCCACCGTCACCGGACGCGACGAACCGTCCTGCCCCCAATGCGGCCACGGCCTCACCGGGCTGCACGAATAGCCGTCACCCCGGAAACTTCACCGGCTCCGCCGACAGCCGCCGACACAGCCCCAACACCCGCTCGAGCTCGTCGCTAAAGAGGTGTTCCTCGCGCACCCACTGTTGCGCCCGACGCCCCAGCTCCCGCGCTTCCTCCGGCCCCTCGGTCAGCCGGGTCAGCACGCCGTGCCACGCCTCGGCCAACTCGTCATACGGCTGGGCCTCGTCGATCACCCACGCCGTGTGCCCGTCGATCAGCGTGTCGAGCGCCGGGTCGTCCGCCGCCGCTACCGGCAACCCCCGCGCCATCGCCTCCAGCGTCATCGGCCGGTGCCGGCCCAACGCCTGCGGGTGCACCACCGCGTCCGCCTCCAGCAGCAACCCGTCCACACCGCGCGCCTCCCGCCCGCGCGGGGCGAACGAGCACTGCCCCGTCAACCCCAGCCGACGCAGCTGCTTGTACGTCGCGTGGCTGTCCGGGTTGGGCCCCTCGAGTATCGCCAGCGCACTGGGGCGCTCCCGGCAGTGCGCCGCCAACCCTTCCAGACACGCCAGGTACGACTCGTCCAAAGGCCCGTCCGTGCTGATCACCACGCACAGCGGGTCGTCCGGCTCTCGGTGCCGCGGCGTCCGGTCCGTCACGTGCACGCCGGCCGGCACGTGCTCCACCACCACCAGGTTCTGCGTCGCGTCCCGCAGGCCCTGCGCGATCGGCTCGCTGCCGGCCACCATCAGACACCGCGTCGGGTTCAACGTCGTGAACAACCGCGGCGCCAGCCGCGCGTCGAACCGGTCGTGACAAAACAGAAGCACCGGCACGTCCAGCAACCGCCCCACCGCCACCGCCGCCAGCCACGTCTCCGCGTCGCTGGCCGCGATCACGCCCGGCACCTCGCCCGACGCCTCGATCTGTTCGGCCAACCGCACCCAATGCCGACCGCTGCCGACCTTGCCGTACAGCCACGAGCCCATCCACCGCCCGCCGATCCCGAACGTCGGCGTCGCGAACTCCAGCGCCGTGCCGCCCAACCCGCCGCCGGGGACGTCCTCCCACGCCGTCCCCGTCGGCACCGCTACGCTCACCCGCGTGCCCTCGCTGACCATCCCCACCACCAACGCCCGCAGCGCCTCGCGCCGTTCTCGCAGATCGTGTTGGCCGCACAGCAGCGCGACGTGCATCGCTTCATGCTACGTCCTCGGCCCGGCCGCATAGGCGATGCGCGGGCAGTTGGCCCGCGGCTACCGGCGATTTGAACAGCCGCAACCCAACGGGTTGCGCGTGCCCGAAACGATCCGCGCTGACCGACCGGGCGTTACGCCTCGTCCTCAAGCAGATTGAACACCGTCAATGCCCCGCGTCCGCTGAACAGCAGTTGGATCGTCATCGCCGCCAACGACTCGATCTGCGGCGCATACGCGATGCCCCCTGCGTCCCACGTGCCGCCGCCCATCGCCGACACCCAACCGGCGACCGCCGCCTTCGCGTCGGCGTCGTCGCCGCAGACCGGGAACACGAACGGCCGGCCGTCGATGTGCATCGGGTCGAGCTTCCAGACCTCCGCCTGCGCGGTGTTGAACGCCTTGACCACCTTCGCGTCGGGCAGGACCGACTGGATCGCTTCGCTCAGCGAAAGGTGCCCGCCGCCCGGGGTGCCGTCCGAGCCATACGTCCCAAGCGTGAAGTCGCCTTCGGCGTAACCCGGCACCGGGTTATTGATGTCGACGACGATCTTGCCGGCAAAGGCATCCGCGCCGCCCGCCGCCGCGATCGCGTCGAACACCGCGCCATGCGGCGTCGCGATCACCACGGCGTCGGCCGCACGGACCGCGTCGGCCGTCGACGCGACCGCCCGCGCGCTTCCGCCGACTTGGGCGGCCAAGGCTTCGGCTTTCGCCGGGTCGCGGCCGGCGATCGTCACCGTGGTTTCGTCAAAACGCACGAACCGGGTCGCGAGCGACGCGGCCATGCTGCCGTATCCGATGAAAGCGATATGCATGCGGGGCTCCGGAACAAAAATCAACGTATTAGTCAGGCGAACAAGGTGTGCTCGAAAAACGGTTTCGGACGAGCCGCGACCGTCAGGGAGCGGGCAAGATGTCCCTCAGAAGCCCGCTCCCTCACGGTCGCGGCTCGTTTCTCAGAAGAAGCCAAGAACGTATACGCGAAGCCTCACGCCGGCGACGGCATCAGCCCCGGAGCCGTGCCTTCGTCTTCGTCGCGTTCGGGGATGGCGGCCGGGCGGCTTTCTTCAGGGGCGGTCCGCTTTTCCTGCTCGGCGGCGAGCAGCTCGCTGACCGTGGCCTTGCGCAGCGGCTCGCCCTTCATCACCTTCTCGACCTCTTCCTTGCTCAGCGTTTCGTACTTGAGCAGGGCTTCGGCGAGCGCTTCGGTCTGCGTCCAGTGCTCGGCGATGATCTGTTCGGCGTGGGCGAACGCCTCGTCGCTGAACCGCTTGATCTCCTCGTCGATGATCTGCGCGGTCTCGTCGCTGTACGGCTTGTCGGCCATGAACGAATTCGCGTTTTCTTCCGGCCGGTACTGCACGAAACCCAGCCGCTTGCTCATGCCCCAGTCCAGCACCATCGCGCGGGCGAAGCTGGTCATCATCTGGATGTCCATCGACGCGCCGCTGGAGATGTCCTCGGTCTTCTTGGCTTCCGCGATCCGGCCGCCGCACAGCACCCGCATCGTGTCGTGGATGTACTTGTAGCCGTAGCCGTAGCGGTCCTTCTCCGGCAGCGACATGGTCATCCCGCCCGCCTTGCCGCGGGGGATGATCGTGACCTTGTGCAGCGGGTCGGCGTTGGGAAGCAGGTACTGCACGACGGCGTGGCCGGCCTCGTGGTACGCGGTGGCGACGCGTTCGTCCTGCTCGACCTTGCGGCTCTTGTTGGCCCGGCCGAAGCGGATCTTGTCGCGGGCTTCTTCGAGGTCTTCCTGCTCGACGAATTCCTTGTCCTGCAGCGTCGCGCCGATCGCGGCCTCGTTGATCACCGCGGCGAGCTCGGCGCCCGAGAACATCGGCGTCGTGCGGGCGGCGCGTTCGAGATCAACGTCGGGCGAGAGCTTGATCTTCCGGCTGTGCACTTTGAGAATCTCGACCCGGCCCTTGAGGTCGGGCAGCGGCACGGTGACCTGGCGGTCGAACCGCCCGGGGCGCGTGAGCGCCGGATCGAGCACGTCGGCGCGGTTGGTCGAGGCGATCACGATCACCTGGTCGGCGGACTCGAAGCCGTCCATCTCGACCAGGATCGCGTTGAGCGTCTGCTCACGCTCGTCGTGGCCGCCGGACGAGAAGCCGTTGCCGCGGCGACGGCCGACGGCGTCGATCTCGTCCATGAAAATGATGCACGGCGCGGATTCCTTCGCCTGCTTGAACAGGTCCCGCACGCGCGACGCCCCCACGCCCACGAACATCTCGACGAAGTCCGAGCCGCTGATCGAGAAGAACGGCACGTCCGCCTCGCCCGCCATCGCTTTGGCGAGCAGCGTCTTGCCGCAGCCGGGTTGGCCGACCAGCAGCACGCCGCGCGGCACGCGTCCGCCGAGCCGCTGAAACTTCTTGGGGTTCTTCAGGAACTCGATGATCTCGGCGACTTCTTCTTTCGCTTCCTCCACGCCCGCCACGTCGTCGAGCGTGACGGTGGAGTGCTCCTTGTTCATCAGCTTGTGCTTCGACCGGCCGAACCCGCCGAGCATGCCGCCGGGGCCGCCGCCCGCCGAACGCAAGGCCCGGAAGAAGAAGAAGTAGATCAGGAACGCGATCAACAGGATCGGGCCCCAGTTCAGCAGGAACATGATGAACAGGCCGGCCTGCGCGGGATCTTCCTTGAAGTCCTGCCCGGTCTGGATCAGCTCGTAGGTGTGGACGTGGATGTTCTCGGGGTTGGAGAGGAACTCGACTTTGGGGTTGACCATCTCGCCCTGGCCGGCGGCGTCATCATTGAGCGTGCCGACGAAGCGGTCGCCCTTGATGAGCACGCCGTCTTCGGTGAACGCGCCGTTCTGGGCGTAAGTGAAGAACTGCTCGTAGGTCACCTCGCGGGCGGCGTTCTGGGCCGAGTGCATGATGAGCACGAAGCCCACGACCAGCGCAAGCAGCAGAACCCAGCCCAGGGCTTTCTGGCCCTTGATCTGGGGCGGCTTGGCGCCGGGCTTGCCGGGGCCGGGCTTCCCGTCGGATTTGCCGTCGCCGCCCTTCTTGCGGGAAGCGTCGTCGTCGCGGAGGTCGGGTTGATCGGGGTCGTTTTTGGGCATGAGCAAAGGCCGAAACAAAGGCCGACGGCGTCACCAACCGGTGCGCACCAAGAGTTCATGGTACGGCGGCGACGATCCGCGGGGTCGTGAAATCCGATTCATGAGGCTCGAGCGACGATTTTGGAGGGATTTCACCCGCCACCGGATCAGAAATCGCTGCGCATCGCGTCCACGACCGCCTGCGCCAGCCGCGTCACCGCGGCGTGCTGCGCGACGACGAACGGCTCGCCGAGCACGCCCCCGCCGTCCACGCCCGCCGACACGTTGCCCGCCGGGATGAACCGGCCGACCTCTTCCAAGCCCCGCCGCTCCATCAACACGTCGCCGCTGCGCCGGTCCCGCCACTGCACGTCGATCACCACGCGGACCTCGACCTCCTGCGGCAGCCCCGTGTCGGCCGTGCGGGCCAAGCGCTGGCGACGCAGCGCCGTGATCACGCCGACCAGTTCCGTGTCGCCGCCCCCGACCGCCTCGCCGCCCGACGCCAGGGCGTACGGCGTGCGGCGCTGCAACTCCTTGGCCAGCGCCTCGGCCAGGTCGGCCTCCAGGCCGCGCTCGAACGTGCGGTTCTCGAAAATCGGCAGCCCGACGCTGCGCACGTCCTCGCGATACAGCTCGGCGGTGGTGTACCCGCACCCGCTCAGGCAGGCCCAGCCCACCGTCAACATCCACAACGCCGCCGCCAGCGCGAGCCCGCCTCTCATTCCGCCACCGCCAACGCGAGGCCGCGCTCTTCCAGCCACGCGATCGCTTCCCGGGCCGCGCGGGTCTGTGGGAACTCCTGGACCAGCCGGCGGTACATCGTCGCCGCCGCCACCGGGTCGTTGCGCCGCACGTACCAGCCCGCGGTGCTCAGGTCCCGCCGCGCGAGCGATTCGTTGATCCGCTCACGCAAGGCCGGCACGCCGATCCGCTCGGCCGAGGCGGGGAACTCCAAGGCGTACTGCTGCAAACGCTCGTCCGCTTCGATCAGCCCCGTGCCGTCGAAACGCGGGCCCTTGAACCGTGCGAGGTTCGATTGGATCAGACGAAGCAACGCCCACTCCCGCCGCTCGCTGTCCGGATAGTTCTCCATGAACAGGTCGTAGGCTTCCGCGGCCAGGGACATCTCCTGCTGACGGAAGTAGTAGTCCGCCAACGCCAGCGACGCGTCGTGCCCCACCCGCGAACCCGGCGCCCGCTCCTGCACCCGGATCAACAGCTCTTCGCCCTCGCCGTCGGTCGGCAGCACGGGGATGCCCAGCAGCTTCCGCCGCCAGCCGTC
The DNA here is from genome assembly GCA_039180415.1 of Planctomycetota bacterium. Lineage (GTDB taxonomy): Bacteria > Planctomycetota > Phycisphaerae > Phycisphaerales > Phycisphaeraceae > CAZIXN01. The sequence continues at coordinate 18,480 of JBCDDH010000022.1, read as the reverse complement.
CAGGAACACCTGCGCGATCGCGAACTCTCGCTCCACCGCCGTCAGGTACTCCGCCGACGCGGGGTAGCTCAAGATGATCTGCTCGTAGTCGTAGAGCGCGTCCCAGTAATCCCGCCGCGCGACCTTGGCGTCGCCCCGCAAGAGCAGCGCCATGGGCAGGTACCCGCTGTCCGGGTTGGCCTCGACCCACGCGTCGGCCAACGCGAGCGCGTCCTTCGCACGGTCCTCCGCCAACGCCCGACGGATCGCCTGCAGCTCCGCCTCCGGCGTGCCCGGCTCCGGGGCGCCCACCTGGGTCCAGCCCTCCCCGGTCAGCTCGAACGTCTCCTGCGCCCACGCGACCCCGCCGGCCCAAATGGCCAGCGCCGCCGCGATCGACATCCATCCGAATCCCTGCATGAAATCAGCATATCGGCCGCCCGCCGCCGCCACGATGAATGACCGCCCCGCTTGCCGCCGCCCTCACCCACGCTTATGATCGTCGATTCGGTTCGACGCCTCCCCGCGCGAGCCCGCCAACCCGCCTCCTTAGCTCAATTGGCAGAGCAGCTGACTCTTAATCAGCGGGTTCAAGGTTCGAGTCCTTGAGGAGGCACTCCCCCCCGCCGCCGCTTTCCGGGTCTCATTTCCCTCACGCCAACCGCCGACGCAGCCGGTCCGCCAGCGCGTCGAACACGATCACGCTGCCCGCCAACGCCAGCACGATCACGAACACCACGTGCCAGTTGGCCCATTCGACCGCGAGCTTCAGGTCGTACCCGATCCCGCCCGCGCCCACCACGCCCAGCACGCTCGCCGCGCGGAAGTTGTACTCCAGCATGAACACGCAGCTGCTCGCGATCGCCAGCCGGCTCGCCGGCCACACCGCCGCCAGAAACACCTCCGGCCCGCTCATCCCCACCGTCCGCAGCGCCCCCGGGACCGCGTCCTCCACCGACTCGAACGCCTCGTAGAAAAACTTCGTCAGGTACCCCGTCGAATACGCCGCCAACGCCACCATCCCCGGCACCGCGCCCAAGCCCAACGCCCCCACGCACAGCAGCGCCCACAAAATCGACGGCACCGACCGGATCACGTTGAGCACCAGCCGGACCGGCACCCGCAGCCAACGCGGCGCGATCCCCCGCGCTGCCAACGCCGACAACGGCAGGCTCCACGCAATCGCCGCCGCCGTCCCCAGCACCGCCATCGCCAAGGTCTGCAACAACGCCGTGCCTAGCCCGGGCCAATCGATCGTGCCCCACTGCTCGGCGGCCGGCACCAACCGCCCCAGGAACCGCGCCGCGTTGCCCCCCGCCTGGCCGAGCTCCACGTCTTGCAGGCCCGTCATCCAGCCCGACCAGCCCAACGCCGCCAACAGCCCGCCGACGCCCAGCGTCCACCACGCCGCCCGCCGCCACGCCGAGGGCGAACCCATGTCCGCCGCCACCGCGATCTGCCGGGGCAGCGCGTCCGGGCACACCGCGCACGCCTCGTGGGCCCGCCGCAGCATCGCCGCCTTCGCCGGGTCCGCCGACGCCTCGCCGCGGGCCTGTCCGTCTCCGTCGTCGCCGTCACGCACCCGCCCGCCGATCATCAGCTTGGCCGGCAGTTCGGTCTGCGCCGGGTCGTCGCTCGCGGCCGTGATCTTCCCCCGCTCCATGAGCACGATCCGGTCCGCGTAGCGCTCGGCCAACGCGCAGTCGTGTTGCACGCTCAGCAGCGCGATGCCCCGCTCGACGCAGAGCTCCCGCAGCAGCCCCATCACCGCGTGGGCCGAGCCCGTGTCCAACGCCGACACCGGCTCGTCCGCGAGGATCACCGCCGGCCGCATCATCAGGGCCCGCGCGATCGCCACCCGCTGCTGCTCGCCGCCCGACAACCGGTCCACCCGCACCGCCGCGCGGTGCTCCAGGCCGACCCGCTCCAGCCACGCCGCCGCCTCGCGTTTCAACCCGGCCCGCCGCACCAGACGAGTCCGCCAGGGCAGCCGCGCCGCCGCGCCGTGCGCCACGTTCGCCAGCGCCGTGGCCCGCCGCACCAGACGGAAGTCCTGATACACCCGCCCGACCCGCCCGTTGGCCGCGACGCTCCCCGCGTCCGCCGGCCGATCGCCCCCCAAGCAATTCAGCAGCGACGTCTTGCCGCTGCCCGACGCGCCCACGATCGCCACGTGTTGGCCGGCCCACACGTCCAGGTCCACGCCGTCCACCGCCGCGAACCGCTCGCCGAACCGCACCGCCAGCCCCCGCCCCCGCAGCGCCACCTCCCCACCCGTCGACGAAACACGCCCCGCGTCCGAGGCCTCGAACGCGTCCGCGGAAACGGGTTGGGGCACGGACGTCTGCGTCACGGTTCCGGCATCACTTCTTGTTCAAGTTCTCCAGCGGCAGCCCCACCGCTTCCACCGCCTCGATCGCCGACGCGACGTGCGCGTCTTCGTCGACCTCGACGAACCGCGCCGTGCCGTACACGTCGCTCAACAGGTCCGGGTCCGCCTCCGCCGTCGCCCGCAGCGCCTCGGCGATCTTGCTCTTCCACGCCCCGTCCAACCCGGACCGCACGCACACCACGTGCGTCGGCACCCCCGGCGTCCGCGCCAGAATCCGCAGACCCGCCCGCTCCTCCGGCGTCAGGTACACGTCCGCTTTCGGGCCTTCCATCGTGTAAAAGCTCACCGCCGCCACGTCCGCCCGGCCGGCCACCACCTCCCGCAACGCCTGCGCGTACCCGCCGCCGAACGACACCTCGCCGAACACCTCCGCGGGGTCCTGGCCCTTTTCCAAAACCCCTTCGCGCACCAGCCGCAGCCGGGCGAACACGTACCCGCTCGTGCTCGTCGGGCTCGTGAAGCAGAAACGCGTCTGCCCCGCTTGGGCCTTCAGATCGTCCACGGTTTGCAACGGGCTGTCCGCCCGCACCACCATCAAGGAGTCGTACTCGGTGCGCGTCGTGCCCGTCGCGTCGTCGCGCTGCTCGGCCAGAATCAATTCCGCCCCGCCGTCCCGCCGCGCGAGCAGGAACGGCAGCCCGCTCACGTACGCCACGTCCGTCGTCCCGCTCACCAACGCCTGCACCGACGCCGAGTAATCCCCCGGCACCGTCACCTCCACCGGCACGCCCAGCCGCTCCGACAACGCGCCGCCCAGCCGATCCGCCGCCGCCTTCAGGCTCGCCGGGTCTTTCTGCTTCTGGAACACGAACCGGACCTTCTCCAACTCCGCGCCGCCGACCGGCGCTTCCGTGCTCTCCGTAGCGCCCGGGCCACAGCCCAGGCCCAGCGCCAACCAAGCGAAACCCGCCGCAACCCCCAACCCTCGATTCAACCCACGCATGGCATCGCTCCGTTGAAAACACGCACACAGTTTTGGAAGGCCTGGAAGCTACCGCCGGGACCCGTGAGCGTCAACCGAATTGAGACGAAATCTCAACGTGTCCCGCCTCACGGCTCCGCTGGCTTTGCCAATCCCCCGATGCGTGTGCTATGCTTCGGAGCTCGGGGCAAATTCGATCTCCCCCGCGGGTGTAGCTCAGTGGTAGAGCGTTACCTTGCCAAGGTAAATGTCGACGGTTCGAATCCGTTCACCCGCTTCCCCCCGAAACCACGCCGCCGCCAGGCGGCGTTTTTCGTCAATCACCGTCTTCCGCGCGAGCCCGCGGCTGCGTCGCGGGCCCGTGGGCCAAGCCCAAGGCTCACGGCCCTGACCAACGTGCCGCGTTACTCCGCCCGATACCGCACCAGCGTCGCCCACACTTGGCCCCGCAGGTCGCGGACCGGGGCGCTGCCGCCGATGTACCCGTTGGCCAACAGCGAGAACGCGAGGCGTCGGCCGTCGAGCGTGTCGAGGTAACCGGAGATCGTGTTGACGCCGGACATCCCGCCGGGCTTGGCGAACACCCGCTCGTCGTCGAATTCGGCCAGCGGGGTGTCGTTCCAAGCGTCCGCTTCGGGAAGATCAACCTTGTAGACCGGCAAGCCTCCGAAGAACACGTCGAAGTGTTCGTGGTCGTCCATGTGGTCGAGCAGTTGGATCGACGAGTTCGCCGAGATCAGGTTGTAGCGCGACAGACCCGAGCCGTCGACGAGCCGGAACGAGCCTTCTTCGACGCCGGCCTCGTTCACGAGCCAATCGGAGATCACCTTCGCGCCGGCGGGCCAGGAGACTTGCGGTTCGCCGTCGTCGTCTTTGCTGAACGTCTCGGCAAGTTGCAGCAGCAGCATCTCGCCGACCGCGTTCTCGCTGACGCGGAGGAAGTGTTGGACGGCTTCGGACAGCGGCTTGCCCCGTTGCTTCACGACTGTGGTGTCCGGTGAATTCGCATCGCGGCGACCAAAGAACGGAACGAAGCTCTGATCCTTGGTCATCGCTAATTCCACCGCCTGACCGCGGGCCTCGAAAAGATCGGCGACGACGGCCGCCACCCAGCGATTCGGGTCGTGCACGGTCAGCTCAGCCGTTACCGGTTCGGCGTCGGGCCGCATGTTCCCGTCGATCGTCAGGTCCTCGTCAAAAGGCAAACGCGTGACGCTCAGGCCCCCGTCGACTCCGGGATGAACGACTCCGAAGGGCTGCCGAGACGCCGAGTCCCAAGCCGGCACACCCGGTATGCGGGCGGGTGGATCGAACTCGACCCGCGCTCGATCAAATTGCTTGGGATCGCCCAACGCGTCGAATGCGAAGCCGAGCGTTGCGTCGCGGAATCGTTCGTCGAAGACATCAAGCTGATCCAGATCGATCCGCGGGCCGTCGGGCGTGACGGTGACTCCGGTCACGTTGAAGTTCAGCATGGCCTGCGTAATGGACATGTTGTAGTAGTCCGGATCGTCGTCCCACATCCAACCGGGACCCTTGAGCGGAAGCCCACGCCAGGCGTGATTTGAATCGACCCTGACGTCGGCTAACGGAGCCAGCTCGCCCCTTTTCTCGATGAAGGCGTCGACCAGTCGGCCGAGTTGTTCGACGTCGAGCATGGGGTCGCCGCTTACCACGAGCAACGGGTTGGGCCGTTGCGGTTGGCCCGGCACGTAATTGTTCATCGATAGCGACAGCCCGGTCGTCCACGTGTACTCCGGCCCGAGCAGGTCGATCGCCGCGGCGGCCGTGTAGATCTTCAGGTTGCTCGCGGGGGTCAGGAGCTTGTCGCCGCCCCGGTCGTAGAGGGTTTCGCCGGTTTCCAAGTCACGAACGACGAGGGTGACGTTCGTACGTCGCGCGGTGTCGTGGGTATCGAGCAGCGTGTCGAGTGCGGCGGCGAGTCCGTCGGCGGCGAGCGGCGCGAGCGCGGACTCGCGATCGGTGGCCGCGGGCTGCGGGGGTTCCGCGGAAGCGGGGAGGGCGAGCAGCGCGAGCAACAGCGGAAGGAGTTTGAGCATCCCGAGATTTTACGGGCCACCGGCTCGCGCCAACCTCCCGATCAAGGGCGAACGCTCACTCGGCTTCCACGTCGAGCGCTTCGCCCAGCCAGATCTGCCGCAGTAGCGGCAACAGCGGGTCGAGGGGCTTGGCTTCCTGGGCGAGCGCGAGGCCGTAGCGGACGAGTTGGCGGGACTCGGCCTGGTGCCCGAGATAAGCCAGCAGCAGCGCGGGCTCGGCGTTGGACTGGTTGGGGTCGTCGACGGCGCGTTGAAGCTCGTTGCGCAGCCAGACGGTGCGGTCGCGCGGGGGCAGGAGGTTCTCGGCGTAACGCACGGCGATGAGCTCGGGGTGGTCTTCGAACAGGCGGCGGAGTTGCAAGGCGCTGGAGCGGATCAGGCCGGCCCCCATCTGCGCGTGGGTCAGGCCGACGCGGGCCAGCGGGTTGCCCGGGGCGTCGATGACGAGCTGCTCGTAGAGCGCGGTGGCCTTGAAGAACTGGCCCTTGGCCATGGCTTCCTGAGCGTTGGCGAAGTGCCGGTTGATGCGGTCTTCGCGCTGGCCCTGCAGGGTTTCGAGGCGGGGCAGGTCGAAGGACAGCTGATCGATCAACGCTTCCATGGCCTGGTTGGTGGCGGCGGCCTCGGGGCTCTGCGGGGCGTTGGCGGCGTTGCCCGCGCCGCCGCGGTTGGCGCGGAGGCCGTCGTCGCGCTGGGCGCGGAGGATGTTGGCCACGGCGGAAAGGCCCGACTCTTCGGCGCGTTGGATCAGGTCGTCCTCGGGGGTCTCGAGTTCCTGCATCCACTCGGGCCGGCCGGGGCCCTGGCGGAGCGGGTCGCGGCGGGGCTGGGCCTCGTCTTGCTCTTGCGCGTCGCCGTCGCGCTGCCGGTAGTTCTCGCGGATCTGGGCGAGCAGGTCGAGGTAGGCGGAGTCGCCTTCCTGGGCGGCGGTGGTGTCGAGGGGCCGGAAGATGGCTTCGCCGAGGCGGGTGACGCGCTGGGCGTCCTGCTGGTCGGCGGCCTGGGTGGGTCGGCCGGCGGCGTTGCCGGCGGGGCCGAGGCGGGCGCCGAGCTGGATCGACGCGGGCAGGCCGGTGAACGGGTCGCGGTCGGCGAGGGTCGGGTCGACGGCGGAGTTCGAGGTGAGGTTGTTGGCGTTCTCGCCGAGCCGTCCGCTGGAGCGTCGGGTGTCGCGGGCCTCGCCGAGGGTCATGCCGCGGGGGGCGTTGGGGTCCAGGTCGGCCGGATCGGCGGACTGCAGAGCGAGGGGGTTGGTGGGGTCGGCCTCTTGTTCGGGCGTGAAGCCGGCACCGAAGCGGGCGTCGTCGCGGGGCGTGCCCAAGCGGTTGTCCGCGTCGTCCAGGTCCAAACGGTTCGACCCGGGCGACGCGTCGTCGGGGTCGAATTCGGGCATGTCCATCATCGAGCCGGGCAAAGGCAGGCTGGTTTCCCGCAGGCCGAACACGGGCGAGGCGTCCAGGCTCACGAAGCCGCCCTCGGCGTCGCGGGCGACACCCAGAGATTGGCCCAGGTTGCGACCGAGGCGGTTGCCGGTGTCGAAGCGCCGACCCGTGTCGACCAGACCGACGTCGGTGACGCCCACGGCGGTGGACGCCAAGCGGGACGACCCGAGAAACTCGGTGTTGAACGACGTGCCGGGCGTGATCAGGGCCGAGCGGTTGCCGTCGTTGTTGATGACGGTGCGGATGTTGTTGGGCTGGCTGACTTCGCCGGCACTGGGGTTGAAGAAGTTGGTGAAGATCACGTCGCTGTTGCCGATGTCGTTAAACCCGGTGTTGAGGTCCATCGTGCCGGTCTGGTTGACCTGCGGCAGTTGACGGGTCGAGCCGAACGAGTCGGCGCGGAAACGGAAAAGGTCGTCGGTGCCCAGGTCGCCCTGGAACTCGCCGACGGCGGTGTAACCGATTTCGGCCTGGAACTGCCGGGCGTTGGTGACTTGCCCGGTGAGCAGCAGGTTGCGGGCGCGGAAGTCGGGGATGACCTGGCCGGGGTTGACGGCCCCGCCGCCGACCTGGGCGTTGGCGTCGAGGGCGTTGCCGCCGGTGACGCGTTGCTGGGCGGCAACGAACGACGCGGGCAGCGCGAGCGCGGCGATCAGGGCGGGGACGGCGAGGGGCGGGCGGGTCATGGTCCGGGCCTTTCTCCGAACGAACGGCGGTTCGGGGCGGGGGAGCGGCGCGAAAACCGCGCCGCCGAACGATTCATGGTACGCGGATCGGGTTTTTGGCCCAAGAAGCATTGCTCGCGGCGGGCCGCGAGGTTTTCGGGCCTTGCGGGCCGCCGCGGACGCGACGCCGCTCAGCCGACGCCGTGCTCCTTGTAGAACTCCATCGACTCGCCGGCGGCGTCGGCGACGCGATCGACCAGGGCCCGCCGGACTTCCGGCGTCATGCCCGAAAAGCGGCGGGCGATCCCGGCGTTCTGGACGATCTGGCGGGTCCGGTTCATCCCCGACACCAGCGACGCGATCGGGTGGGCCAGCGCGAAGTGCAAGGCCTCTTCGAGGCTGACACGGTCGGGGATGATGCGCGTGGGATCGGCCTCGTCGCGGTTGGCCCAGGCGAAATTGTTCCCAAAGAACCCACCAAACGCCAGCGTCTTCATCGCCAACACCGCGTAGCCGTTCTGAACCAGGCGCGGCAGCACGCCGTCGATGAAGCTCTCGTATTGCGGGTCGACGAGGTTGATGGGCATCAGCGCCGCATCGAACGCCACGCCGCGGCGATCGAGGTGGTCGAGCAGGTGGTTGAACGGCGTCGGCGAGACGTGGCCGGTGAGCCCGAGGTAGCGGACCGTACCCTTCTCGCGCTGCTCCAGGAAGAAGTCCAGCCCGCCGCGGTCGACGAAGCGATCGACGTCGGCGGCGTCCTGCAACGAATGGATCTGCCAAAGGTCGATGACGTCGACGCCCATACGCTTCCGGCTGCCGTCGAGATGCGCGCGGACCTGGTCGGCGGTCCGGCCTTTGGTCTTGGTCATGATGAACAGCGCGTCGCGATACTTGGGCACGAGCGTCCGCCCGATGATCGTCTCGCTGTTGCCGCGGCCGTAGGACTCGGCGGTGTCGATAAAGCGCACGCCGTTTTCGATCAGCGTGTCGGCGGCGGCCTGCAGATCGCGGTCCCGGAACTGATCGAAATGGGCGCCGCCCAAGCCCAGCGACGTGACCCATTCGTCGTGCCGGCCGAACTTCCGCATCGGCAGCAATTCGCCAAAAGCGTCGCGGGTGGGCGGCGCGAGGCCCGGCGCCTCGGCGGCGGGCTGAGCGGAAGCCCGCGACGCGAGCGGGGCCGGCAAGCCCGCGGCCAACGCCAGCGCCGAAAGCCGAGCCAGCAGCGTGCGACGGTTCAGCGAGCCGGAAGCCGGGGGTTTCGACGTCGGGTCCGAACGGCGGGGACCGGAGGTTTGCATGCCCGGAGTGTACGGCCCGCCGCGGGTTCTCGGACGCCGACCGGGAATCTTCCTGTCCCGCAGCGGACGGGGTGAAGTGGCCGCACGGTTGTGACGATCGCACGGGCAGACCCGTTTCGGCAACCCGCCGAGCCGCCCGCCGCAAGGACTCCACGATGAGCGACGCCTCCCCTCCGTTCGACCACGAAGCCCCCGGCCCCGAAGCCGGCGCCCCGGGCGCGGCGATCGTCGCCGAACTCGAAGAACGCTTCGCCACACTCCGCAAGTGGCACGCGGAAACCAAAGCCCAACTCGACGAACGCACCGCCGCGCTCGCCGACGCCGAAGAGGCCACCCGCCGCGCCCAGGAGCACGCCGACCAGACCCAAGACCGCGCCGACGCGCTGCTGGAAAAGGCTCACGCCGACGCCGACGCCGCCGAGGCCGTCCGGACCAAGCTCGAGACCGACCGCCGAGAATTCGACGCCTTCGCCGCGCAGCAGCACGCCGAATTGAAACAGCAGCGCGACGACACCGAGCGTGAGCTCGCCGAGGCCAAAGCCGCCTGCGAACGCCACGTCGACGAAGCCCGCGCGGCCTGCGACCGGCAGATCGCCGAAGCGCAGGAGTCGTGGTCGAACGAGTTGACCCAAAGCAAACAGGCCTGGTCCGACGAGCACGCCGCCGCGCGGGCCGCGTGGGACCACGAACTGACCGAAGCGATGAACGCGTGGGAAAGCGAAAGCGCCCGAGCCCGCGAAGAACTCGACCGGGAGACCGCCGACGGCAAGGCCGCGCTCGCCGCCGAGTTGGCCGAAGCCCGCGCGGCGTGCCTGGAAGAAGTGGCCGAAAGCCGCGCGGCCTGCGACCGCGAGATCGCCGAACGGCACGAGCAGGCCGAAGCGCAGATCGCCGTGCAGCAGGCCGATGCACAGAGCGAGATCGAGCTCGCCCGCGCCGAGGCGGACGAGAAGATCGCCGAGGGCTTCAAGCAGCTCGATCAGAGCATCGAGAAGCTCGAGCGAGCCAAGGCCGAGTTGGCCGAGGAACGGGAAGCGCTCGCCGCGGGCCGGACCGAACTCGACGAGGAATGGGGCAGCCTGTCCCGGATCAAGCGGGCCGAAGAGGCCGTGCTCAAGGCCTGGGAATCCGAGCGCGACCGCCAAGGCCGCAGCACCCTCCGCCTCACCGACGACGACCACGCCGACCAGAACGACCCCGCCGACCAGGCCGACGCGGCCTGAACCAACCGACATCCACCGCCTTGCTTGCCCCGCGTGTCCACGCCACGCACCCCAACGGGGCGAAGGGGAGAAACCGCCGGCCGCACGCCTCCACGCGTGCGGCCGGTTGTCGTCTGGCTCGGCAAAAACCACGGACGGCCCGCCGATCCTGCTAAAACAAGCCCATGCCCGACACGGACGTCTGGACCACCCGCAGGCTCCTGCACTGGACCACGCAACACTTCGAGAAGCACCAACTCGACGCCCCCCGCGTCCGGGCCGAGATGCTGCTCGGGCACGTGATCGGCACGGAACGCCTCCGCCTATATATGGACCCCGACCGCCCGGCCAGCCCGGCCGAGCGCGACACGCTGCGCGACCTCGTCCGCCGCGCCACCAACCACGAGCCCGTCGACTACCTCGTCGGCCACGCCACCTTCTTCGCGCAGGAGTTCGCGGTGTCGCCCGCGGTCCTGGTTCCTCGGCCGAGCACCGAAACGCTCGTCGAACACGCCCTGCAAACCCTTCGGACGAGCACGCCCGGGCCGTTGCGTTTCGCCGACGTCGGCACCGGCTCGGGCGCGATCGCGGTCACGCTCCTCAAACACCTGCCCGACGCCGCCGCGATCGCGACCGATCTATCCGAAGACGCGCTCGCCGTCGCGGAGCAGAACGGTCAGGCCCACGGCGTGCTCGACCGCCTCGAACTCCGCCACGGCAACGGCCTCGAACCGCTGCTTAGCCGCGGCGAACCGCCGCTCGACGCGCTCGTGTCCAACCCGCCCTACATCCCCGATCACGAGTGGCCCGACGTACCGCCGGACGTCAAAAACCACGAACCCGTCCTCGCCCTACGCGGCGGCATCGACGGTCTGGACGTGCTCCGCCCGCTCATCGCCGGGGCCCGCGAGGTCGTGAAGCCCGGCGGTTTGATCGCCTTCGAGTTCGCCGCCGACCACGCCGAGAACGCGAAAAAACTCGCCCGGGACGCCGGCTGGTCCGACCTGGACATCCTCCCCGACCACGAACGCCTCCCCCGCGTGCTCGTCGGCACGGCATAGCGACCGGTCGCAAAACCTCCAAAACCTCTGCCGACCGCCCACAACCCTCTTGGCGCGGCGGCGCCTCACGGCTAGGCTCCGGAGGTCATGTTGTGCTCGCAGACCCAGCCCGCCACCCTCGCCTTTGCCGGTTATCCGGTCAAAAGCGCTGTCGTGGCCACGCTGAATCCGGTCTGCGTCGAGATTCTTTCGGGCCTCCGTATGGCGTTTAATTCGTGGCAGGATCGCACCGCCACGCACGCCACGCCGGTCAGGCCCACCGTCTCCCGCCGCCCCCGGAAGTAAGCCCCCTCGGCAAACCGCTTCCTCGGACCTGACCGGCAAACCCAAGACCCCCATCCGGATTTTCTACGAGAGCCCGCGGCCGCGATGCTGCCGCGCGGGTTTCCTGAACCCCACCGACTTTTTCCAAGGAGGTGCGTCATGCACCGCGTCGCCCCCGTTCCGACCCTCGACCCGCAAACCCGACCCGCCACGCCGGCCAAGCTCACCGTCGGCCGCCTCGCCACCGCCTGGGGCGTCGCCCCCGAGTCGCTCCGCAACTGGGAGCGGCAAGGCCTGATCCCGCCCTCCCGCCGGACCCCCGGCGGCCACCGGCGCTACCGGGCCGACCACGTCGTGGCGCTCACCGACCTCCTGGGCCCGCCCAAGCCCGGCGTCCTGCCCGCGACGACGCAGGCCGAAGACCCCCGCCCGCTGGCCGCCGTCGCGTGACGACCGCCAGGGCGAAACCCTCACCCGACCCGTCCGCCACGCCGCGGACGGGTTTTTTCGTGCGTCTTCCTCTCGAAAACCCGCCAGCCTCCCCGACGTCCGCGACGGGTTATCGCCCCCGCCGATTCCCGCTGCGGCCGATCCGCCCGGTTGGCCGATGTCCTACGGTGCCCCGGTTTTGTGGCGGGGCCCGTGTTTCGTTCCCGGCAGGACCCCACACCCATGGGCTGGTTTCTCCCCTTTTCGCTCCCCGGATCGTCGACCTCGAAAAAAGGTCGCGGCAAGGGCAAATCCAAGGGTAAAGGCCGCGGCAAGAAGAAAAACCAGCGTCAATGGGACCCGCAGCGCACGCTCGCGGGCCTGAAGGTCCTCGGCATCGCCGCCGCGGTCGTCGGCGCGGGTGTCGCCTGGACCGCCGGGCAGTCCGCCCTGGTCGGCTACGCCCAGGAGCACCGCAGCCGTCCCGTCACCCCCGCCGACGTCACGCTGCTCGACGCCCCGCCGTGGGTCGCCGGCGGCAAGATCGAGCAGCGGCTCAAGGACGACGCCGCCCAGCGGGTCAAAGCCGATCCGTTCGATGCCCAGGGCCTGATGGACGCCGCCGCGGTGCTCACGCTCGACCCGTGGGTCGCCGAGGTGAACCAGGTCCGCCGCACGCCCGACGGCGTGATCGTCGAGGCCGAGTACCGCGAGCCGCTGGCCATGGTCAAAGCCCGCGACGGCTTCCACATCGTCGACACGCAGGGCGTCCGCCTCGCCGGCCCGGCCTACTGGCAGGCGCTCGAACCGGCCGGGCTGCCGCTGATCACCAACGTCACCGTCGCGCCCCCCGGCGAACTGGGCCTGCCCTGGGAAGGCGCCGAGATCGAGGCCGGCGTCGAGCTGGTCAAGCTGCTCAAAGACGAGCCGTTCGCCCCACAGATCCTCGCCTACGACGTGGGCCAACGCGACCCGCGCACCGGCAAGCTCGCGCTGGTGCTCCAGACCGACGGCGGCGGCGTGGTCTGGGGCCGACCGCCCGGCGACGCCTGGTCCGTCGCCGAGGTCAGCACGCAGGAAAAGATCGACCGCCTCCGCCGCATCGCCGAGTCCTACGCCGGCCGGATCGACATGGGCATGCAGACCGTCCTGATCTATACCGAGCGGGTTCAGAACGATCGCCGCCCCATCCGCCGCGACGACTCCAACCTCGTCCGCCCCACCGACATCCAACACGCCGCGGGGCGGTGAAGCGCAACGCAAGAGTTCCAGCCAACGCAAGAAGTCGGAAGCAGCGGTTCAAAACGCATGGCCTGATTTCCCGTGTCTTGCCCATACACTCGCCCCGTGGCCCCCGCCTCCCGTCAAACCCCTTTCGATTCACGGGCCATGGTGCTCGCGTGGTGCCTCTGGCTCATCGGCGTCTGGACGCTGCTGCTGGTGACCATCGGCTGGTCGCCGCTGGCCTACCGCTGGATGGTCTTCGCCGCCGTCATCGGTCTCATGGGCCTTTGGCCGGCCGCCCGGCTCAGCCAGGACCACCGCGGGCCCGGCGCCCGCACCATCGTGTTCGTCGACTGGGTCTGCATGCTGGTGGTGTTCCAGGCCGTGCTGTGGCCGATGCGCATCATCGCCCGCTGGAGCCTCGAACAGACGCTGATGGTCAACGCCGCCGTCGCCAGCTGGTCCTTGCTGACCGGCCTGCTCATCGCCTGGGGGCGCTCGTTCGGCACCGCCGGCATGCGTACCGTCGCGATGCTCGCCTGCGTCGCCGTCCTGGTCCTCGAACCGCTCGCGCTGCTGCTCAACGCCGCCGCGATCGGCACCGCCTGGTCCGACCTGCCCAACCTCCGCGTCTCGCCGCTCCAGGCCGTCTGGGAGCTCACCGCCGCGCCCGCGCTGTATCTGCCCCGGCCTTGGGTCGATTACACGCTCGGCGTGGCCGCCGCCGCGCTGGTGGGCTGGTGCGTGCTGGCCGTCGCCGTCCCCCGCAAGAGCCCCGACGCCAAACACGTCGTCGAGCCGCCGCCTCCCAAGCCCGCGGAAACCACCCGCGGGTTGTCCGCCGTCACCGAAAAATCCCGCTCATGACGGCCACCGCCGACGCCTTCCAAGCCTGCGGCCGCTGCGGCACGGCCGACATCGCCCGCGACGGCCCCGCGATCCGCTGCAACGACCAAGGGTGCGGCTGGACGTTTTTCACTAACGTCGCCGCCGCCGCCGCGGTGCTGCTGATGCACGAAGGCCGCGTGCTGCTGGTGCGACGCACCCGCCCACCGTCCGCCGGCAAGCTCGGCATCCCCGGCGGGTTCGTCGACCCTCACGAAACCGCCGAGCAAGCCGCCCGCCGCGAACTGCGTGAAGAACTCCGCCTCGAACTGCCCGCCGCCGCGCTGCGCTTCCTCTGCACTGCGCCCAACGTCTACCCCTACGCCGGCGTGACGTACCACTCGTTGGACACCTACTTCGTCGCCGACCTGCCCGAGCTGCCGACGTGGTTCGACGACACCGAGATCGCGGGCATCGAACTCGTCGACCCCACCACGGTCGACTCCTCCGACCTCGCCTTCGACGCGACGCGGGCGGCGCTCAAAGCTCTCCAAAGCGTGCAAAAGTCCGTGGCTGCGCGGGGCTTGCCCGGGAGTCTGCTAGACTGATCCATTGCGGCCCGCGTCGGAGCCGACCCACGACACACCGACGAAATCCCCCCGCCCACTCGCCCCGAAAGGAGCCGAGCCGTGGAATTTTTGACCTCCGAAGACAAGCAAAAGCTCGAAACGCGCCTCGACTACCTCAAGGCCAACCGCCCCAAGGTCTCCGCCAAAATCGCCGAGGCCCGCGAGCACGGCGACCTGAAGGAAAACGCCGAGTACCACGCCATGCGCGAGCAGCAGGGCCTCGAAGAAGCCGAGATCAAGCGCCTCGAAGAACGCCTCGCCAACGCCCAGGTCGCCGACGACGTCGACAAGCCCGACGACATGGTTTTCCTCGGCTCGGTCGTCCGCCTCAAAGACCTCGACGACGAATCCGACGACCTTTACAAGCTCGTCGGTGCCGCCTCCGGCAATTTCGACGCCGACGAGATCGAAGTGACCGCCAACTCCCCCATGGGCGAAGCGCTGATGAAGGCCCGCGTCGGCGAAACGGTGAAGGTCGACCTGCCCCGCGGCCCCAAGCGCTTCGAGATCCTCGAGCTGCTGTAAACCAAACGGCGCCCCTCGGCCCGGTCGCTTCAGCGACCAGGCCCATTCTCACCTCAACCCCAACCACCACAGCCCAAACCCCAGCCACAGCGGGATCGTCACCCGCCCCATCGCCGCCGGCGACAGCGACACCCGCATGGCCGTGCCCGGGTCCCCGCCGTATAGCCGAGCCAGCAGCACCGGGAACAGCGCCGAAGGCATCGCCGCCTCCACCGCGATCACCCGCCGCAGCTCCAAGCTCCCCCAGCCCGTCGCGGCGGGCCCCAGGAGCCACGCCAAGCCCAGAAACCCCACCGGCAGCACCCCCAGCCGCAGGCCACACCCGACCGCGATCACGCCCCAGCCTTCGCGGAAGTCCGCCTTCCGCAGCTCGTCCATCACCATCGCGCCCACCAGGATCAGCGCGAACGGGATCGCGGTCGCCGCCACCATCCCGCCGAACGCCCGCACCGCCGACACCGCCACGCCGGCCGCGCCGTCCAGACCGCTCAGCCACCCCGGCAACCCCGCCACGTTGAGCAGCAGCGCCGCGACGATGGCCAGCAGCGGCATGTTCAAGACCTTCCGCAGGCCCGCCACGCTCAGCCCGCCGGAAACCACCATCACCCCCAGCGACCACATCGCCACGTCCACGCCCATGTTGTGCACCAGCAGCACGCCCAGCGTCTCGCTGTCGCCGAACAACGCCTCGACCAGCGGGATCGGCACGTAGCCGTAGTTGAACATCCCCACCACCAGCGCGAAGGCCCGCCGCTTGGGCGCGGTGTCCAACCCGATCTTGGGCCCGATCGTCCACGCCACCGCCGCGCCCGCCGCGAACCCCGTCGCCGTGCACAAAAAGCCCACCGTCGGCGGCAGCCACGCGTCGCCGAAGTCCTCCAACGCCGGGTTACCCAGCAGCACGTTCAGGATGAACACCGGAAACAACGCGTTGATCGACAGCTTCAGCAGGGCCCCGTCCGCCTCTTCCGTCAACCACCCCAACCCCCGCACCAACATCCCCAGCCCGATCACGCCGAACACCCCCGCCACCGCCCCGACGATCACCGCGCTCTGCTCGAACATCGGGGCACCATAAAGCCCGGAGACGGCCATCTCCGGGCTTCACGCCCGATTCTTCATGTGCTCCGCCGTGCCCGCGAAGAACGGCCGCAACACGTCGATCACGGGGCCGGGCAACGCCGCCTCCGCCAACGCCGCGTCCATATGCGAGAGCCACCGTGCCGCCGCCCGCTCGTCGATCGCAAACGGCAGGTGCCGCATCCGCAGACGCGGGTGCCCGCGTTGCTCCACATACCGCGCCGGCCCCCCGAACCGGAACACCAGAAAATCCCGCAGCCGCGCCTCCGCCCCGTCCCAATCGTCCGCCGGATACATCGGCCCCAGCAGATCGTCCGCCCGTACCCGTCGATAGAAAAACGACACCAGCCGCGCGAAACCGTCCTCTCCGATGACCTCGTAAACGCTCACGCCCGACGGCTCTTCCATCCACGCATTGAACCACGAACCGGCCGCCCGCGTCCGCGTACCATCCAGACACCTCAGCCAGGAGCTCTTTCCATGCAGATCCAGATCAATTACGGCGATATCGACGGCAGCGACGCGATCCAAACCCGCGTCAACGACAAGCTCCACCACGCCCTCCAGCACGTCACCGACCGCGTCACCCGCGTCGAGGTCCACCTCCGCGACGACAACGCCGGCAAGGCCGGCGCAAACGACAAGCGCGCCGTGATGGAGGCCCGGCCCGCCGGCGCTGGCCCCATCACCGTCGACCACGCCGGCGAAGACATCTACAAGGTCGTCGACGAGGCCGCCGCAAAGCTCGGCCGGGCGGTCAAGAAGCACTTCGACAAAGTCGGGGCGCGATGAGCCTGATCCTGCACATCACGACGCGCGACGCGTGGGACGACGCCCGATCGAGCGGGCGCTACGAAGCGCCAAGCCTCGCGTCGCAGGGCTTCATCCACCTGTCGACGCCCGAGCAGGTCGTCCGCGTCGCCAACGGCCTGTTCGCCGGCCAAGCCGGGCTGATCCTGCTGTGCGTCGACCGCCGACGCGTCGACGCCGAAATCCGCGACGAGAACTGCGAAGGCGGCACCGCGCTGTTTCCGCACGTCTACGGGCCGTTGAACCTCGACGCGGTGGTCGAAGTCGTCGCCTTCGAGCCGCACGCCGACGGACGATTCCACTTGCCGCAGGGCTTGCCGAAGCCGGCTGAGCAAAGCGACGCACGGTGAGCGTCCGGGGCGTCCCCCACTTACAGATCACCGTGCCGGTCGGCGAACCGTTGGGCAACCTTGTCGAGTTGGTCGAGCCGATCGGTTAACGCGTCATACCCGCGCGGCCAGTCTCACCAGTGCCAGACCTGGTCCCACGCGGTCTGCCAGTCCTCCGCCTTGCTGACCGCCTGCAGCGGCCCGGTCAGCTCCACGCCCGGCCGACCCATGAAGCGGTTGGCCGTGTCCACGGTCGAGAGGTCGATCGTGATCGTCGCCGGCGCCGCGGGGGCGTACGGCTTGGTCTGCACGGGCGAACCCACCGCGCGCTTCGCGCCGTCTTCGATCATCTGCCGCGCCTTCTTGGGCGCGATCTGCCGGGCCGAGTAGCGCGACAGGCCGTGCTTGACGACCACACCGTGCAGCCCGTCGCCGAGCAACTCCCGGCCTTCACGGATCGTCGCGGTGTCGCCGGTGATCAGCGTGACCGGCACGCCGTACAACCCGCAGAGCGCCGCGTTGATCCCGAACTCGCCGACTTCGTCGTCGTTGAACCGCACGCGGTCCCAGGTCGTCGTGCTGATCGTGTGGCAGAGCACCCCGTCCGGCGTGCCCGCCCGCGCGTGCATCCCCACCATCAGCGCCATGTCGCAGCCGCTTTCCAGCAACTCCGTGTACCGCCCCCAAGGGTGCCCGGCGACC
Organism: Planctomycetota bacterium; assembly: GCA_039180415.1. Lineage (GTDB taxonomy): Bacteria > Planctomycetota > Phycisphaerae > Phycisphaerales > Phycisphaeraceae > CAZIXN01. The sequence continues at coordinate 636 of JBCDDH010000022.1, read as the reverse complement.
CACTCGACCCGCTCATCGAGCAGCTCGGGGACCCACGAGTTGAACGAGCCGTCGCCGCCCGCGCCGTGGCAGTCCACCGCCACCACCCGCGTCGCGCCGCCGGCGAACGCGCCGCGTACCGCGGCGTTGAGCTCCTCCGTATACAGCCGCCGGCCTTCCTGATACTGCGGCCCGGTGTAGTCCACCTGGTCCCACTTGACGATGCCCGACACGCCCTCCATGTCCGCCATGATCAGCACGTTCATGCTCGCAGCTTAAGCCGCCTCCGCGTGACGCGACGCACGGCTCCGCGTGAACTCACCCCCGCCGGTACTCCGCCGGCGTCACGCCCAGCTGCGCCTTGAAGTGCCGGCCCAAGTGCGACTGATCCACGAACCCGCAACGCACCGCCACGCCCGCGATGCTGTAGTCGTTGTACGTCGGGTCCCGCAACAAAAGCTGCGCCCGACGTACCCGGCACCGGATCACGTAACGGTGCGGCGTCAGCCCCGTGGTCCGCTTGAACAACCGGGAAAAATGAAACTTGCTCACGCACGCCACGTCCGCCAATTCGTCCAGTCTCAACGCGCCTTCCAACCGCTCCGCCACGAACTCCTCCACCCGACGCATCGTCGCCGCCGACAGCTTCCCGCCCGC
>JBCDDH010000021.1:0-43941 GCA_039180415.1 Planctomycetota bacterium | reverse complement strand
CGCAGCCCGTTGGGCTGCGGCTACCGGCAACTTCCGGGGAACCCGTGCCCGTCCACCTGTTCACCTTCCACGCCCACGGCTCGTGGATGCCCGATCGGCCCGAGGGCTACGTGAAGCGGCGCCACGGCGTACTCCCAACCGATCCTAAGATGGCAAACGCCTATCGCGCCCGTCAAAACAACCCCAGCACCACCTTCGCTCCGGAAATCCGCGAAGCGATAATCGATCTGCTGCGAGCCGCCGCCGAAGCGCAACAAGTCCAACTCCACGCCGTCGCCACCGACCCCACCCACGTCCACGCCTTGGTTGCGTGGAACAGTGCCCGCACCGTGATTCAGGTCCGCGCGAATATGAAAGAATCACTCACCCGCAGGCTCAACCAGCGATTCGGCCGTCGCGCTTGGTTCAGCCGCGGCGGCCACGACCGCCGCGTGCGTAACCGCGAGCATTTCGAGCACCTGTTCACCAAATACCTGCCCAGCCACGTTGGCCCCAACTGGTCGCGCAGCGACCGGTAGCCGCAACCCAACGGGTTGCGCGGAAGAGCGCCCGCGACACAAGCACGCGCAGCCCGTTGGGCTGCGGCTGCCGCGATCTTTCCTCAACTCACGCCGACGTCTTGAACCGCGTCACCAACTCGCGCAGCGCCTCCGAGCGACGCGACAACTCCGACGCCGCTTCCGCCGCTTGCCGACTCCCGTCGCGCGTCTGGTGCGACACCGAGTTGATCTGTTCGATGCTCGTGGCCACGACCTGAGTCGCCGACGTCTGTTCTTCCGCCGCCGACGCGATCGACGACAGCCGACCCATCAGCGTCTGCGAGCTGTTCACGATGTCGTCCAGGCGTTGCCCGGCCTGATCCACCGACGCGCTGCCCGTCTCGACGCTCTGCGTGCCCGCGTCCATCTTCCGCACCGCCTCGGCCGTGCCGGTCTGGATCGCCTCGATCGACTCGGCGATCTCCTGCGTCGCGGTGGTCGTGCGGTCGGCGAGCTTGCGCACCTCGTCCGCCACCACCGCGAAGCCCCGGCCGTGCTCGCCGGCCCGCGCCGCTTCGATCGCCGCGTTGAGCGCCAGCAAGTTGGTCTGGTCCGCGATGTCGTTGATCACCGCGATCACCTCGCCGATCTGTTCGCCGCGCCGACCCAGGTCCGACACCGCCGCGCTGCTCTCGCTCACCGAGCCGCGGATCTCCGACATGCCCTCGATCGTCCGGCCCACGACCTCCCGGCCGTCCCGCGCGAGCTGGCCCGCACGTTCCGCCTCGGTGGCCACGTCCGACGCCTGCCGACTCACCTCCATCACGCTCGCCGACATCTCCTCCACCGCCGCGCTGATCTGACTCACCTGCGCGTTCTGCTCTTCGCTGCCGGCCAACAGCTCGTCCGACGACGCCGCGACCTGCGTCGCCGCCGCCGCCACCTCTTCGCTCGTCTGGCCGACCTGCCCGATCAGCTCGCGCATCGTGTCGATCATCCGGTTCAGCCCGCCGCCTAGCTGCGCCAGCTCGTCCTTGCCCGCGTCCTCGGCCCGCAGCGTCAGGTCGTTGGTTTCCGAGACCTCCCGCAGCCGCGACATCAACGCCGACAACGGCCGACGGATCGAACGAGCGACCCAGAAACCGCCCACCGCGCAACCCGCCAGCAGCACCAGGGTGAAGCCCGCCACCAGCCATTTCGCCCGCGCCGCCGCGTCCCGCCGCGCCGTCGCCAGCGTGAGCACCTGCTCCGAAAGCGTGTTCTCGACCTGCTTGAGCGCGTTGATCTTCTGCGTGATCGTCCCGAACCAGTCCGACGCCGCGACGCCGAACCCGCCGGCGTTCGCCTTGCCGAACGCGACGTCACGCAGCCGCTGCACCTCCGCGACGGCGGGCACCTTCAGCGCTTCGTCCAGCGTCGCCCGCGCCGCGTCGTCCGCCCGCAGCCCGAACTCGCGGAAATATGTCTCCTGCTCCGTCACCAGCGACACGAACTTGCGGAACATGCCCGGCTTGAATTCGTCGGCCGCGAACGTGTTGCTCAGCACCGCCCGCTCGATGCCCGCGCGCTCCTTACCCTTAAGGAACAGCACGTACGCGCCGATCGCCTGGTTCACCTGCGTGTCGCTCGACACCTCGGCGATCTTGCCGATCGTGTCCAACGCCAACGCGTTGAGCTGGGTGTAAAAACCGATCGCCTCCGGCGCGGGCACGGTTTGCGCGGAAACCCGCGACCGCAGGCCCTTGAGCTCATCCAGCTTCGCCAGCGCGGCGTCGAGCTTCTCGTTAAGCGCGGCCGGCACCGCCGACCGGTCCAACCCCGCGACCCCCTCCCGCAGCGTCGCCAGCCGCGCGTCGGCTTCCTGACGCTGCTGGGGCAACTCACTCACGAACGCCGTGCCGCCGCTGCCCAGGAACCCGGCCGTCATGCCGCGCTCCTTCTGCGTCTCGTGGACCAAAGACGACAGCCGCACCGCCACGTCCGTGAGTTCCACGACCCGAGACATCGCCGACGCCGTCGCCGCGTTCCGCCAATACGCCTGCCCCGCCAGCAGCGTCACCGCCGCCATCGGGATCACCATCAACAGCCACAGTTTGGTTCGGATCGTCACGGAACACCTCGTGCAGGCGGGAAATCGGGAGCCGACCGCGACGTTCGGGTCGATTCAGTACAGCACTCCCCATGTGACGACATCGGACCATCACACCCCGGCCTTCAGGTCAAACCCGCGCCAAACTTTGAAACCCCGCGTCCAACTCCCCTACACTCCGACCCGTCCGAGAATCGACGCGACGTTTGCGTTGAAACCTGCCTCAAATCTCTCCACGAGAATCAAACCATGCCCTCAGGTAACGCCGTCGTCGGCCAGTCCGGCGGACCGACCGCCGTCATCAACCAGTCTCTCGTCGGCGTCGTCGAGCAGCTCCGCGCCGAAGCCGCCTTCGACGGCAAGATCCTCGGTGCCCACCACGCGGTGGCCGGCATCGTCAAGGACGACTACCTCGACCTCACCGACACGCCGATGGACGTGCTCAACGCCGTGGCCGACACGCCGTCCTCCGGCCTGGGCTCCTCCCGCGACAAGCCCGACGACGAATACTGCCAACGCATCTTCGAGTCCTTCGCCAAGCAGGACGTCCGTTACTTCTTCTACGCCGGCGGCAACGACTCCTCCGACACCTGCCGCATCATCGCCGAGAAGGCCCAGGCGTCCGGCTACGACCTCAAGGCCTTCCACGTCCCCAAGACCATTGACAACGACCTGCCCGTCAACGACCACACGCCCGGCTTCGGCTCCGCCGCCAAGTTCGTCGCCCAGGCCTTCATGGGCGACAACCTCGACAACGCCGCCCTGCCCGGCATCAAGATCAACGTCGTGATGGGTCGCCACGCCGGCTTCCTCACCGCCGCTTCCATGCTCGGTCGGCGCGAAGACACGAACGACGGGCCGCACCTGGTCTACGTCCCCGAAGCCTCGTTCTCCGAGGAAAAATTCCTCGCCGACGTCGAACGCGTTTACACCAAGCTCGGCCGGTGCCTCATCGCCGTGTCCGAAGGCATCCACGACGCCGACGGCACGCCCATGATGGTCAAGCTGCAAGACGAGGTCGAAAAAGACTCCCACGGCAACGTGCAGCTCTCCGGCTCGGGCGCGCTGGGCGACATCCTCTCCGACCTCGTGAAAAACAAGCTGGGCACCAAGCTCAACCAGAAGCTCCGCGTCCGGGCCGACACGTTCGGGTATTTGCAGCGTTCTTTCGTCGGCTGCGCCTCGGCCGTCGATCAACAAGAAGCCCGCCGGGCCGGCAGCGAAGCCGTCAAGGCGGCGTTCCACTCCGGCCGCCCGTCCGGCTCGATCGCCATCGTCCGCACCAGCGATTCGCCGTACACCGTCGAATACCGAACCATCGACATCAGCGAGGTCGCCGCCAAGACCCGCCACCTCGACCCGAAGTACATCAAGGACGACTGCGACATCGACGACTCGTTCAAGGCATACCTGTCCCCGATCGTCGGGCCATTGCCGGAGATCGGCACGCTCATCTGACCGCCCCGCGGCATCCGCCGAAAAACCCACCGACCCCGCCCACGCGGGGTTTTTGCTGCGCTCCGTAAAAGCCGCAATGAATCCGAATTTCTGTCGATAGTTCGATGCGCTTGATTTGAGTCACGGCGCGCAACCGCCACGCCTTCCAGCGTCCTCCCGGTGTCACCGTTTTTCGCGATTCATCCGCTTCCGCGGCGGGCCGGCCGCGGGCTTCCCCGGGAACCGCGTCATGCCACGCAACGCCTTCCGCTCCACCACCGCCGCCCTGCTCGCCACGCTCGCCGTCACACCTTGCGTGACTTATGCCCAGTCCGACCCGGCGAATTTCACCACGGTCCTGAACATCCCCAACGACCCGGACATCCCACAAGAAACGCGGGTCGCCTCCGATACACAAATCAACCTCTTCGACGACGGGAAAATCAACCTCCGGGTCGATCTGGGCGCCGAAGAGACCGGCGGCGACGGGATCGAACTCAACGTCTACGGCGGGCGGGTCAGCGCGGGGCTGGACGCTTATGTCGGCAGCCGCGTCAACGTGCTCGGCGGCGAAATCGGCCTCGGGTTGCAAATCTACAACGGCGGCGAGTTGTTCGTTGCCGACGGAATCGTCGACAGAGGCCTGGAAATCGGCACGAGCTACTTCCCCAGCTCCGGCGCGTCCGCCGAAATCACCGGCGGCCGGATCGGCGAGGACATCTTTATCGGCGCGGGCAGCCACATGAAGATTTCCGGCGGCACGCTCGGCCCAATCGCCCAAACCAACACCGAGGTCTACGGGATCGAAGCGCACGGCGGAGGCCGGATCGAGGTCTACGGGACCGCACAAATCGATCTGCCGGTGCGGCTGTTCTCGGCGGCGCAGACGCCCTCGGGCACCACGCGGCTGGTCATGAGCGGCGGCGCGATTAACAACCGGGTGTCGGCCTACCGCCAAACCGGAGTCGACCTGTCCGGCGGCAAGATCGACCGGATCACGGCCTACAACGGGAGCCTCATCCGAATCGCCGGCGGCTCGGTCGAGCAGCAGCTCGAGCTCTTCGCCGGGAGCACGTTGGATTTCGTGGGCGGCCACATCGGCTTGCTGCACGTTTGGGACGGCGCCTCGGCCACGCTGCCCGGCGGCCGGGTCGATGAGTTCCGCGTGTGGTCCGGCGGGCAACTGCGCTTCGACGGCGGCGACGATCTCCGAGGCGAAATCCAATCCGGGGGCGTGGCCCGGTTCGCGGGCGGCACCCTTTCGTCGGTGACCGTCGAAGACGGCGGAGCGATCGAACTGATCGGCGGCGAGTTCGCGCTCAACGGGACCCCGGTCACGCGGCTCGACGCGGGCTTAGCGGGCCGCGACGTGTTGACCGGCGTCCTCGCGGACGGCAGCTTCCTGGCCTGGTCCAACGACTTCGGCATGCCGCGCATCCCCGCCGGCGCTTTGTCGCTGGACGCCTCCGCGCTGCCGCCCCCGGCCGACCTCACTCCGCAGATCATCACCGGCAGCAACGACGGGCCGAGGAAAGGGCTTCGGCCCGGCCAATCGCTGACGCTCGTCGGCGACGACGCGACGCTGCCGGACCGCTACGTCGCGGTGGGCGCGTCGCTGAACGTCGAGGGCGGCACGGTCGGGCAGGGCCTGCGGCTGATCGGGACCGACCTCGTGCTTAGCGGCGGGCACATCGGGCAGGACGTGGAAGCCGCGCTCGGCGCAAACCTCGAGGTCACCGGCGGCCGGATCGACGGCGGCCTCGGGCTGGGCACAGGCACGAACCTTGCGGTCTCCGGCGGAGCGATTGGCAGCAACGTCTTTGCGAAAGGCGGGAATGCCGTCACGCTGTCGGGTACGGGACGCTTGGAAGGCGGCCTCACACTGGGCCACCCCAGCCTGGGCAGCGTCGACCCGATCCGGTTTGAAATGAGTGGCGGGGTGATCGAACGCTCGATCCTCGCCCACTACGACGCCACACTGGACATCACCGGTGGGACCATCGACGCCGACGTTTTCACCTTCCCCGGCGTCGTCTTGAACGTCTCCGGCGGCGCGTTCAACGGCGCTTTCCATTTATCGAATTCCAGCGCACTTCACTTGTTCGGCACCCGGTTTGTGCTCGACGGCGTCGATCTGACCGACACGCTCACGCCAGGCGAAGCATTCCAGCTTGCCGATCGCGACGTGGTCCTCGAAGCGACCCTTCTGGACGGCTCGGTGTTCCACCGAACGCTGGTGGACGCCTCCTTCTTCCCACAACCCGGAAACGACGGCTTCAGCGAGTTCGCGACGTTGACCCTGACCCTCGTCGAAACCGTCGCGCTCGACGGCGACTTCGACGGCAGCGGGCAGGTCGAGCAGCGCGACCTCAACCTCGTGCTCAACAACTGGGGGCAGACACGCGGCGACGACTGGGTCAACGTCTTGGGGCTAAGCACCGACCAGGTCGACCAGGAAGAACTCAACCGCGTCCTCAATCACTGGGGAGACACCGCCAACGCCCCGGACCTGCGCGGCCAAACCGTGCCCGAGCCGGCCACGTTGACCGGGTTGGTCGGGGGGCTGATCGCCGCCGGGTGGCGTCGGGGTTCGGGCCGTGCGCCGCGGCGCGTCCATCATGAAACCCCGACGGTGAGCCGGGGGCCATCTAGCGGGGGCCTGGTCGCTTAAGCGACCAGGCCGAAATAGCGCATTCCCGCCGGCTCCGGGTGGGCTCGGGGCTCCGAGAGACTCGGTCGCCGCGGCGTTCGGTTTCCGTTCGCCGCTTCCGCGGGTTGCTCCGATTGTGCGGGCAAAATTCCGCGGCCGCGAGAAAGAAACGAACTCGTTTGGGCGTTGGTCCGTCATAATGGAAGGACGGAAGGGGCCGACCCGTGCTCGGACACGAGCCTTACGCCACACGTCGGTTGCCGCTTCTCGGAAGAGTTTCAGGAGTTTATTAGATGCCCCAACCGTCCGTTCTCCCCACGCCACGCCGCGGCGGGCCCCTCACGATCGGCGTGGCGTCGGTCGGCGTCTTGGCCGGGCTGGGCCTGAGTGCGGTCCCCGCGGGTCAAGCTGGCGCGGTGACCATCCGCGACCAGCAGACCCACGCCGTTCAGGACGCCGCCCTGATCACCGACTCCGGCGCGCCGCTCGAAGCCGTAAGCGGCAATCTCGTGCAGGTCGGCGTCGCTTCGGGCGTGTACCTGGGCGACGGGTGGGTCCTCACCGCCGCCCATTTCAACCCCAACACCGGCGGACGCACCGACGTCACCTTCGACTCGGGCTTCTCGACCGGCGGCGACGTGTTCCGCAACCCCGACTGGACCGGCGACTTCGTCGACGGCAACGACTTCGCCCTGATCCGCCTCGACAGCGCGCCGGCCGACCTGCCCGATGTGCAACTGTTCGGCGGCGGCTCCGAAGAACTCGCCGGGCAAACCGTGACCTTCTTCGGCTACGGCCTCAACGGCAAGGGCAGCAGCGGCACCAACCAGCCCGGATCGACCACCGGCAACCTCCACGCCGGGCAGAACCGGATCGACCAGCTCGGCGGCACCGTGTTCAACAACAACGACGCGTTCGTCGACCAGGTCGCCTTCTTCGATTTCGACCGACCCAACAGCGCCATCGACAACCCGCTGGGCAGCCGGTTCGCGTTGGAGTTCGAATCCATGCTCGCCAGCGGCGACAGCGGCGGCGGCGTGTTCGTGACCGACGAGGACGGCACCGCCCGGCTCGCCGGGGTCAACTCGCTGCTGTTCTCGCCGAGCAACCGCCCCCCCGCGGGCTACGGCTCGGTCGGCGCGGCGACCACCGTCGACGGCATCCTCGCCTGGATCGCCGACGTCACCAACGACGTGGTCGTCCAGACCGGCGACGCCAACCTCAACGGCACCGTCGAGCAGGGCGACCTCAACGCCGTCCTCAATAACTGGGGCGCGGTCGGCGGGTCGTGGTCCACCGGCGACCTCAACGCCGACGGCATCGTGGACCAGGCGGACCTCAACGCCGTCCTCAACAACTGGGGCGAAAGCAACGCCCCGTCGCTCAACGGCGTCCTGACCGTCCCCGAACCGGGGCTCGCAGGGTTGGGCGTGGTGGTGGCCCTGGCGATGATGCACCGCCGGCGTTAACCCGGCCGGTCCGCCACCAACGCCGCGAACAACCGCTCGGCGATCAGCTTCGACCCGGCCTCGTTGAAGTGCACGCCGTCTTTGGAAAACTCCGACATCCGCGCCGCCAGCGGCGTGTGGATGTCCACGAACATCACGCCCATCTCTTCGGCCAGCGCGGCGAACCGCGGGACCAGCGCGGCGACCCGCTCCGCCCCGCCGTGGTACTTCTCGGCCAGCGCCTCGTCCGGGCCGTAGGGCGGCGGCGACATCACGACGATCCGCAGGTCCAGCCCGGCCTGCACGAATTCGTAGTGGCCGCGCAGCCGCTCGATCAGCGTGCGGAGGTTGGCGACCACCTCGTCGCCCTGCCCGTCGAACACCGCCTTGCTGTCGTTGGTGCCCAGATTGATTACGATCGTGTCGACCTTGCGGGAGTACGACGAAGCCGCGAGCTGATCCATCCGCTCGAGGCGTTGGTCGAGCATCTTGAGCGTGTTGAGCCTTTCCTGGCCGAGGTTGTCGAAGCCGATCGTCGCGCCGGGCACGGAAGGGTTCAGCATCGTGTAGCGCGGCCGCTTCTTCTGGAGCTGCTCGACCCAGCCGGTCTCGGACGCCGCGTTGGAGTCGCCGAGGATCAACAGGGTCTGGGCCTGGGCGTCGCGTCGATCGGGATCGACTCGGGCGAGTTGGGCGGCGCGGTGTGCCTGATCGGTGCCCACGAAGAACGGGATGTTGGCGCGGGCGGCCTTGCCCTGCGGGTCACGGATCACGACGTGCAGCCGATACGGGCCCAGCGCGTCGTCGGGGACGCGGAAGCGCAGGTTCGGGCCGCCGGAGGAGATCAACCAGCTGGCCGGATCGAGCTTGCGGAACTTGGGTTTGATGATTTGCTGACGGGCTTCGTGGTCGGGGGACATGACCCACTCGTAGGCCAGCGCGTCGCTGTTGGTGTCCACCGCGTAAACCCGGGCGGTGTGCTCGCTTCCGGGCTCGACGCGTTCGCCGTCGACCTCGCTTTGCATCACGACGATCTTGGGCGCGAGGTTGTCGGGCCAACGTCCGCTGAAGTGGTACTGGGCGACGTCGACGCCGCCGAAAGGCTCGCCGCTGAAGTGATGCATGGAGTACCAGCTGGACCAGGTCTTGCCGTCGTCGGGCTTGTCCTCGTAGCGGTAGTAGAAGATGTACCCGCCGAGCACTTTCCCAACGTGATTGGTCATCGGCGAGCCGACGTGCCGCAGATACATCTGGGCCTTCTCCGTGCTCGACGGCTCGTACACCGAGCCCCACTCGGTCTTGGGCGTGTTGCCCCACTGCCCGTACGGGCCCCACTCCGGGAAGATCAACGGCTTGCCGACGACGTCGGGGTGAGCGCGTTCCAAGGCGTAGTCGATGGACGTGCCGTAGACGTTGGGGCCGAAGATGTCGACGTCGGGGCAGTGCTCCATGACCATGCGGACGCGATCGCCGCCCAGGCCGGCGGTAACCACGACGGTGGGGTGGTGCGGATCGACCTCCTTGATGGCCTTGGCCATCCGGTTGATCTGCTGGTAGATGCGCTCGTCGGTAGGTGTTTGGATCTCGACCTCGTTGCCCACGCCCCAGAACAGCAGGGCCGGGTGGTCCTTTAGCCGCTTCACCGCGGCGACCGCGTCTTTGATCTGCTGGGCGTTGCGTTCCTCGTCGCCGTAGTCGTACCCGTGTTTCGGATGGGTCATCCAGATGCCCATCATCACGGTGATGCCCGCCTCGTGGGCGGCGTCGAGCACGGCTTCGGCGTTCTCCAGGCCCCAGGTCCGGGCGGAGTTGCCGCCGATCGACGCGAAGTCGGCGTAGTGCTCCGGCCGGACGCCGGCACCCTTGAGCGTGAACGGCTCGCCGCCGCGGTAGAGCTGCCAGCCGTCTCCCTCTTTACGGAGTTCCACGGGGATGACGCCGGCGTACTTCGCTTTCGGGTGTTCCTCGGGCTCCTCTGCCGACGCGGCGGACGGCGAACCGCCCCACCCCATCGACACCGCCGTCGCCAACAACATCAGCCAAGCCCAAGGTTTCGTTTCACGCATCGAACGAACTCCCAAAAAAGAACCGTCACCCATCCGAACGCTCACCGTTTCGCGGCGCATCGGCGTCGTGCTCAAACAAAGCCTCGATCCACGCCACCACCCGGCCGCTCCAATCGCCCGCGGGGTGGTCGGGGTCGGCGAGGCCAAAACCGTGGCCGCCAACGTCGTAAAGCGCGAAGACATGAGGCACGCCGTGCTCCTCCAGCGCCGCAACGTAAAGCTCGCTGTTGCGGATCGACACGCCGTCGTTGGCGCAGTGCACGAGGAACGTTGGCGGGGTGTGCTCGTCGACATTCAATTCGGCCGACCACGCGTCGACCGCCTCGGCGTCCGGCTCGGGGCCGAGCAGGTTCTTCCGCGATCCGCCGTGCGTCACGCCGTCCCGCATCGAGACCACGGGATACACCAGCACGGTGAAATCAGGCCGGCTCGAAAACCCCGACTCCGGCCCGACCGCGAACCCCGAGTCGTCCGCCAGCACGCTCACGCACGCCGCGACGTGCCCCCCCGCCGAAAAACCCAGCACGCCCACGCGCTCAGGGTCGAGGCCCAACTCGTCCGCGTGGGTGCGCACCGATCGGACGGCCTGCGCCGCGTCCAACCACGGAACCGGCGCGGCGTGCGGCGCGGCCCGATACTTCACGACGCCCGCCACGAAGCCGGCGTCGTTCAACCGCCGTGCAACGGCTTTGCCTTCCTTTTCGATCGTGAGGTAACCGTAGCCGCCGCCCGGAAAAATCAGAACCGTTGGCCGGGCACGGTCGTCCCCCGTGTTCACGCCGTAGCCCCGCGGGAAAAACAGTTCGACCGTCGGCCGGCTCACGCCGCGGACCCGCCGGTCGATCGTCGTTTCTTTCAATAGCGATGCGTGCTTAAGCGGAGCGCCTTGGGGCCAGAGCGGCAACGTCACGCGCTGCTGCGTCACGAACGGTTCGGGCGTGTCGTCCGTGCGGAACGCCGCGGCCGGACGCCCCAAGCCGTCGACCAGGTTCGGTTCGGCCGACTCGTCGAAAGCAAAACGCACCGCCCACGGCTCCGCGACCGCGTCGTTTCGTAATCGCACGGTGTCTCCCAAGACGATCGCGGCTTCGGCGGCACGAAACGCGCTGCCCGCCCCGGCGAGCTGAAACCAGTTCGGCGGGGCGCCGTCGCGTGTCGCCAGGCCGGTTCGGGTGCTGAACGTGACGAACGCTTCGCCGCCGCGGAAGTCCACCGCGGACACGATCGGCGGCGGGCCCGCCTCGTCGGGGCGACCGTACACCTCGGCCATGGCGGTGTCCGCCAAACGTTCCGCGACGCCGCGCTTGTTGCGGGGGTGGATGTCGCGGACGTTGCCCAGGTCGTTGATGACCACACCGAAGTTGTGCGGTCGCCGACTCACGCGCTGCTGCGCATCGACGAGCCACGGCAACGCGTTGGACGGATACTTGCCCGACGTGTCGGCATACGGCGGCAACTCCACGATCAGCGCGGGCAGTTCCGGCCGACCCCACGCGGCCCGCCAGCCGCGGAGCATGGCCTCGAGCCGCGCGGCATACAGGTCCGCCTCGCCTTTGTTGGATTCGCCTTGGTACCAAACGATTCCGCGGATTCGGTACGGCGAGAGGCCCGCGACCATGCCGTTGAAAAACGCGGCCGGCCGGTTCCAACCCGCCGCCTCGTGCCGCGGCCAGGCCGGCGGATCGGGCACGTCGGCGTCGGGGCTGTGCTTCGCGGTCGCTTCGGCTGACGTCAGCCACGCGGTCATCGCATCCACGCCCGCTCGCTCCCGCGCGGCGTATTCGCGGTCGGCCCGAGCCAGCCAGACCCGATCCGGGCCAAGCATCGGCACGCCCCGCATCGCGGAGCGCGGCGTCCACGTCTCGATCCGCGTGCCGCCGATCGAAGCTTGCAGGATGCCCACCGGCACGCCGAGCCGGTCGTGAAGCTCACGGGCAAACGCGTAGCCGACGGCCGAGAACGTCTCGGTCGCGTCGTCCCCGCTGACCCGCCACCGGCCGTCCACGTCGTCGCGCCAACGGAAGTCGCCGGCCTGACCCGAACGCAGCAGACGCACCTGGGGGTACTCGTCGGCCGTGTCCAGCAGCGCGCGTTTGCCCGACGCGTTGCGAACCTTCCAATCCATATTCGATTGACCGCCGCACAACCAGACCTCGCCCACCAGCACGTCACGCACCCGGCGATGCTGTTGCCCGCTCGCGATCACCAGCGTCCGCGCCTCCGCCGACGACGACATCGGCGCCAGTTCCACCCGCCAACGCCCCTCCGCGTCCGCCAAGGCCTCCAGCGTCTGATCGCCAAACGTCACCGACACGCTTTGGCCCGGCGTCGCTCGGCCCCACACCGGCACGGGCTGGTCACGCTGCAACACCGCGTGGTCGGTAAATACCGACGGCAGCCAAAGCTCCGACCAGGCCTCTGGGGCGACGCCAAACCCCACCCAGGCCATCACCCACATCAAGGGCATGGCAACACGGCCGTCGCGTCTTCGTCGGATTCGACGCGCGCTCGGCCTGGAGGGTGAGGTACACGGCGGCATGATCGGAGCCGGTCTTGCGTCGAAGGGAGAGAAAAAAGGCCGACGGATCTCTCCGCCAGCCTCTCGAGATTAAACCGTAGCGGCAGACCTCAGGCCGAACGCCGCCGCAGCATCGCCAGGCCGGTCAAGCCCAACACGGCCGCCGTGGCGGGCTCCGGGACGCCGGAAATCGTCTGCACGTCGGTGAGGCTCAGCCGGCCGTCGTAGACGCGGAAGTCGTCGATCCAGCCGTCGACGTGCCCATCGGCCGCGCCGCCCTGCAGGATGCGGTTGTTGCGGGCGCCCAGGAACAGGCCCGGGTCTTCCCACGCCAGGACGGGCGCTTTGACGGGGTCATCCTCGAGCGAGGACTCGGTCACGACCGTGCCGACTTCCAGCCCGTTGATGAAGATCTGTGAGTCGGTCAGACCGGCCGAGTCGATATCCCACGTGAACGCGAGGTGTTGCCATTCACCGTCCGCCCAGTCGGTGGGGAACCGCTCGGCGGTGGAGCTGCCGGGCTCTTCGTGACGGAACTTGAAGCGGTTGTTGACTTCGCTGCCGTCGGCGGTGCGGATGAACGCTTGGACGCTGCCCGCGCCGTTGGTGCTGATCTCGAACGACATGCGGTTGTCCGAGCCGAAGCTCGCCGGGTTGCCGTTCTGCTGACCGATGAACCGCCGGTTGCCGGTGATAATGCCCGAGCCGGCCTGGAACCAAAACATGACCGTGCCCGAGAGGTAGCCGCCGCCCGCCCCGGGCAGGCCATCGGTGCCGGTGTTGACGTAGTCGTTGACGCCATCGACGCGGAGCGAGCCGGGGCCGACCTGAGCGTTGCTGCTGATCGCCGCGCCGTTTTCCAGCGTGCCGTCCAGTGAAGAAGACACCGCGTTGCTGGCATCGGTGTCAAACGTGAAGTGGGAAATCAGATTCGCCGCCGACGCGCCGCCGGCAAACGTCAAACCCGTCAACCCGGCCAGCACACACGAAACGGAAAGAACACGCATAGCAATCCTCCTTCTTGTGGAAACGTTGAACCTGGGCTAGGAACACGCCCGGTCCTTAAAGAGATGAACCCAACAAACAAAAGCCTTTTCGAATCACAGAATCCAACCGATGGGAAACACACCTATCCAGTACCGAAACAATCTCCGGTAAGTTTCGAAAATAAACCGAATCGATCAACAAGTCAAGACTTCGCTCTAAAATCACATTTTAACCGAATTTTTCGGCTTTTCAGATCCAAGATCGAACGGCCAAGGGCTGGCCACAGACTCCTTCTTCGTCAACTTCGGGAATTTTTCCGAAACACAACCGGAAATCATTGACACGCGTTCCGGTTGCGATATGCTTGAACGAATCACGTCCCCGGGCATCGGTTTTCGCCCGATTTCATGTTTGTGTTTTGCCCCTTCTCGGCCTTGATTCTGGATTCCGATTCATGCCTCCTTCCGTCCGCGACATCGCCAAGCAAGCCGGGGTTTCGATTACCACGGTGTCTCGAGCGCTCAACAGCCACCCGGACATCAGCCCCAAAACCCGTGAACGCGTGATGAAGACCGCCGACCGGGTGGGCTACGCCATGAAACACGCCCGACCGATCCACCCGGGCACGGCCATCGCCTACGTCAACGCCTCGGGCGGCCGGCTGCATTCGGCGTACGACCAGGACCTGCTCTACGGCATGCAGGAGTACCTGCTCCAGCACCAAAGCGTCGACCTGGTCCTTACGGACCTGCGCGACAAGAAACCCGACGAGACGTACACCCAGTTTTTTGACGCCAAGTCGGTCCGCTCGGTCGTGCTCCGTACCGGCACCCAGCACCGCGCCGTCTGCGAGGCGATCGCGGCCGAAGGGGTGCCCGTGCTGGTCGTCGCCGAGAAATTCGACCAAGCGGAAATGAATTACGTCGTGTGCGAATCCCGCGCCGCCAGCCAACGCGGAGTCGAGCACCTGATCCACTTGGGCCACAAACGGATCGCCCTGGTGATCCACCGGCGCAACGACGGCGACCACGCCGACCGTGAGGCCGGCTACCACGCCGCCCATGAAGCGCACGGCCTCACGGCCGACCCCGAGTTGACCATCCGCCTCGTACCCAACTTCGCCAGCGGCGGCAACGCGCTCAATCAGTTGCTGAGCCTGCCCGAACCGCCGACCGCGATCTTCTTCACCGACCCCGATCCCGCGATCGGCGCCATGTGCCGAGCCCACGCGGTCGGCCTCCAGGTCCCCGACGAAGTCTCCATTTTGGGGTTCGATGACTACGGCTCGCGTCACGGGATGTTCCCCGCCATCACCGCCGTGTGTCAGAACACCCGCGAGCTCGGCGCCGAAGCCGCCCGTTACGCCATGACCCTCGCCGAGCAGACCACCCGGCAACCCGTCCGCAAAGTCACTTCCGCGTTTCTCGAAATCAACCAAACCACCGGCTCCGCCCCCGCGGCACCGGTCCGCATCATGCCCAACGGCAACCGTTTGACCTGATTCTCTGATCTCGTCTTCGCTTCTTCGGCGACGCCGCGCGGGAGCCGCCGAGCAGCCTTTCTGGCTTTCCCTTCCCCGCTTTTTCTTTGGAGGACTTCACTCGATGTTGCGTTCAACCCCCCGTACCTCGATGCTTTTGGCGGCTTGCTTGGCCGCCTGCGCCGGTCACGCGACCGGCCAAGCGTTCACCTACACCCCGGCCACCGAGCTGATCATCGACTTCGACGATCAAGCGGCGACCGGGCTGATCGACCTGCTGCTGCCCGGCAATGACGGCCGCGACTTCCTGCCGGAGTTTTCCGGTGAAACCGCGACGATCGGTAGCTTCGGCGGCTTCCCCGACACCTTCGAAGTCGGGATCGTGGACGGGGCTGGCCCGACCGGCCAAGCCGGCGACCACGCCCTGGTGATGAGAACGACCGGCAACGCCGGCGGCTTCTTCGCGGGTTTTAACTTCGACATCCGTGGCCTCCGCGTCCTGGGCAACGGCCAGGACGGCGGCAACGGCTTCGAACGCGCCCGGCAGGACTGGGACTACTTCGCTCGGGTGTTCACCGACGTGCCCGGCGGCGGCGCCGGGTTCCGCCTGATCACCGACGCCGGCGTGGGCCGCGGCGGCTTCCAGGGCGACTTCGAAGACCCGACGATCGGGGTCTCGGTCGATAACGATGCCCCCGGTGCGTTCGAGCTGCAGATCCCCAACGACCAGCCCGCGCCCGTGGATCAGTACTTCTTCCTCGGCGGCACGGTCAACAGCGACGTGGGTTGGGGCACACCCAGCTTCGAGCCGTACTTCTTCCGCGGGCAGCGGGCCGAGCAGCTGACGCGCGTCGGCGTCTCGTTCCCCGGCGGCGGCTCGATCGGTGAGCTGCGTATCGACACGCTCGAGATCCTGCCGGCGTTCGACGCCGACCCCAGCGACCCGGCGTTCCTCATCTACAACCCCGCCGACTTCAACACCGACGAGTCCGTCGATGCGTCCGACCTGGACGAGATGCTGACCGCCCTGCGGCTCCAGGGGACCGTCGCCGACGACCCGGGGACGAGCATCAACGAAGAAGGCATCTTCGAAGACTTCCTCCTCCGTAAGTACGACCTGTCGCTTACCGGCGCGACCTTTGATCAAGGCGACGTCGATCTGGTCGTCCGGGACATCCTCAACACCGACTACGGCGACGTCGACCTCGACGGCGACATCGACACTGACGACCTGGCGATCGCTCAAGGCAACCTCGACAACGCCGGCGGCTGGGCCTCGGGCGACGTAAACGGCGACGCGGTGGTCGACGCCACGGACATCGCCTTCATCCAGGCGGCGTTGGGCGGCGGCCCCGGCATCATCGGCGACTACGACGACTCCGGCCAAGTGGAACAGGGCGACCTGAACCTCGTGCTCAACAACTGGGGGCAGGCCGCGCCGTTCGATCCCAACGGCGACCCGTTCGCCACCGTCAACGTGGACCAGGAAGAACTCAACCGCGTGCTGAACAACTGGGGCTCCACCACCGCTCCGAGCTTCGAAGGCGCCGCCGTCCCCGAACCCGCGACGCTCGCCCTGCTCGGCGGCCTCGCGCTCGCCGGCCTGCGTCGCCGGTCGGCCTGAACCCGACACCCATCCAGTGCCGGCCGGGGGCGGTCCTCGGCCGGCGCTTTTGAATCCCGTACGCCTCTGGCTTGTTCACACTCCCACCCAGCTATTCCGCTACAGGAATCGAAACCATGACCCGCTCGTCCCGCCACGCCTTCACGCTGATCGAACTGCTCGTCGTGATCTCGATCATCGCGCTGCTCATCGGCCTGCTCCTGCCCGCGCTCGGCGCCGCCCGCGAGACCGCACGCAAGATGGCCTGCGCCGCGAACGTGCGTTCCATCGCACAGGCCTGCGTCGCCCGCGCCACCGAAATCGGTGAGAAGCGCTTCGATCCCATCAACGCGTTGCCCGGTAGCGAGGGCGTCACCCCTTACATCCCATCGGAGACCGTCGACGCCGAAAACTTCAACGAGTTGTACGACGACTACATCAGCGACGCCAGTGTCTTCGTTTGCCCCAGCACCGAAAACGTCGTTGACGAGACCCCTTCCACCGGTTCGCGCGAACGCGACCCGGTCACCGGGGAGTTCATCTTTGTGGGGGTCGGTAACCTCGAAGACTTAACCAACAACGCCGAACAAGGCGCCGGCGACAGCTCGGGCGGTCACAGCTACGAGCTGTGGGGTTTCTTCGTTGGCCCGCGTATCTATCCCGACGGCACCCGGGTGCCCGGGAACCAAATCAACGGCACTCGCATCAGCGGCTTCTCCGGCACGAGCGGCGTCTTGAAAGACGTCCGCAACGTCTTCAACCCCTCACAGACTTCGATCATCGCCGACGCCATGGACAGCTGGACCGACGCCCCGCCCGGCACGATCAACAACTGGCCTTCGCCCGCGCACAACCACGGCGACGAAGGCGTCAACATCGGGTTTATCGACGGGCACGCGGCCTTCGTCGCCCGAGGCGAAGACACGGTGCGTCAGCGCATGGCCGGTTACGAATGGGTCGGCGGCGTCGACGTCACCGAATACGGCGTGAGCGTCGGCAGCACGTCGATCAACGGCACGTCTTACGTCACCTACGATTTCGAGTGACCGTGAACGGCCTTCTGGCCCCTTGCCGCCCCAAAGTCCTCGCGTCCGCCGTCGTTCACCTCGCAGCGGCGGCGGCGCTGGGGGGGCAACCCGCGCCGCCCGCCGGCGATGATCCCTCCGGAAGCGACGCGGCGCTCGCCCGCGTCGAGATCGTCAGTTCCGTCGACGGCACGGCGCAACCCGCGATGTGGGCGCCGCCGCGCAACGGCGACCGCCCCGCCGCCCTGCTCGTGCATCTGCATACGTGGTCTGGGGACTACCGCCAAGCCTCCCCGCGGGACGAATTTTTCGCCGCCGCTACCGAACACGGCTGGGCGTTCATCCACCCGGATTTCCGTGGCCCGAACCAAACGCCCGCGGCGCTCGCCTCGCCGTTGGCCATCGCGGACGTGCTCGACGCCGTACGCTTCGCCGAGGACCACGCCGACATCGACCCCGACCGCGTGTACCTGGTCGGGTCTTCCGGCGGCGGGCACATGGCGCTGCGGATGGCGGCGGCGGCTCCGGATCGCTGGGCGGGCGTGTCGGCCTGGGTGCCCATCAGCGACCTGTTCGCCTGGCACGCGACGCACACGAAGACCGTCGACGGCGTCCCCACGCCCGGACGGTACGCGCGGATGATCGAAGCCGCCTGTGGCGGCCCGCCCGGCACCCCGCAGACCGACCTGCAATACGTCGCTCGGTCGCCGCTGTTCCACCTGCACCGCGCCGCCGGCGTGCCCATCGACCTCAACGTCGGCATCGACGACGGCCACCGCGGCTCGGTGCCCACCGACCAATCGCTGTGGGCGTTCAACGTGCTCGCCGTGGCGAACGGGCACCCCGATGCCGCCTTTACCGCCGAGCAGGTCGCCGCCATCCGCGATGAACGGGTCATCCCCACCGCCGACCGCGACGCGACGCATACCGACATCGAACAGCCTCGCCGTTTCGCGGTGCTGCTTCGGCGCCACGCCGGGGCCGCGCGGATCACCGTCTTCGACGGCGGCCATACCCACGACACGCAGCCGGCCGTCCGCTGGCTGTCCCGGCAACAACGCCAAGACACTCACCAGATGTCAGAACCCGAGCAACCGTAAGGGAACGCGTCGATGCGACGTAGCGGGCGTGTGCCCCGGCTTTGCGTCTGATCCCACAAAGCCGGTGGCTTGATCGCCTTTCTCCGGTGTTCGGCGATTCAAAAGGCCCAACGATCAGCGACGCCTCGTTTCTCCCGGGCTGCACCCCTTGGCCGCGCGGTACGCCCGGCTGAACGCCTGCGGCCCGGAGAAGCCCACCGCCTCGGCGACCACCGCCAACTTCCAATCCGTCGTGCGTAACAGGTGCTCGGCCCGGTCAGCCCGCATCGCGGCCAACACCTCTTGCGGCGACCCCTGAGCCGCCGCCCGAAACAGCCGTCGCAGGTGTGCTTCCGAGACCGCGACCGCTCCGGCGACCTCGGCCACGCCTGGGCCGTCCGTCATGTGCTCGGCGAACCAGGCCATCGCGCGGGCGACGGTTTGAGCGGCGTGCTGGCCCGGGTCTTCCGCGGGCCCCGCGCTCGTGCGGACCGGTGCCGCCCGCATCGCCATCAGCGTCAGTTCGGCCCGCACCCGGTCGGACACCGGCCCCGTGAAGTTGGTGGGCCGCGGGTAGTGCCGCGCGGTCTGACTCGCCAGCGCCGACAAGACCCGTACGTCGTCCGCATCCAGCGACACGTCGGCCACGCCCGCGGCCCCGACCCAACGATCCAGCGAAGGGTTCACCCCGCCGAAGTGCCACACCGCGATGCGCGACGACCGGCCGTCCCCGTCCCAGCCGTGCTCGCAGCCGGGCGCGAACGCCCACAGACGGCGGCGCGAAAAGCCGCCCGGCGCTCCCGCACGCGTCGCGCCGAAAGTCGGCCGGATCCTCCCCGACAAGACCGCCTGAAACTCCCATCCCTGCCGTGTATGGGGACGCAGCGGGTCCCGTCGGTAGTCGCGCCGGCCTTGAGCGAAGTAAATCAGCATGATCGTTTGCGCTAATAACGCGTGCGATCAAGATAACAACATTCGTTTTTGAGACGCATAATATGCGGTTCACTTCTTCGCGAGGCCTCTTATGTCAGACCGTAAGCGCTACGTCATCGTGGGAACCGGCGGCCGCAGCCGGATGTTCACCGACGCCATTTTCAAAGACTTCGCCGACCAGGCCGAACTCGTCGCGTGGTGCGACACCAGCCACGTCCGCATGGAGTACTGGAACAATTACATCGCCGAGACCTACGACACGCCGAGGCTGCCGACGTACCGAGTCGATGAGACGCTCGCGGCGTTCGATCACATGGTCGCGGAAGTGAAGCCCGACGTCGTGATCGTCACGAGCGTCGATGCGACCCACCACGCGTACATCGTGCGCGCGATGGAGCTCGGCTGCGACGCCGTGACCGAGAAGCCGATGACCACCGACGCCGAAAAGTGCGCGGCGATTTTCGACGCGATCGAGCGCACCGGCAAAGCGCTGCGGGTCGCGTTCAACTACCGCTGGCAGCCGACGTTTTCGACGGTGAAACAGCTCGTCGCGTCGGGACGCATCGGCAAGCCGACGCTGGTCGATTTCCAGTGGCGGCTCGACACCCGGCACGGCGCGGACTACTTCCGTCGTTGGCACCGCGAAAAGAAACACTCCGGCGGGCTGCTGGTGCACAAGTCCACCCACCACTTCGACCTGATCAACTGGATCCTCGACGACCGCCCCCAGACCGTGTACGCGGACGGCGGCCTGATGTTCTACGGCGAGAAGAACGCCAAAGAGCGCGGCGTGGTGCACAACTACGATCGGTATTCCGGCGTGCCCGCGGCGAAGGCCGACCCGTTCGCGCTACACATGGACGGCAGCCACAGCGGCGGGCTCTCGGGCGGCAGCGAATTGGAAGGCATCTACAAAAACGCGGAAGAAGAATCCGGCTACATCCGCGATCGAAACGTGTTCGGCGGCGAGGACAGGTGGCCCATCACCTCCGAAGACACGGTCGCGATCACCGCGCGATTCACCAAGGGCACCGTGATGAGCTACTCGCTGGTCGCCTACTGCCCCTGGGAGGGCGAACGCCTCACCGTCACCGGCACCGAGGGCCAGGTCGAATACTTCGGCCGCGGCCAAGGGCACGTGATCGCCGGCCAGTCCGACGAACAGCTCGCCAAAGACCAATACCAGGGCGAGAAGTACATCCGCCTGCAACGCATGTTCGAAGAACCGCAAAACATCCCGATCCCCAAGGCGACGGGCGGCCACGGCGGCGGCGACGCCCGCTTGCTGCAACGCATCTTCATCCCCGACGGCGAACCCGACGAACTCGGCCGCGACGCGACCCACGTCGACGGCGCGGCGTCCGTGCTCACCGGCGTCGCCGCCAACCGCTCGCTCGAAACCCGCGGCGTGGTCCGGTTCGAATCGCTTTGGCCGGCCAACGCGCCGCGCCCCTGACCCCGAGCCCAACGTTCCTTCCGAACCCGACCACGCCATGCCTCATTCCCCCGCCGACCAGCTCCGCCCCACCGCCCTGGGCCTGACGCCCTCGTTCGGCTTCGGCGATCGCTTGGGCCTGGCCACCCCCGGCCATCTCGCGTCCCTGCGTGCCGACGGCGGCCCGATCGCCGGGGTGTTCGCCCAGCAATCGATCCGAGAGATGGCCCGCACGGCCCGCAAGCCGCACGAGGTCATGGCCGCCGCCGCCGATGCGCTGGCGGCCGAAGGCTTCGATCAAACGTGGGGGGCCGACGCGGATCACCTCAAAACCCCCGCCGACGTCGACGCCACCGCCGACGCCCGCTTCGTTTTTTTTACGATCGACCCATCGGATCACGTGGATCAGCAAGCCGACAACTACGACGCGGCCACGCTCGAAGACAAGTACGTCGAGCCGCCGTGGGCTGATCGGTACTTGGGGCAGACGATCAAGGTCGGCGACACGCTGACGCTCGAATTCGACGAGCCGATTGTCCGCCGCGCCGCCGTGAAATACGGCTCGGCGATCACCCACGCGCTCGAACTCGCCGGCTACATCGAACGAGCCGCAGACCAACGCGGCCAACCGCACGAGATCGAGGTGTCCATCGACGAGACCGACCAGCCTACTACGCTGCACGAGCACTACATCATCGCGGACCAATTAAGGGCGGCCGGCGTCAACCTCGTCTCGCTCGCGCCGCGGTTCATCGGCGAACTGGAAAAGGGCATCGACTACATCGGCGACGTCGGCGCGTTGGAGCGCTCGCTCGCCGACCACGCCGCGATCGCCGAACACCTCGGGCCGTACAAGCTCTCGCTCCACTCCGGCTCGGACAAGGTCTCGATGTACGCCGCGCTGGGCCGGGCCACCGGCGGGAAGTTCCACGTCAAGACGGCGGGCACCAGCTACCTCGAAGCGCTGCGCGTCGCGGCGCTGCACGAGCCGGCGCTGTTCCGACGCGTCGTCGAGTTTTCGCGCGGCCGATACGAGACCGACAAAGCCACGTACCACGTGCACGCCACGCTCGCCGACGCCCCGCCGGCCGACGCGATCGCCGACGACCACGCCCTGATCGGGGCCTACCTCGAGCACTGGGAAGACGTCCCCGCGGGCAAAGGCTTCACCGCGCCGGGCCGGCAGGTGCTGCACTGCACGTTCGGCTCGTTGCTGACCGATCCGGCGCTCGGGCCGGAGTTGATGCAGGTTTTGCGTGAACACCCGGACACGTATCGCGAGGTGCTGGCCGACCACTTCGGGCGGCACCTCCGCGCACTACGCGCCGGATAAGACCAAGCTCAGCTCCCGAGCCGGGCGATCAGCGTTTGGACGCAGCGCTCGATGACCGCATCGATCGGGACCGTGGCCCCACGGGCTTCCTGCAACGAGATCGGTGGGCGACGGAGTTCGCCTTGCAGGGCAGCCGTATCGACGTTCGCGTTGACGCCGACGCCGACGACCAGCGTGACGGGGCGCGTGTGGTTCGGGTCGCCGCCGCGGACCGACTGCTCGCACAAAATGCCGGCGACCTTGCGGTGGTCAAGCAAGACGTCGTTGGGCGGTTTGACTTGCAGCCGGGAAGCGACGACCCAGCCAGAGAGCGCATCGCGAATCGCTTTGGCGGCATCGAGCGACACGAGTTCGTCCGGGCGGGCCCGCCGCATCACGAGCGAAAACCACGCGCCGCCCGGCGGGGATTGCCAGTCCCGGCCCCACTGCCCACGGCCGGCGGTCTGCGTGGTGGCGGTGAATAGGGCGACGCCGTCGGGGTGGTCGGCGGCCCACCGCGCCGCGGCGGCGTTGGTTGAATCGATCGTTTCGAAGTGTTCGCGGTGCATGCCCTGCGTCGTTGGGTCAGAGCCGAAGCAGCACGTCGCCCGCGCGGACGCGATCGCCGGCCGAGACGAGCACGGCCGAAACGGTGCCGTCGTGCGGCGCGAGCACGCGGGACTCGACTTTGAGCGCTTCGACGATCGCGACGGGCTGGTCTTCCGCGACCGCATCGCCGGCCTTGACCAGGACCTTGACCACGACGCCGGCGACGGGGCAGGTCAGCGGGTGGTCGCCGGGCGGTTGCGGCGCGGACGGCACCGGGTGGGAGGAAGGTGGCGGGGCGGGTTGGACGATGGGGTCGTCGTGCGTCGGCGGCGCGACGCCCGGGTCGTCCACCGCGCCGGCGACCGCGTCCAGCGGCTCGACCGCCACGTCGTAGGCCACGCCGTCGACCGTTACGCGGAAGCGCATCTCGCCGCCCGCAACGGTGTCGGCGGCGCGGCGGTCGGTCTTGCGGCGGCTCGGGTGCGAGGATGGGTTCGGCGCAGCCGGGCTCAGCGACGACAGGTCGGCTAATCCGCCGTGTTCGCCTTCCGGGCCGTGGGCGGGCTCGGGCCTCGGCGCGGTCGGCTCACTCATCGCCGGCCCCCACGGTTCCGCGGTCGGCCGGGCGCGTCACGTCGCGGACCTGCCATCGCTTTGGGTCCACACCTTGCCGGGCCAGCCACGCCGCGATCGCCGCGCTGACGACGGCGACCTCTTCGGGTTTCGGATCGCGGGCCATACGGATCATCCTAACTCGATGCGGGGGTCGAGCCAGGCGTACGCGACGTCGACCACGAGGTTGAACCCGATGAGCAGGGTCGAGTAGATCAACACGATCGCGAGCAGCAGGAACTGGTCCTTGTTGAGCACGGCGTTGACGAAGTAATTGCCCAGCCCGGGGATGTTGAAGACCTGCTCGATGACAAACGAGCCGGTGAGCGCCGAAGCCGCGGCGGGCCCGAGGAACGAGAGCACGGGCAGGAACGCGACCTTCAGCGCGTGGCCGAAGAGCGCTTCGCGCTGCGTGAGGCCCTTGGCCCGCGCGGTGCGGACGAAGTCGCTGCTCATCACGTCGGCCAGCCCGAGGCGGATCAGCCGCGCGATGTACGCCGCCGGGGCCAAACCCAGCGCGATCGCCGGCAGCGCCAGCGACATCGGCCCGCCCCACCCGCCCAGCGGGAAATGCAGCAGTTCCATCTCCGGCAGGTACCGCCGCGTCAGGCCCGCGAACACGGCCAGCAGGATGTTCCCGGTCACGAAGCTCGGCAACGAGATCCCGATCAGCGCCACAAGCAAGGACCCGGTCTCCAACGCGCTGCCCGGCTTCAGCGCCCCGAGCACGCCCGCCGTCGTGCCCAGCAGCAACCCGAACGCCAACGCTCCCACGCCCAGCGCCATCGACACCGGCAGCGTGTCCGCCAAAATCCCCCGCACGGTCTGCCCGGGGTATTGCAGCGACGGCCCGAAGTCGAACGCCGTGACCACGCCCACCAGGTAGTCCCACGCGAACTCGTGCGTGGGCTTGTTGAGCCCAAACTGCTCCTCCATCGCCTCGAGCACGGCGGGATCGACCTGACGTGCGTCCTCGGTTTCCAAAGGCGAACCCGGGATCACCCACACGAGCATCAACGTCAGCACGAAGATGATCGCGAGGATGATCGGCAGCTGGATCAGGCGTCGAAGGATCAGGGTCAGCATCCGCGGCCGCATCGTAAACCGGATGCGGCGATTCGTGCGATCATGTGTCCATGAAACTTGCCTGCCGGAACCTCGCCGCGGTCGCCTTGCTGATCGTGTGGATGCCGACCGGGACCGCCCACGCGCAAACGCAGGCCACGGCCGGCGACGGCTACACGCTGCACCGCGACATCGCCTATCGCCCCGATCACCCCGAGCCGTACGCCCGGGAGCGCTGCAAGCTCGATGTCTACGCTCCGGACGTCGGCCACGCAGACGACGCCAACGCGGGCTTTACCACCGTCGTCTGGTTCCACGCCGGCGGCCTCAAGAGCGGTCGGCGGTCCGTGCCCGAAAGCCTGAAAAACCAAGGCTTGGCGGTGGTCGCCGTGGACTATCGGCTACACCCGCGCGTGACCGCGCCGGGTTACCTTGAAGACGCCGCGGCGGCCGTGGCCTGGACCCTGGATCACATCGCCGAGTACGGCGGAGACCCCGACCGCGTCGTGCTCAGCGGGCACTCGGCGGGCGGCTATCTCGTTTTGATGATCGGCCTGGACCCGTCGTGGCTCGACGCCCACGGGCACGACGCAGACCGACTCGCGGGGATCGTCGAACTCTCCGGCCACGCCGTCACGCACTTCACCGTTCGAGCCGAGCGCGGCATCCCCGGCGAGCAACCGATCGTCGATGAACTCGCCCCGCTGTTCCACGTCCGCGGCGACGGACCGCCGCTCGTGCTCGTCACGGGCGACCGAGAATTGGAGATGCTCGGCCGGTACGAAGAGACCGCATACCTCTGGCGGATGCTGAAGGTGTGCGGCGATGACGATGCGGCACTACACGAGTTGGAAGGCTTCACGCACGGCGGCATGGTCAAGCCGGGCCTGCTGCTGGTCCGCGATTTCGTGAAACGCCTGGACCGCCGACGCCGCGAGCAAGCCACGCCGACGCCTTAACGCATCTCCACCGGCACGACATGCGCCGCCTCGAGGTTCATCGCGTTCCACGCGTTCTGGTGCAGGTCGCGGACGTGGTCGGCCACGAGATCGACGCTGAGCACCTGATAGAGCGGCACGATCACCTGGTCGGATAGCAGCTTCTCCTCGGCCGATCGGAGCAGGCCCAAGCGCTGCGCGGCGTCGAGTTCGGCGGCGGCGCGCTGGAGCAAGCCGTCGTAGGCCGCGTTGTCGTACCCGGTGGCGTTGTTGGGGTCGTTGCCGCGCATCAGGTCCAGCCAGGTCGTGGGGTCCTGGTAGTCGCCGAACCAGCCGCTGCGCGACACATGGAACAAACCCTTGCGCCGTCGGTCGAGGTAGGCCCGCCACTCGTAGTTCTCGGCCGCGACGGGGATGCCCAGGTTCTCGCGCCACTGGTTGGCGACGCGGACGGCGATCCTCTCGCGCGACTCGCTGGTGTTGTACAGCAGCCGCAGCGTCGGGAAGCCTTCGCCGCCGGGGTAGCCCGCCTCGGCGAGCAGCGCCCGCGCCGCGTCGGGGTCGTAGCCGGGGTCAACCTCGACGGGCGGGTCGTAGCCCGGCACCGCGCCGATCGGCACGAAGGTCCGCGCGACCGGCTCGTTGAGACGCGTCACCCGTTCCACCAGGGCTTGCTTGTCCACCGCCATCGCGAGGGCCCGGCGGACGCGGACATCGGCCAGGGGGTTGGGCCGGCCGTCCACCTCGTCGCGGACGTTGAAGGCGTAGTACTCCAGGCCCGCCCGGGGCACGCCCACCGTGTCCGTGGCTCCGGCGTTGAGCAGGCGGACCGCCAAATCCCCGCCGATCCCGGGCACCCAGTCGTACTGCCCGTTGAGGTACTGCACGAACCGAAGCGGGTCGTTGCCCTCGATCACGCCCTGGACGATGCGCGGCGTCCGCAGCCGGTCGATGCCCCAGTAATGCGGGTTCACGTCCACCACCAGCCGACGCCGCAATTCCCAACTCGTCAGCGCGTAAGGCCCGTTGCCGATGATCCGATCGGCCTCGGTGAAATACGTGCCGTCGAAGATCGCCCGGCCGGTCGTGGGGTCGAGCGTGATCAGCGGTTCGACCGACGCGCGATGGTTGGGCATCAGCGTGCCGAACGCGGTAAGCGACGGGAAATACGCGGTCGGGTCCCGCAGCGTGACCCGCAGCGTCCGGTCGTCCACGGCCGTGATGCCGACGCGCTCGTCGAGGTGCGCTTGCCACGCGGCCCAGGCGTCGGCCGCCGTCTCCACCGCGGGATCGAAGGCTTCGAGCTGCGCTTCACGCCAGGCATATGCGTCCTCGACGCCGGCGATCACGTTGAACAGGCCCGAGTAGATCGACGTGAAGTCGGGGCTGATCGCGCGTCGCCAAGCGAACGCAAAGTCGTCCGCGGTGACGGGATCGCCGTTCGACCAGCGTGCATCATCGCGAAGCGTAAAAGTCAGCGTCCGACCGTCCTCGGACATGTCCGGCAGATCGACCGCGACCCCCGGCCGCAGCGACAGGTCGGTCGCATCGACCCGCAGCAAGCCTTCAAATAAGCAGTTGATGACCCGGAAGTCGGTCAGCGACGACGTGCCCTGCGGATTGAGCGTGATGCAGTCTTCCAGCACCGCGTAACGCAGCGCATCGCCGGCGATGCCCTCTTGGCCTTGAAGCGCGGCCTGCGCGGCGGGCGGGACCTCCGGCGGCGGCGACTCGAAGCCCGCCAACGCGGCGACCAGCACCGCCAGCCCCACCACCACCGCGACGATGACGAGCATCCGGGTCACGCCGGAAGTTTAAGGGTTCGTGCGTCGCCGCGGCGGACTCACGGATCGACCGCGAGCAGGTCGATCACGCAGCGCACCGTCGCGTGCGGCGGGATCAGGCCGCCCGCCGCGCCGTCGGCCCCGTACGCCAGGTACGGCGGGATGCGGAGCTCGGCCTGCTCGCCCTCGGCCATGCCGACGACGCCCAACTCCAACCCCGTGATCACTTCGCCCGTGCCCAACGTCAGCGCCACGGGCCCGCCGAACCGCCGGCTGTCGATCACCGCCTCCCCTTCGCCGTGGCCGACGTACATCCGCCAGTGCACCCGCACCGTGTCGCCCGGCCCGGCGAACCGCCCGCCGCCCGGCCGAAGCACCTCTTTCCGCAGCCCCGGCAGCACGTTGATCAGTTCGACCTGCACCCGCAAGGCCATATCGAGCTGATCCCAGCCCGCGTCCAACCGCGCCACCCCGGCACCGGCGCCCACGCCGGTCAAGTGCACCGGCACCAACAGCGTCCGCTTCTCACCGACCCGCATGCCCGCCACGCCTTCGTCCAACCCGCGGAACACCTGCCCCGCCCAGAGCACAAAGCCCAGCGGCTCGCCCTCCGGGGTGGCGTCGACTTCCAGCCCGGTCTGCGCGTGATACGCCGCGTAACGCACGACGGTGTAGTCGCGGACCTGAGCCCGGGGACCGTGGCCTTTGCGATCCACGCGGTAGCGCAAACCCGACGCGGTGGCCGTGAAGTCCAGCGCCGCCTCGGGCAACAGCGACGCGGGCAACGTGCCGTCGTCGAGCAAGGTTTGCAGGGCGAACGAATCAGGTGCCGGGGGAACCTCGGGCACGACCGCCGAAGCCGCGAGCACGCGGGGCGCCGGCTCGGGCTCGAACGGCGACGCGTTGGCGCCGGGCGGCGCGTCCGGCACGCGTTCCGTGGAATCCAAGTCGAGCGCGGCCGGCTCGTCGGGCAAGCTCGGAACGTCTTCGGGGCCGGGCGCTTCCAGCGCTTCCCATGGCGGCGCGGGCAGCAACTCCCTCTCCGCCAACGCCTCCCAACCAAACTTCACCCCCACCCCGATCGCCCCCAACGCCAGCACCAGCACGACCAGCCGCGGCAGCGGGGAGCGTTTCCGGCCGGTCGCGTCGTGCGCCCCCTCCGGACGCGGCCGCGCCGGCGCGGTGTGCTCCCGGTGTTCACCGAGCGCCGCGCCCTTGGCCACCAGCGCGTCGTATCGCCCGAGGTCCTTCTCCGAGCCGTGCCGGGTCAGCGACGCGTAGTGCGTACCGCCGGTCGGATCGTCGGGGCCCGCCTCCGCCGCTTCCGTGGGCCGGGGCACGACGTAAAACACCCGTTGCTCCTCGTCACGCACCGCCCGACCGACGTCCTGGTCGCGGACCTTGACGGGTCGACCGGAATACGGGCTGAGCACGGTGAGCGGCACGAAAAGTTCCTCGGGGGCCCGGGCGTGGGGACGGGGCGTCGCCGCGTCGCGTCCCAAAGTTTAAAGGGTGAACGGAAACGCCGGAAACGCAAGAAAAACAAAAAAAGCACGGCCTCAGACCCCTTGACGCCGGGGGTGTTCGATTTCTTTTGGTGTTCCGTGGTTTTTCCAACGTCCGCCCCGTTTACACCGTGCCGCCCACGGCCGGAGCTTTGCCCGATATCTCCGAACGACCGGCACCGAGGCCGACCCGTTCCGAACCCGCCGCATGGATGCGTCGCCTTCCCCGCTTTTTGAGAAGAAGCCGAGCATGACCAAGCCGGAGTTGATCGAACGCATCCGAACCCACAACCGCTCGGCCGACGAGGGCTTCCTGGCACGGTTCAGCGAGCCGGCCCTGATCGCTTACCTCGGCCGCCTCGACCGGCTGAGCAACCGCCGCGGCGACGCGTCGCGCTGGGTCCGCCGAGCGCCGCGTTTCGTCGCCCCGACCGCGGCGCAACGGCCGCTGTTTTCACAGGCGGCCTGACGCCTCAGCCGCCGGCGACCGTCCGACCCAACAAGAGCGCGCACACCCAAACCGCGATCAGCATGGCCGCGAAGTCGGCCGTCAGACCCGCGGCCACCGCGTGCCGGGCCTTCTTGATGCCCACCGAGCCGAAGTACACCGCCAGCACGTAGAACGTCGTCTCCGTGCTGCCGTACATCACCGCGGCGGTCTTCGTGATCAGCGAGTCCGGCCCGTGGATCGCTTCCAACTCCGCGAGAACACCCAGCGACCCGCCACCGGTCAGCGGCCGGGCGATCATCATCGGCAACAGTTCCGGGTCCGCGCCCACCCAGCCGAACGGCGTGGCGATCGCGCCCTTGAGCGCGGCAAACGCCCCCGACACCCGGAACATCCCGATCGCAAACAAGATCGCCACCGCGTACGGGATGATCGTCTTGGCGATGTCGAAGCCTTCTTTCGCCCCCTCGACGAACGATTCGTACACCGGCACACCACGGAACAGGCCGTAGAGCGGGACCAACGCCAACACCAGCGGGATGATCAGGATCGCGACGTATTCCGAGCCGTTCTGCAGGGCCTCCGCGTTCACGCCAAACACCTGACCCAACAGGAAATAGAGCCCCACCGCCCCCGCAACAATCCCGGCCAACAGCGCGATCACCTTGCCGAACCCCGAGCCGTTCGGGGCCTCGGCGTCGCCACGCATCGGGTCGGTCTTCCGCCAGATCGGCACCAGCGAATACGCCTGGGCCGCGAGGATCGCGATGATCAGCGACAGCCCGGTCACGACGATGATCGGCAGCCAGAGCAGCCCCGCGCCCACGCCCATGATCGCCACCAGCGTGGCCGGCGGCACGAGCTGCACGCTCGCGGTGTTGACCGCCAGGAACATGCACATCGAGTCGGTGGCCGTGTCCTTCTCGCGGTTGAGCTTCTGTAGCTCCTCCATCGCCTTGAGGCCCATGGGCGTCGCGGCGTTGCCCAGCCCGAGCACGTTGGCCGCCAGGTTCAGGGCGATCATGCCCAGCGCCGGATGGTCCTTGGGGATCTGCGGAAAGATCAGCCCCAGCAGCGGCCGAACGAGCTTGACCAGCGCGAGCACCAGCCCCGCGTCCTCCGCGATCTTGACGATCCCGATCCACAGGCACAGCACCCCGATCAAGGGCAGCGCCAAATCCAACACCGAATACTTCGCCCAGAAAAACGCCGCGTCGGCGAGCGTCGCCATCTTGCGGAGCTTGATCGGCGGGAATTCCAGACCCGAGTCGGTAACCCGCGCGGTCAGCGCCTCGGCGTCGGCGAATTCTTCGAGGTGGGCGAACATCGCCGCCAGCGGTGCCGGCAGGCCTTCACCCGGGAAGCTCAGCGTCGGCTCGCCGGTGGCTTGGGAGTACGTGCCGGTCAGCGCCACGACCGGCCCGTCCAATTCGGCCAGCTCTTCGTCCCACGCCGCGTAAAACGCCCGGAACTCGACCGCATCGATCGTCACCGTGAGCGCGTCGCCCTCCGCCGGCGGCGCGTCTCCGCTCGTCTCCGGCAACGCCACGGGCAACGCCGCGCCGTTGCGGAAGCGGTCGCTCGCCACGTCCGACACGTCCGCCGTGATCGCGAAGCCGAAGCTCACCACGATCAACGCCGCCCAGATCCAATTCAGCATGCCCCGATCCTCTCTGTAAACCCCAGCGGTACGCAAACGGCGCACTCAACGCCGCCGTTGAACCTCGGCCGTACACGGGTTTTCGGCGGTTTGCGGCGGGTCTATTCCAAGTCCCACTTGTTGTCGTAGCCCCCCGAGCTGCCGCCACGCCCGCCGGCCACCGGACGCGATCGGGACACGTCCGTCAGCTCGTCTTCTTGGTAAGGGTCGATGTAGCTGTTGGTCCGCAAGGTGACGGCGTGCCCATCGGCGTAAGCGACGTTGACGCCCGAGCCGCCCGCGTTGCGATTCACGGCGTCGCCGACCGCGCGCGAATCGAAGCTCTGGTTGTGGCGAGAGTCGGCAAAGCCCGTCTGGATGTCCGGGTCGTCATATTCCGGAAACAGATAAGGCACGCCGACGTAGCGCTCGCCATTGGACCGAAGCAACTCCGCGTAGTCCATCGAATCCATGAACGCGTTGGTATCGGTGGGCTTGCGGATCTGATCCAGGCGCGCGGTCACCTTGCCCAGATCGGGAGGGGCCGAGCCGTAGTCGAGCCGGGCGGTCGAACCGAGGAACGCGTGGTTGTAGCCGTAATCGCTGCGAGACCACGCCGCGTCGAGCTCCGGATTACCGCCCCCCCGCCCGCCGGCAGACCCGGCCGAGCTCGCGTCGATCGGCGCTTCCTGAATCTCGTTGTCGTCTTCAAACGACGGGCAGCTGAAGCCTTCCCGAGCACTCAGATAGTCCTCGAAGAAAAACACGGCCGGCCACCACCGGCGGGTGTCCGCATCCTGATTCACCATCGTGTTGGGGTTGGCATCAAAAGCATCGACAAACGGCACGCAGTAATCGCCGTTGTCCCCGGCATAGCTGTACAAGGCGATGCCCAGCTGACGGACGTTGCTCAGACACCCCGCGGTCCGGGCGGTTTCGCGGGCGGCTCCCAGCGCGGGCAGCAGGATGCCGATGAGCAAAGCGATAATCGAGATCACGACAAGCAGTTCGATCAGCGTAAAGGCGGCATGACGACAACAACGGTTGGGATGGTGCATGGGCATAATCGGGGTAGTGTGCCGCGGCACGGCGGCAGGCAGAAAGACAGGCGGTCAGCCACAATCTTATGAAAAATCATCCAAAAGCCAAGCGGCTTACGGGGCCCAAACGCAATCACCCCCGCGCCAAGGCCATTTTTGCCCCGATTTTGGGCTTGGCTCGCCGACGATTCTCGTGTAAATTCATAATGTCTGTAACTTTCAACGGCGGTTGATCGCGTCGCCGTGTCCCATCTCTAGGAGGAAGAAAAAGATGACTATTCGCATGAAATCACTCGCCTTTGGCGTGATCGGGTCGTTCGGCCTGACGGCGTCGGGCCAACTGATTACCGATGACTTCGAGGTCGATTCGTCGGCCAACTACACGCTCGTCGACGAATCCAACGCCGCCAGCGGCGACGGGACGCCCGACAGCGTCTCGACCTTTGCGTTCGACTACATCGCGGCGGGCATCCCGCTGGCCCCGAACTCCTCGGCGGGCGACACCGGCGGGCTCCGCTTCGCCGCCAACGAAACCTCCGCGGACGCCGGGCCTGCGGACCACATCACCGCGTTCCACAACACGGCCGTCAACTCGCCGTTCTTCACGCTGACCGTCGATGTCTACATGGACGTCGAAAGCGCCGGCGGCTCGACCGAGTTCGCCCACATCGGCGTGGCCGGTAGCACCACCGACTTCCTGTCGATCTTCACCCCCGTCGTGCTCAACGGCCACACGCTCGCCTTCACCGGCGACGGCGGCTCCGCGTCGGACTACCGCCACTCGGACCCCGGCGAGATCTTCAACTCCGGCGACCCGACCTACCTCGACCCCGCCAACAGCACCAACGGCACCGGCGCGCTCTACCAGGCGCTGTTCCCCACCGGCTCGCCCGCGGCCGGTTCGCCCGGCAACCTGTGGACCACGCTCGAGATCGTCAACAACGGCTCGACCCTGACCTACAGCCTCGACGGCACGCCGATCATCCGCACCGCCTTCGACGGCTCCGGAGGCGACCTCATCTCCCTCGGCTACGCCGACGTGTTCAGCTCGGTCGGCCCGCACGCGGTCATCTTCGACAACCTCACGGTCACCGACGTACCCGAGCCCGCCACCGCCGCCCTGCTGGGCCTGGGGGGCCTGGCCATGCTGCGTCGCCGCAGCGCGTGAACACAGTGTCAATCCCGCCCCATCCGAGGCGTGCCGGCCGTGTGGCTGGCACGCCTTTTTTCCTGCCCGAAAAACTCCAAAACGCGAACGAAAGGTATTGACCCGCATCAAAACCCGTCGATAATCAGATGCCGGCCGTCATCCAAGCGACCGGCCCATCGGGCTCCGACAGACGTGTTCGGAGCAAGGATTCTTCCGGCGACGGTGCCCCCTTTCTGCCCCGGCTCTGGAAAGCGCAAGCTTTCTATTAAAGGTCGGAGCCGAGCGTGGACGGACGGGTGCCGCGACGGCCGGAGTCACCCCCAAGAAAGGAGCGTGATCCCTAATGATTGAACTCTGTACCCAGCGTCCCGGCTGCACCGAATGCGGCTGTGGTTGCACCGAGAAAAAGTGCATTTGCACCTGCGACTGCAAAACCTGCAAGGAGTCGGGACGCAAGAGGACTGGGCTGCTTCGCTAAGGCAGCTCGACGGAGACTGCCGTCGATGCAGTCCAGCAAAAGACCCTACGGCTCGCTCTTCTTCGGAAGAGCGAGTCTTTTTTTATGCGAACGGCGTTCAGAAAGCGCGCCCCTGAAACCGAGCCTTCTGCGCTGGGGCTGAAATCGCTCCGAAAACCAAGATTATCCGCGGAATGATCCTGTTTGAGTGCCGCTTCTCCGTAGAAATCTCACAAATCATGACCACGACATGCCGAGCCTTGACACGCCCACAAGGGCTTGGTAGTTTAGAGGTTCATCGATAAACTTAGTTATCGATGAATCTTCATCTCTGGTTTCTTGTTGTTTTCGAGCCGGCCACGACACTCTGAACTCGCACGCGGCCCGCGCGAACGGTCGACCTTTTGTTTGTTTTGTTTTTGATTGGCTTTCGACCCATTGGATCGAATCACCTCTCCCGTGACTTGATCTTGTCTCACTGATCCTTGGCCGCCGCCCCACGGCGACTGGTTTTCTTTTGGTGCTCCGATTCTCGGAGCGGGTTTTGTGTTCGCGATTAGGAGATTTTTTATGCATTTCTGTCGATCGGTCTTGAAGTCCGCAACGCTCTTCGCCGCGCTGATGGCGCTGCTTATCTCATTGGTTCCCGTGACCGCCGAGGCCGCGCCCGGCCGGGCTCGGGTGATCAACGGCAACGTCCGCACCGCGGACGACAAGCCGCTGCGCGTCGCGCCGTGGTTCATGGACACCTGGCACTACAACGACTTCAACAACAACCGCGGCACGTACCGCAACTACTTCAATAACCTCAAGGGCTACGGCATCAACTGCGTCCGTATCTGCCCGTGGATGGGGGCCTACGACCGCAACCTGGCGACCGACACCAACACCCGAAACCAATACCTGGACATCATCAAGACGGTGGTGGGTTGGGCCGCGCAGGAGGACATGTACGTCATCGTCAACTGCCACACCCAGTTCCACGCGACCTGGAACTACAACATCGTGCGCAACTTCTGGGACGAAGCACTCAAGACCAGCAACTACAGCAACGGCCTGAACCTCGCCAACCAGACGCACGTGATCTTTGAACTGACCAACGAACCGCAGCCCAACCAGGCCAAGGGCGACTACCAACGGCTCTACAACTTCGTTCGAGGCAAAGCCCCGAACACCCATTTCATCCTCGCCTCGCACTTCAAGGCCGATGACCAAGGCTTCAACCGCAACGATCTCGCGTCGCTCAACGTCGATTGGTCCAAGACCTCCTACGGCTTCCACGCCTACGACTGGCCCAACAACAACGGCAACATCAACCCCAACTCGATGAACTACGCGGTCAACGAGTTCCGCAACAACGGCTACCCGATCATCTGCACCGAGATGTTCAGCCTGGAAGACCCCGACAACCTCCCGATGAACTTCAACAACATCGGCGAGAACATCGAGAACGCCGAAGACCTCAACATGAGTTGGGCCGTGTGGGCGCCCCGAGCGAACTACCAAGCCATCGGCAACGGCAACGACCAGTTCAACCAATACCACGACCAGATTAAGTTCGACAGCCGGTTTACCAACGAGCTCTCCAGCCGCGGCATCGACCTCAACAACACGTCCGGCGGGGGCAACGCCGGCGGCGGCAACAACGGCGGCGGCGATAACGGCGGGGGCAACAACGGCGGCGGCAGCGCCACCTTCCCCGGCCCGCTCAAGCTGACCAACCAATGGAAGCAATGGAACGTCGATGTCCAAGGCACCTGGGACTGGGCCGGCATCATCATCAAGCCCGCCAACGGCTCGAACAATCAGAAGTGGGACCTCGTGCCGGTCAGCGGGACCAGCGACGTGTACCGCATCAAGCACACGCCCACCGGCAAGTATCTCACCTCGCAAAACGCCAACGAATGGTCGCAGGTGTTGCTGGCCCCGTTGAACACCGGCTGGTGGTCGCAGATGTGGGTCGTCAGCGACGCGGGCGGCGGCAACTACCGCCTCAAGAACCGCTGGACCAACTACTACCTGTCCTGCCAGGGCGACAACGGCGGCGATGTTTACCAAGCCGGCCTCCGCAGCAACTGGTCTTCGCAGAAGTGGAAGTTCCCGCAGTGAAGCCGACGCCAGCGCTTCCGGGGAAGCTCATTCGCCGGCCCCCACCGTAACGGTCGGGGCCGGACTTCTAGAAAACGCGTGCACGAAGCGACATAAAAACCACTCCGCCGTGGCGCATGAACCGGTACAGTAAACCGGTTGGAGTCGGCGGCTTAATGCCTCTTTTTCTTGAGGAATGCGTTCGTTTGCGTAGGCTGATCCCGATTTTGCTGATCGCCGGGCTGACGTCTTTCGGGCCAAGTGTGTCGTCGTGGGCGCAAGCGGAAAACCGCGACGAAGCCGAAACGATCGAGTTGGACTTGCGTGAGCCGATTGAGCTGCAGACGCTGATGGATTACGCGGCGCGGGAGTATGGGTATCACTTGCTGTATGAGCCGGGGGTGTTGTCGGGGTCGGTCCGATTGCAGACGCAGGGGCCGATCCCAAGGGACGCGTTGCCGGGCATGCTCAACGCGGCGTTGCGGCTCCACGGCTACGCGATGGTGGACCTGGACGTGCCGGGCTTTAAGCGGGTCGCGCGGGTCGACGACGTCAAGCCGGCGCTGCCGGACGTAGCCGAACCGGCGGCGTCCAACGACTTGGTGGTGCAGGCGGTCAAGCTGTCGGCGATGGAAACCAATGCGGCGGTCGAATTGGTCACGCCCGTGCTCACGTCGCCGGCTAACGTGGTTTTCGTTTCCGATCAACAGCAAACGCTCTTGCTCGCCGACGAACGCGAACGGATCGAACGGGCGTTGTCGCTGATCGCGATGGTGGAAAACGCCGAGGCCCCCGTGGCGGTGCGGACGGTGATCTTGCGACACGCGCTGGCCCGCGACGTGGCGAACACGGTGCGCGAAGTCTTAGTGAGCAAGCTGCAAGGCGCGGGGAAGTTCCGGCAGGTCGAGGGGCTGCGGGTGCTCGCGGACGTGCGGACGAACCAGGTCGTCATCAGCGCCCACGCCGGAGCGCTTGACGAAGCATTGAAGTTGGTCGCGTCGCTGGACACGGAAGTCATGTCGCAAGTCACGCCCGTGCGGCGGTACAAGCTGACCAACACCACGGCCCGGGACCTGCTCGCGACGCTGCGGGCCGTGTCCGGCGAAGGCTCGGACGATCCGTTCGGCTTCGGTGACGGCGACGCCCAAGAAGGCTTGGGCCTGTCGTTCGGGGAGCGCGACGACGAATCATTCGCTCGGCAATTCGGTGGGCCCGAGGGGCGTAATCCGCGTGGCGCGCGTGGGACGGTGAACGTCACCGTCGATACGAACCTGGAAGCGGATCGGCTCAGCGGCGACGGCGTCACCCTCGCCGCCGACATCAACACCAACTCGATCATCGTCGTGGCCGATCCGGCCACGCAGGAGATCTACGCCAACCTGATCGAGCTCTTGGACGAACGCCGGCCGCAGGTGCAGATCGAGGCGACGCTTGTGTCGCTGAACACCACCAACGACTACACGCTCGGCGTCGAGTTCGGCTTCCAAAACGGCCTGGACGGCGACGCCCAACTCATCACCTTCGGGTCGTTCGGGATCAGCACGGTCGATGCCGCGACGGGCGGTTTGACGCCGACGGTGAACTCCGGTCTGACGTCGGCGCTGCTGGACGCGAGCTTCGCCGAGGTGGTGATCCAGGCGTTCGAACAGGACGCGAACTCGCGGGTGCTCTCGGCGCCCACGTTGTTAGTCAACGACAACGAGCGCGGCCGACTGCAAAGCCTCACCGAAGAGCCCACCGTCACGATCACGCAGGGCGAAGTCAGCGATCAGATCTCGTTCCGCGAGTACGTCGAGGCCGGCACGACCATCGACGTGATCCCCAACATCAGCGAAGGCGGGTACCTCCAACTCGAGTACCGCGTGGAGGTCAACACCTTCCTGCCGTCGGACCCGGCCTTGGCCGCCGCCGGGGTGCCGCCGCCGCGGCAGACCGACTCGCTGCAGAGCCGGGTGACGATCCCCAACGGGCACACGATCGTGGTCGGCGGGCTGACCAGCCAGGACGATTCGGAAACGGTCAGCAAGATCCCGCTGCTGGGCGACCTGCCGATCATCGGCGTGCTGTTCCGGCAGACCACGACCAACGACGAGCGGGGGACGCTGTTCGTGTTCCTTCGGCCCACGATCCTGGCCGACGACGATTTCGCGGACCTGCGGGGTTTGTCGGACGGGAAGTTGAGGGAAGCGGGATTGCCGAGCAACGAACCGTACGACGAGCCGGACCTGATCCTTGACTGACGCGAGCGGCACCATCGTGGCCACGATGCAAGCCGCTCCGAGCGGGATGTCGGCGGCGGGCGCGACGCTGGCGGAATTCGCAAGCGTGGCGGAGCGGCCGGCCTCCGGCGCGTTCGTCGAAGCGATCCCGATCGGGTTCGCCCGGCGGCACGGCATGCTGGGTTTGGACGGCGGCCCCGGCGTCGTGTTCCTCGCGATAAGAGACCCGCGCCAATTAGACCTGAGCGAGACCGTTGCGCGCCGCCTGGGCGTGTCGGTGCGGTTGGTGCACGCGACGGACGAACAGGTCCAAGCCGCAATCAACCGAGCCTACGAGCAGCGTGAGGGCGAGGTCAGCGAGGTCGTGGCGGCGATCGATCCGAGCGAGCGCGCGGCGGTGTTGGCCGAGTTGCAGGGCGCGACGGCGAGCGACGACCTGCTGGACAGCAGCGGCCGAAGCCCGGTGATCAAGCTGGTGAACCTGCTGCTGGCCGAGGCGGTACGGGCGCAGGCGTCGGACGTACACGTGCAGCCGTATGAGCATCACGTGGTCGCGCGGATGCGGATCGACGGCGTGCTGTACGACACGTTCGAACTGCCCAAAGCGATTCAGGAAGAGACGATCAGCCGGATCAAGGTGATGGCTCGGATGGACATCGCCGAGAAGCGTCTGCCGCAAGACGGGCGGGTGCCCGTGCGGGTGGGCGATCGAGCGATCGACCTGCGGGTATCGACGCTGCCCACGAACTTCGGCGAACGGGTGGTGATCCGTTTGTTGGACAAGAGCCGGGGCCTGCTGAGCCTCGACGATCTCCAGCTGCCCGAAAAGACCGACGCCGCCTTCCGCGGCATGATCCACGGCGAACACGGCATCCTGCTGGTAACCGGGCCCACCGGCAGCGGCAAGACCACCACGCTTTACGCCGCGCTCGCCGAGGCCGACGGCCGGTCGCGCAACATCCTCACGATCGAAGACCCGATCGAGTATCACTTCGACGGCATCAGCCAGACGCAGGTGAACGTCAAGAAGGGCATGACCTTTGCGAACGGCCTGCGCTCGGTGCTGCGGCAGGACCCGGACATCATCATGGTCGGCGAGATCCGCGACCAAGAGACCGCGGAGATCTCCATCCAGGCGGCGTTGACCGGGCACCTCGTGCTCTCGACGTTGCACACCAACGACGCGAGCAGCGCGGTCACGCGGCTGCTGGACCTGAACATCGAGCCGTACCTCGTGGCGAGTTCGGTGGTGGGCGTAGCGGCGCAGCGGCTGTTGCGAAGGGTCTGCCCCGACTGCCGGCAGTCGCACGTACCCGACGACCGCGACCGCGCGGCGCTGCATCGGCTGGGCGAGGTCCCGGAGGCGTTGGACTTGGGCCGGCTGAGCCGGGGCGTGGGGTGCGAGGCGTGTCGGAACACCGGCTACCGCGGCCGACAGGCGATCTTCGAACTGCTCCCGGTCAACGGCACGGTGCGCGACCTGGTGCAGCAGCGGGCAAACGCCAGCACGATCAAAGCGGAAGCGGTCCGGCTGGGCATGACCACGCTGCACGACGACGCGATGCGGCTGATGCTCGCCGGGCAGACGACGATCGACGAGTTGCTGCGGGTCGCGACACGGAGCGGGTTGTAAGCGATGGCTCAGTTCGCGTACACGGCGTTGGAAGGTTCGGGCACGGTCACCGCCGAGTCGCTCCGGGCCGCGCGCGACGTGCTGCGTAGCCGGGGCCTGACGGTGTCGCGGGTCGTCGAAACCGCGAGCCGGTCGGAGGCGCGGCCGGACGCGGCGTGGACGAGCCGCTGGGGCGGGGAGCGCTTCGATCTCAAAGCGTTCGCGCGGGAGCTGGCCACGCTGTTGGGCGTGGGCGTGCCGGTCGTCGACGCGTTGGAGACGCTCTCGCGTTCGCGCAGCGGCAAGCCCAAGGCGGTGCTCGACGCCCTGGCGGATCGGCTGCGCAGCGGGGCCGCGCTGGCCGAAGCGATGCGCGACCCGGCGGTCGCCTCTCGGTTCGACGAGCTGAGCGTGCAACTCGTCGAAGTCGGCGAACAGGCGGGCACGTTGGAAGAGACATTGGATCGCCTGGCCGAGTTCCGGGAGCGCCGCGACGAGCTGCGGGGCAAGGTCG
The DNA here is from genome assembly GCA_039180415.1 of Planctomycetota bacterium. Taxonomy (GTDB): domain Bacteria; phylum Planctomycetota; class Phycisphaerae; order Phycisphaerales; family Phycisphaeraceae; genus CAZIXN01. The sequence goes on along the minus strand of JBCDDH010000021.1, from coordinate 3,780 downwards.
GGACGGCGTTGATGTACCCGGCGTTCGTCACGGTGGTGGCCGTGGCGGTCAGCGTGTTCCTCATGACGCGGGTGGTGCCGCAGGTGCTCGAGCCGCTACGACAACAGGGACGCGAGCTGCCGGCGGTGACGCGCGTGGTCCAGACCGCCAGCGAGTTCCTAGTGAGCTACGGCCTGATCGCGGGGCTGGCGCTCGCGGCACTGAGCATCGCGACGGGCTTCGCGCTACGAAACGAATCCGGCCGGCGGTGGTGGGACCGCACGCAATTGCGGCTGCCGCTGTTGGGGCCGGTGCTGCGGAAACAGGCGCTCACGCAGATGGCCGTGGTCATGGCGACGCTGCACCGCAGCGGGATCGACTTCAGCCGGGCGTGCGGCTTGACGGCGCGGAGTACGCCGCAACGCGTGATCCGCCGCGCGCTCGAAGACGCACGCGAAGCGATCGTCGGCGGTGAAGACGTGGCCGAGGCTTTGCGGGTTACCGGCCAATTCCCACCGATCGTGATTCAGGCGTTCGCGGTCGGCCAGCAGTCGGGGCACCTGGAGAAGACGCTCGACCGCGTCGCACGGACGTACGAAGCCGACGTCCGCCGCTCGACGCAGCGGTTGACCGCGTTGTTGGAGCCGATTTTGATTGTGTTGGTCGCGCTGCTGGTGGGCGCGATCGCGTTGGCGACGATGCTGCCGATTTTGGAGGCCAGTGATGTGTTTTGAGCGCGAGAAGGAAACGGGTGTGCGTCGGGTACGGGGCTTCACGTTCATCGAGGTCATGGTCGTCGTGGTGATCATCGGGCTGCTCGCCGGCGCGGTCGCGTTGAAGGTCACAAGCAACGTCGCGCAGGCCCGGCAGAACCGCGCCAAGAGCGACATCGCCACGATCGTCACCGCCATCGAGACCTATCGCCTCAACAGCGCCCGTCTGCCCACCAACGCGCAGGGGTTGTCGGTCTTGGCGATCGAGAGCACGACCGACCCGTGGGGGCGGGACTACCAGTACAACGTGCCCGGCCCCAGCGGCAAAGACTTTGAAGTCGTCAGCTACGGCGCGGACGGCCAACCCGGTGGGGAAGACGAAGACGCGGACATCATCAGCTGGGACCTGAGCGCCGCGGAGCAGCCGTGACCCCAAGCCACTCCCTGCATCCCGACGCGCATCGGATTGGCGCCGCAAGCCGGCGGGGGCTGGTGCTGATCGAGGCGTTGGCGTATGTCGTGTTGCTGGGCGTACTGGCGGCCGGGATCATGGTGTCGGCGCGTTTGGTCCAAGAAGGCCGGGGGATGCCGGAGGTGGCGTCGCGTCTGGATTGGCTCGACGCCGCGGCGCGGCGGGCGGGCGACCTGAGCGACGGCGGCGTGCGTTTGGAAATCGATCTGATCGGACAGCAAGCGGCCCTATGGGTGAACGGGCGGACACCGGCGAGCGGCGACTACCGGCTCACTTGGCCAAGCGACTTGCGGCTCCAGCAGGTCTGGGTGAACGGCCGGCGGGTGGTGCTGGGCGAAGCCTCCGTGCGGTTCGGCGCGAACGGGATCAGCGAGACGTACGGGCTGGAGTTCTACGACCAGCGGGACGGGCGGTCGTGGTGGCGGCTGACGGCCGGGGGCAGCGGGCAGGTGCGACGACTAAGCGATCGCGCGGCGATGGAGGAGGTGTTCGATGCGTTGTCGCGGCATGACGCTGGTTGAGGTGCTGGCCGCGCTCGCGCTGCTGGGCGGGCTGCTGGCTTCGACGGTCCTCGCCAAGGGCCGGCTGGATCGCGGGGCCCACGAGGCGTTGCGCACCCAGGCCGCGGCCGATGCGGCCGACCGCCTGCTCGCTGGCTGGTACGCGCAAGACCCGAGCCGGTGGCGAAGCGGCGTGCCGCGCGAAGGGCTCGGCCAAATCTCGGGGACGGACTCCGAGCCCGGGTTTGTTTGGAAAACCTCGTCCGAACCGCTGCGAGCGTTCGCGCCGTGGGCGGCTTCGCTGGACGGTCGACGCTTGGTGGAAGGCGGCCGACCCGATCCGCCCGCGCGGCTGGACGTGGTGACGCTGCGTTTGTTTGACCCCGAACGCGTGGACGGCGCGGACGCGTCCCGACTGGCCGTCGAACTGGTCTTGCCCAGCCCGACCCAAGCACGAGCGGGGGCGCCCCAGTGACGCGTCGCGTACCGCAAAGCCGCGCCGCGCGCGGGTTCTCGCTGGTCGAACTGCTCGCGGCCACGGCGCTGGCCGCGCTCGTGTTGGTCGGGCTGATCCGCGTGACGGCGTCGCTCTCGGCGTCGGTGCGGGCCGACACGCCCGCCGCACACATCGGCGACGCGCTCCGCCGCGCCGCCGCCCTGATCGAAGCCGACCTGCGGCAGGCCCGCTACCAGCGCGCCCCCGATCCCACCTCCGCGACGCCGACCCTCGGGCTCGTCGGGCACCTGACCCAAAGCGACGGCCCGGCGAATTTCGGCGAACGCACGTTCCACCCCGGCGTGGTGACCTACCGGCTCCGTGAGGTCGACGGCCAAGCGTGCCTGTTCCGGTCGCAGCGCGGCGTCTTACCGGGCGAACGAGAGACAAACACCTTGCTGCTCGTGGGGGTGGCGGGTTGGCGGATCGACTTCGCGGAATACCGCACGCCCGGCCGGACCTTGCGGAACATCGAGAGTCAGGACGCCGCCGACGTCACCGAGCAGGAAACCGACCCGCTCGCCCGGCTCGACGAACGCCTGGTGAAGCTACGGCCGATCGCACGCCTTGAGATCGCGATGTCCGAGCAAGCCGGCGGAGCCCGCCTCGAACGGACCTGGGTTTTGAACGGAGGCGCCCCGTGACCCGCGCCACTCAACGCGATCGGCGCGGCTTCACGCTGCTGATGGTTCTGATCGTCTTGACGGTCTTGTCGGCCGTGCTCGTTCACGCGGTACGTTCCCATCAGCGCGATCGGCTCGCGGTGCACCGCCAGGTCGAGGCCCTTCAGACCCAATGGTTGATGCGTAGCGTCGGCGAAACGCTCACGCCGCTCACGTCGGTGGTGCTCGACCCCGCTTCGCCCGACCTGCCGCCGCGAGAGAACCCACCGTCCAACGCGCCCGACGAACCGACGCGTATCCAAGCCTGGCCGCGCCACGCCGCCGAAGCCCGTCGATCATTGCCGCTGCGCACGGCCACGCTTCAACTCGTCGCGATGGACGAGCAGGCCAAGCTCAACGTCAACACGATCGCGGCCAGTCCAGATCAAAGCGCCAAGGCGTGGCGGTCGTTGACCAGACAAAACCCCGGGCTGGCGGACGCGCTGCGGTTCCGTCCGTTCCCCGACTCGATGCTGCCGGCGACCATCCGAAGCGACGAAGAGAACCGCAACGACGATTCCGATCCCGGGACACCGCCTCCGGGCGAGCGGGATCCATTCGATGCGCCTTTCGATCCTGCGCTGGGGCCCAGCCCGGAAGACCTGGCGGGCATTCCGCGGCCCGAGGCCCCCGCCGCCTCGCCCGCGGACGAATCTGAAGGACCCCCGCCGCCCCGGTTCGGGCATTACGGCCAACTCTTCCGCCGCGTCACGCCACGGGCTTTGGTCGGCGACACGCCCGGACGGGGCTTGGCCTCGCACGTAACGCCCTTCGGCGACGGCCAACTCAACGCCCGCAGTGTTGGGCCCGCGGTGGTCCGCGCCGTGGCAGTCTCGGCGTTTGTAACCCCGGTGGATTCGCTTTATGCAGGCACATGGTCCCGCGCTCTTGAAGCGAATATCGAAATATCCATCGAAACCTTTGCGAATCTTTACAAAGGGTCCGACGAAAACTCCGG
>JBCDDH010000020.1:0-48129 GCA_039180415.1 Planctomycetota bacterium | reverse complement strand
GGTCATTGCCGCGGAGGTGGTGGCGAAGGTGGAGGCGCTGGGCCCCGACGAGCCGGTGGCGTTGTTGCTCCGCCACGCGGGCATCTCACGGCCCCCCGGAAGTGAAGCCGGTGAGTTGTTTCCTCGCGATCCCGATCGACTGCCAGTGGTGTTAGCGGCAGCGCGGTTTGCTGAATCCGCTGGAGGTGTTGGGGCCGTGGCGTCTGCACTAGGTGGCACGGGTGGTGTTCTGGGCGTCGATCGCTTCGTTCGTGTTCAACCTGGGGTCGTGGCTGCGGTTCACGCAGGTGCCGGTGCCAGTGGAGGGGTTAGACGCCGGAAGCTTGCCGTGATTCGGTCGGGCATGGTTTGGACGATCGGCAGTTCATCCCATCGCGTCGTCCACCGCGGGCTCCGGTGATCGCTACGCAAATGCCACGTCCGACACGGCCGGAGGTCCAGCGGCGACGCCGACGCGAGCCGGATGGTGTTCCGCCCGTGCTCGCGGTTGATCGTGTCGAACGCCCCGATTTTCATTGACGTGCGATCACCCGACCGTAGAATCGAAATTCAGGTCTAGTGGGTAATTTTTACTCTTTCCGGAGATTCGACATGTGTGTGGCCCGATTCGATTCGCGTGCGCTGGTCGCGATGTGCTGTGCGGCTTCGTGTTTTGCTTGGGACGCCAGCGCGTTGTCATTCCGTCAACTCTCCTTCGTCCGGTGGCTCGCCGGTGAGTTCCCGCAAGACCGACCCGACCCAGCCTGGACGGTGACGTTCGAACTGTCTAGCGGGGTTCGATTTGGCACCGGCGTGCTCGTCGCTCCGAACTGGTTCATTACTGCCCAACATTATGGAAGCAGCAGCGTGGGGCCAGGCGGGAAAGTCGTGATCGATAATCAGGATGTTCGGACGATTGCTGAGAGGATCGACGGCCCCACGAACGGGTTGCCACGAGATATAGCGCTCTTTCGCTTCGAGGGGGACGCGGTCGCCAACCCTGTACTCAGCGATGGGCTACCTGGTCTTTTTGTCCACCCGTTGCCGGGGCAGGTCGTTACCAAGTCCAGCTACGGCAAGGCCGCAACCCAATGGGACAGCGATGGCCTGCCGTTTAACGGCAGTGTCCAGCCCAGAGGTCTTCGTTACGGCCGAAATGTCATCACCGGCGGCAACGGAACCAATTTGCAATTGGCTGATGTGGTCCAGGTGACAAGGGACCATGATCAATCGGGGGATTATGTTGACTTTGAATATGGCTTGGTACTGCACGATTCCGGCAGCCCGGTTTGGTACAAGGATGGATGGAACGACTGGGCGTTGATTGGTGGAGGCTATGCAAGCGGCGGAGGAGACATCAGGGCTGTGTCGGATTGGATCACAGATACGATCCGGGCTTCGCCTAACGGCGACCCAAATTTCTCGTTTGCTTCAACCAGCGCGCCTCTGCCCACGGCCGACCGTGACTGGGTTGGGACCAGCACCGCTCCCTGGGGGACCGCGAGCAATTGGGCGGGGGCAACTCTGCCGATTGCCGACGACACCATCATCATCGATTACCCGAACATCGCCATCAATGCCGGCACGGACGCGGTAGCTTCGGATCTATTCATCGTCGAAGGCCCCTTTCCGAGCGGGGCTTCGATCGTGCAGTCCGGCGGCAGCTTGACGGTGACCAACGACCTCATCCTGGGACCCGAAGCTTCAGCTCCAGGCACGTTCAAATCGACGACATACCAGTTGGGTGATGGCAACGTTTCGGCCGAGCGGATTTACGTGGGCTATGCGGGGAGGGGCAATTTCATGCAATGGGGTGGCGCTGTTGATGCGCAGTATCTGGAAGTCGGTAGTTTTAACGACAACTCGAGCTACACGATGTTCGGGGCAAACGCCACCCTATCCGCCGACGGGTTGGTTCTGGGAGCCAAGCCCGGCAGTAAGGGCGCCCTTGCCATCATCGGTGGATCGCAAGTCGAAGCCGATCACTTCACGGTCGGGGGATACGGCGACGGTGAAGTCACTCTCAGCGGCGGCAGCATCGACGTAACGAACAGACTCGTCGTCGGCTGGGAAGGAGGCACCGGCAGCACCTTTACTCATACCGGCGGTACGGTGGATGCAGATACGGTCATCCTCGGAGCCAAAACCGGTAGCACGGGGGCGTACGTAATAAGCGACATCGCTTCAGCTAGTCGTTTGACGACGCAACGGCTCGCGGTTGGTAATGCAGTAAGCAGTGGCCCGGCCGCATCGGGCAACTTCACGCAAAACGGGGGCCTTGTTGAAGCGCAGGTCGGGCTGGCCGTCGGAGCCAACACCTCGTCGGGTACTTACACACTCAACGGAGGCACTTTGGATACCCCGGTCACCACGATCGGCGGTGATAAATTATTCAGGTTGGCCGAGGTCCTTGCGCTTTCAAGATTCGGCCTTCAGAACTCCAGCGTGTCTTCGTTCGTGCTGGACGGCGGCACGCACAACACCGAATTCTTGTTGGTCGGTGAAGACAGCACGTACACATACAGCAGCGGGACACTCAACTTGAATCAAGGTGCAGTGGTGCGAGGCACGCTTGAGCTAACATCCGGCGCGGGCACACTGAACCTGTCGGGCCTATTGGATTTCACAGAAGGGAACATCGTTCTGGCGCCCGGAACCAACCTCGCAGTCGCCAATCAAAGCTTGCTTATCCACGACGCCGGCCTGAACGTAGTCAATGTTTCCGGCAAGAAGCATCTCGCCGGGACCACGCTGGTCCTCAACCCCGGTGAATCGCTCAATGTGTCCGGGGCTATCAACGACCCCGTCGAGGTGTTGGGCTCGGGCGCCGATCGGATCGGTGGCGGCCTCTCGGGGCTATCGCTGACCCAAGGCATCATGCTGGACGATGGTGCGTCCGTAGATTTAGGTGCAGGAACGTTCCAGGCGTGGCAAGGTTCCGCATCTCGTGTTGGCGTCGGCTCAGCCCTAACGGCTTCGGAGATCAAGGTCAGAGATTTTGCGAGTATCCGGGGCGAACTGATATCTCGCGGCACGTTAAATGCTCAATCGGTGAACGGCACCGGCGGGTTGTTTCGATTGGAAGGGACGCTCGATGCTGCCGGCACGATCAATGCCGAGGTTTTTTCATCGGCAGGAATCTCAAGCCTCACGGCCCCGAAGATCACGATTGCGGATGGCGAGGCCGCCAGTCTCACGTTGAATTCTGATAGCGTCTTCTTGTTCGGCACCGAAATCCATTTTGAAATCGGCGGTACCGACAACTCCGATTCTCAGTCGCTGGAATACGACCAGTTAACTGTCAACCATAGCGGTGGCATCGGTTCCTTCTTCCTTGATTTGTCGCTTTTGGGTGATTACACCCCGCAGGTCGGCGATGCTTACGAACTGGTGAACTTTGGTTCTTCTACGGTCTTTGACTTGCTTGGGGTCTCCGGCCTCGATTTCAGCGGAGGTCTTGGAGATCAGTTTTTAGTCGATACCGTAACTAACGGGTTGGGCGAGATCATTGGCCTCGAACTGCTGACGGTGATCCGCGGTGACTCCAATGGGGATGGAGAGGTGTCCCAAGCTGATTTGGATAATGTTCTGCTCAACTGGGGCGATACCGTGACCGCGGGACTGAGTGGCAGCGGTGATCTGACGGGTGACGGCTTTGTGAACCAAGGTGACTTGGACTTGGTCTTGCTCAACTGGGGTTCGACCGCGTCATCCTCTTCGGGTGGGTCTGCGGTGCCCGAGCCGGGTGGAGCAGCACTGGCGTTCATCGGCTTGACGGCGATGTGGAGGCGCCGGCGTTGATGCGGGATTGGAGGCGAGACTCGCTCTAGGCCGCGCGTTACTGTTCTGCGCAGCTCACAGCGCCGCGACCACGGCATCGGATCGGTGTTTGAGGGCGAAGTGGTTGCACACGTGGGGAGCGTAGCTGCGCGGCCTTGACCCCGACTCTCCGCGACGGATAATTTGAAGACCGGTTCGAGTCTGCTATTCGCGGGCGGCTGACAACTGAGCCTTTGACGTTAGGTCGCGGCACAACAATGAAGATCGCAACCATTGGTATCGGCAACATGGCTCGTTCCCTCGGCGGGGCCTGGGCGGAGCAGGGGCATGAAATCTACTTCGGTTCCCGTGAAGCCGCCCGTGGTCAAGAGGCGGCGGACCAGGTCGGGGCGGGGACACGAGGCGGCGACAACGCCGAAGCGGCGGCGTTCGGCGAAGTGATTTTTTACACGCCGCGTTCCTTGCCGTCTGAGGTGCTGGGGGATACTTCGGGTTTGGCAGGGAAGGTTCTGATCGATTGTGGAAATAGGCCAATCCCGAAAGACAAGGTTTTTAGTCTGCCGGAAACTCGGAGTTATTGCCAACAGATCGCTTTGGATGTGCCGGAAGTGCGAGTCGTCAAAGCTTTTAACACCATGGCCCAGGAGGTGTTTCACCACCCGCCTCAGACGCTGCGTGACTCGGGTCAATGCGTTTTCGTGGCGGGCGATGACGCAGAAGCGAAACGTGTCGTTTCTGAACTCTCGGACCAACTCGGCTTTGAGCCATTGGACTGCGGACCGCTCGCCCACGCATGGCTGCTGGAATCCGCGGGTGACTTGATTCGGTATTTGATCTTCACCCGCAAAGGGCCTTTCGCGACATACGCCGTCCCCACGCTTCCGGAGACAGAGGCCAAATATGGTGGACGACAATGGTCTACTTACAGCTGAGAAGAGCGACCTAACCACCGGCTGCAGTTGACCGGCGACGCCCGCGAGTAAAATGATGTGGTCGGTTTGGAGCCCACTTCCGCGGGCGGCCGGTAACTGAGCCTTTTACGTTAGGTGCCCAGCGTGTTTGAGATCGGGAGCTTAGTCAAGAAGAACCCGGCAACATGGGTGCCGAATGACTTTGACGGTTGGGGTAGAGGTCTCGGTGTCGGCGAAGTGGTCGAGCCACCCTTTGACCTTGATCCCGCTGAAGACGTCGACGTGAGGTGGCCAGCCGGGCGTTGCTTTGAGAAAGTTGATGGCCTGTTGCCTGCCGGCCCGATCGCCACTGCAAAGAATGGCACCTAGCCACCGACCGCAGTTGACCGGTGACGCCCGCGACGGATAATCGGCGGACCGGTTGGGAGTCTGCTCCCGCGGGCGGCTGGCAACTTAGCCTTTTACGTTAGACCGTATGCGGGTACGCATCGTCAATACGCCTCCTGGTGAAGCGCCAGAACACATCCGGCAGGCTTGGATCGGGATGACGCTGCCATTGCATCGCAATTACCCGTCTTTAACTTCAACCCGCGGCTTTGGGGTTCGTACTGGCCCCAGAAGTATGTGGCTTACTTGGCTCCGTACGCTCTTGGGCGGCGGTGATGCCGAGATCGGCTACGTGGTCGAAGCGCCTCTAGCCTTTGAGCGTTTGGCGGCGCACGCTCCACGGGCCGCGATATGGTGGAGCGAGAACACGCCGCATCTGTTCAAGCGTGGGCAGTGTTTGCTATTTGCAGAGAACGCTTGCGAGCCAGTTGAGGAAGCGGTCTAACCACCGGTTGCACTTGGCCGGCGACGCCCGCGAGTAAAATGATGTGGTCGGTTTGGAGCCCACTTCCGCGGTCGGCCGGTAACTGAGCCTTTTACGTTAGCCCCATGGTCGTTACTTGGAAAGAGCCTTGGTATCCCCTCGATGATCCGGATGAGAGCGAGAAGTTGCTTGCGGAATTGCATCGCGAGTTGCCAACGTCCCATTTGCTCTCAGGCGTCCACGCGACGGCTATCGGTCGACGCCAGGATTGCGATGATGTTGCTTTTGCCCTGGACTCAGATCGCATTGCGGTTGTCCACCTAACTTGGGCCCGCAAACGTGAAACAGACCCTAGTGTTCCTTGGACGGTTGTTTACGAATCAGCTGTGGCGTTTTCGCTATCGGTCGCCGAAGATCATGCTGAGTGGGCCTAACTACCGGCTGCAGTTGACCGGCAACGCTTGCGACGGATGACCTACACCACTCACACAGTTGTTCCGAATACGCGCTAAGCGCCTCCTTCTTAACAGTGGGCTGCTGAAGTACATGGAAAATCGCGAGTTCTCATCACGGCGACAGGACCCCATCTTCATGGCATTCAAGACCGTGCAGTGGGCCCTGACGGCAATCGCAATCGGATTCTTGGGGTATCAGGTGGCCAAGTCATTCGACCAGACCGGCGAGCAGGCGAAAATGATCGCCATGCTCGCATTCGTGTTTGGTGGCACGGGTTTCATTCTCGTTGAAGGTTTGGTCTACCTGAGAATCGCTAGACGATCTTCCAGGGAGTTCAAGCAACTCATCGAGCAATACGACGCCGAAGCGGCGGCTGCGAAAGAGTCGATCGAAACCCATACGAGCTAAGCGTCTCGGCTTTCAATCAACTAGCCCCGCCACCTTCCGCCACGCATCCGCCAACGCCAGGTTGTACCCCCGCTCGACTCAGCGGTCGGCACGATGCAGTGGTCGTGTCGATGCTCTTCCTGCGGCCCGTGGTAGTGGTGTTCTCCGCAGTACGGGCACTCGACCAGCCAGAGCAGCCGACCGGTGTCGGGACCCTTGACTGCATTAGGTGCGCTGCGGCGATCCGTGCGCCAGAATACTTGCTCACGGCAACGGCACCGTGGCTCCAATCCCACTCCCCCAACCGAGAATCTCGCGCGGATCGACACTTTGGCTGACAAGCGTTAGCCATGCCCAGCCGATTGCCGGCTCATTTAACTCTCTCTTCTCTTCCCAAACGGCTTTCCTGATCGCTAGCTCGAGGAGCCTTCTGCCGACATTTGGATGGTCGAGCGACTGGGCCAGATGCCCAAGCGCGCTAACTTCCCGGGGAGCGATGCCGAGCGTCACACGGCGGTCTTCGATTTCATCGGCGAATCGTACGAAGAGAATTTGAGCCGGGGCTTCCACTTCGGTGAGAGCCATAAGCAGCGCACGCCGCGCGGGCTGCGTAGGGTCGAGTTTTTTCAACAGCGGCCCTAAGGCTTCCCTCGCTTGTACTTCCACCTCGGATCGATCCAGTTGTTTGGCCACGTACATGCGTAGCAGTTCGATCAGGTAGTTGGGCGGCGCTTCGCGATCCAGTATGTCTAAAGCATCGGACACGTCTCCGGTCAGGATGCGGTATGCGGCCGCATCAAACACGTTTTCCTGCAACCGCGAGTCGGCCAACGCATCGACAGCGGCGTTGGTCCGCTGCCGACGATCTGGGTCGAGGTTCCGACCGGTCCTCAACGCGAAGACGCCGGGCACAAGCTTCAACGAGTCGTAGCGGTCCGCCGTGATTTCGAGCCAGTGTTCTGCGCGGGCCAGGTTTCCTGACGCCTCCTGAGCCACGGCCGCGGTCTGCATAGCCCACGCGGCATGCGACTCAGCGGCGGCTTCGCCCACGTCGACGGCCTGAACGAGATTGCCGGCACGCAGGTAGGCACGCGACAGCCGATGATTTACCCGGGAATGCGCCAACCCGGAATCAGGAAGCTCCAAAGCTTTGAGCAGTACCCGCACGTTCGCTTCATCATCGCCCAACTCCCACAACAGATTTGATAGGTCTAGCCGAATCCAAGGATCTCGGGTTCCCGCAACCGCCTTTTCGAACCAATGGCGTGCATCCTCAAGCCGGCCCGCACGCCGAAGCCGAAAGGCCCACTGGTAAGCAACCTCCGGCATCGATTCGCCCAGCCGTTCTATGTAAGCGACTTGACCTTCGCCATCGATCTCTGCCTCGGCGGTGTAACCGATCGCTCCCGCGGGATGGGCGGCGCTAAAATACTTAAGGAGGTTGAACGCGGTGTTGAAACGGCGAGGGTTGTTCGATCCTAAAAAAGCGTTGTTGACCCGGTCCGCGAGCCCGTGCGCGGTCGAATCGACGTGCTGCCCTAAACGCAGCCATTGATGTTGATAAGCCTCGTGCGTGTACAGGCCTGCTAGGTTCCATGGCTCCCAGAGCGGACGCATCGACGGGGGAAGATCGCCGAAGTCGTAGTCATCGAGCAGTTGCACATAAGTGCTACGGTCGTCGCCCGGGCGGTAGCCGTAGAGGCGGATCATTGGGGCAACTGGGTGCTCGCTGAAGTGCTCGCTGACCAGATCGACAATGGGGCCTGCATCCGCGTTGAGCGACGACCAAACAAACTCGGCCTCACGTTCTCTGAGCGTCACCGACGCATCGAGCAATAGAAACCCTAGTGCCGACAGGCGATCGCCATGCGCTGATGAGTCGTCGGCGTTCCGCAGCGCTCGGATCGCCACCCCTTGCGAAGGGAGACTTCGCGCACGCCGCAACGCTTCCGCGACTTCGTCTGGCACGCCGGACACCACGGCGGCCTGCTCTTCGAGCAGCTTGGCCATCACAGCGACATCCAATCGGATCAATTGTTGTCCCCGTCCAACGCCAACGTCGGTCCACCAACAGAGCAACGTGCGGATCGAGAGCGGGTTATGCCGAAGTGACCGAACCGCCGCCTCGTCGCGTTCAACCTCAAAGGGTCGGTCCTCCTGCGCGATGAGCGCGAGCAACGCGGCCTGCTTGTTGCCCTCAGCATCAGCGAGTTGACTCAGTCGCTCGTGGCGAAACAACGTCAGAGCCTGCGTGGCCTTCGACCACGGCGGAATCGTTTCGAGATCGAATCCGAGCCCGCGCTGGAGTGAAGAAAAAATCCAGCCGCTCGTCCGGTGAAATCCGGTGAGCGACAAGACGTACGACTGGCTCAGGCCGGTGTTTAGATCATCCTTCGCTAGATGCACGGCGCGGTCTGCGCCGAGTATCGCTCGTGCGGCGTAAACTTGCGACACAGACGAAAGGTACGGACGCGTCAGTTCCGAAAGCAACGCGTACGAGCGTGCTCTCGCTGCGATGCGGACCGCTGAGACGCCATTCACATGAATGAGTTGAGTGAGCTTGCGCGCAGCCTGCCATTGCGCAACCACGTTGTTCGTAGACAGCAGCGTAGCGATGTCTTCGGGAATGCCGCCTTCGCTCTCGCTATTGATCGGGTTGGTCGCAGCCAGGTTCGCTGCAGTCAAAGCAGGAAGAATCTCAGATGCCTCGTGCTTGCGGACCGCATCAGCCAGGGACAGTAGGAACAGCCGGCTGTACTTGATCTCGGATTCCCACTCAGCAACACGTCGCCAAGGCTGTCCGCCTTCATTGCGCTTCTCGATCGACCACGTATACCGAATCATGGTCGGCTCGTCGTCGGTCAATACTCTCGCAAGTCGGGTTCGCAGCTGGAGCGACGGTAGATCGTCGAGGCCGGCTGCGGTTTCGTGGAGATTCACGTCGACCACCAGCCAACCCGCGTGCTCTTCGATGGCCCGCGCAACCGCCTGGCGAAAGACCTCCCGTTCGAGCAGCGAGATTTTGTCCGACTCAACTGGATCGCCCGTCGCGATCCGCGTGTTCTGAAGAAACACCACGCCGAGTGGACGCTCCGTGGCTCGGCAGGGGGAGGCCCACACTATGAAGCTGGCCAACACGACGAGCCAACAAATCAAACGAGTTCCTCGTATCGCGTGCATGTTCATAATCCCTAATTGAAGAAGGCATACTCACGCTTACCCTATCGCCCCGATGTTTCCGTACCACAATGGATGAGCTACTCGGGTAAGTTCAATAATTTGCGTTAGAGTGCGATGTATATCGTCTTGCGGTTCAGTCCCCAGCATGGGCCGTGGTAATGGTGCTCTCCGCAGTACCGGCATTCGACCAGCCAGAGCAGCCGATCGGTGTCGGGGCACTTCACGAAATGAGCGGCGACGGTGGGGGCTCGGTCGTGGCCGTGGACCGCGGCAGGTGCGGTTTAATCGCCGACCACTGCTCGTCCGTGAGCATGAAATCATCTAGGCCACACCTACGATACGATCGCCGACAGAGTTCTCACATAACGCCTAGTTGATAGGCTTGGGTTCCCACGGCACGGGCTTGCTGGAAATTGCTGAAACGATTGCATTCACTAGAGGCTTTCCTCCCGGCAACGGTAGATATATCCCCACGACTCTGGGTCTGACGACGGTATTCTCGTCGTACAGAAGTGCCTTAATTGCTCCAATAGAGGAGACTGCATTCTGCGCCGTCGTCGTATTCAGTTCACTTTGCAATGGCAAGGCAGCCGAAACCAACTTGCCGTTGATCCCTAGCGTTTGGATGGTCAGCGTGCCATTAACCCGCCCAGCTTCCGCCGCGGCTGAAATCGCAGGAAGGCTTGTGATTTTTACGTTGGATCGTATTGATTCAACATCCGCAGCAACTCTTAAGCCGATGCCTACATAGATTGGAATGTTAACCTTGACATAATTGTCGCCATCATCGCCTGTAGGCGCGTCTCGTTCGGTGAGGTAATACTCAGAGAAAAAGGTGTATTTGCCTGTATTTGGTTCATTCAGCCCGACGAACTCGTAGATTCCAGTTTTATGGTTTCGAGCCTTCTTTGCTATATACAGCTGCAAGTTAACTGTATCAACATTGATGTAATCGACTGTGACTTTGTATGTAGAGCCTTTCGCGGTGCTTGTGGCGATACCGTAGGTAATGCCGCCTTTGGCATCGAACTGCTCGACTGATACCCGTACATTATTGTCAGGCAACAACTCTAAGATTTTCCGCTTGTCGGAAGCATCTGTAGCCGTATCCACAACTTGCTTCGACTCATCGGTAAGATCAACTGCGAACGAGTCAAGCGGTATGTACGTATAGCCTGATTTTGTCGCGGCAACCGTCTGTGGGTTCTTGACGAAAGAGCTGCAGCCGCTAAATATTGCGACAGTGCAAGCCAGCAGGAGTAGTCGATAAAGCATGTTAAAGTTTGGTCCCGGTAAGGTTTCAGAGGAGTACGAAAACATGACATTAACGTGACGATGTACGGGGTGCAATCATCACAGATGTCCTGGTGGAAAACTCACTAAGCAGGGGCGGCCTGCTGTAGCTGATGAATTAGTCATTCTTCCGCCACTCCCAAGGCGGCACCGGATCAGGATCGCGCCAAAGGCCCCGCCGCGGCGTGGCGGGCGACGAAAGCCGGCGGGGGTGACGCGTGAGTTTCGCCGGCCGCCGAGAGTTTGTTGACGAAGCGTGGTCGGTTTCGATGGCGGTGAGCGCACCTAGTGGTGGCGATCGTTTCGTCGATTTACATCACGCCGCTACGGGCGATGGCGAGGCCGCCGAGCGCCCAACGCGCAGCGCGGGGGAGCAGCATCCACGCGGTACGGCACCAGTCAGCCGCGGCGCGAGCTGCGACGGGGAGCGTGGCAGCGCGTCGGGCCCACTTGCCTTCGGTCGCGGCTTCGATCAGGAGCAGGTCGCGATAGATCTGCATGCACGTGTCATTGTACGACTCCACGCGGACGCCACGTCCGAAGACCAGTCCGGCGAAGTACATCGCGCGGGTGAGCGGGCGCTGGCGCAGGGTGTACATGGCGTCGAGGTCGTAGAAGACTTCGGCCAAGTGTTGGTCGTCATCATGAATGTCCCGCATAACGAAGTAGCCCACAACGTTCGTATGGAACTGCAGGAGGATTCTATTGCGGAAAAGATCATCGTCTGCCACGCCTTGCTTCACTTGCGCCAGATCATTGCGGTACTTACGCAAAGTGGTCACTCTGGTACGAAGCGAGTTACGACTGCCCAAGCTTCCATTGTGCGAGCGTATGCGGTAATCGCTTTTAATTGTTGCTTCAAATGCTCCGATAACAAGTTCAAGGTTTTTAACAATCTCCTCTTGCAATTCAGGGTGTTTGGCGAGGAGCGCGGGAAAACGAGGACGAGAAAGCAATCTATCCATCGCGGTACTGTCGGGCATGCGGAAACGTTTTTCCTTGGCCATTCACACACCCTCCGCGGCCATGCCGGCATCCAAGGCTTGCGTCGCGTAGAACGCGCGGGTTTCATTCCAAGCGTCGGTGCCCTTCCCGGAGATGGCGTACCGCCGCTCGCGAACCTCCTGATCACCGATCGGGACATTGAAGTATTCGCCGCGGACGAACCCCTGCTCTTCGAGCCGGCTCATGAGCTGGTAGAAGGCCGGGAACGAGCGGCGGTAGCCGTGTTTCACACGCAGGGCTTCGCGCAGATCACGGCCGGCCTTTTTGCCCGTGACCAGCTCGGTGATCACGGCGAAATTCAGGGCGGTAAGCGGGGGGAGGGGCACGGTTCGGGGTCTCCGGGAGGGGTGATACGCCCCCTAACGTCATCACTAGTAAGGTTAGATTACTTATGGTCGGAGCCGGGGTCAAGGGGCTTTCGCCGGCCCCTCGCGATGAGCTCCGGCCGGAGGCGGGGTGGCTCCGAGCGGGCAGCGCCGCTTGCCCACCGCGGTAATGACCGCGTGACAGCCGGTGCGAACGCGACACCGGGGACGGCATGTGGCCATCCCGAAGCACCGTCTCCGCTGCCGGCATCGAACGCCCGTCGCCACGACGAGTTCCAAACCGTCCTCAGCCTGGACCCGCCATCCACTTCGACGGGCTACGCGGTGCTGCGGCCCGACGCGACGGTGGTGGAGGCGGGGTTGCTGCGGTTGCCGGGCAAGCGGCCGGCGTTGGCGCGGATCGACGCCATGGTCGCCGACTTATTCGAGTTGTTCGCCGGCGTCGCGCAGCCGGCGGTGGGCGTGATCGAGGTGCCCAGCGGGAAGGTGCACCGCGGGCGGCACGGCGGCGGCGGGGCGGGGCTGAGCGTGTACGGCTTGGCGGCGGGTGCGCTGAGGGAGGCGCTGCGTCGGTTGGTGGCGCCGGAGCGGTTGGTGTCGGTGACGGCGGAGCAGTGGACGCGGGGCAAGCGGAAGTCGGTGCGGACGCAGCTGCTGGGCGCGGAGTTGCCGGCGTATGGAGCGGTGGCGGCGCGGGACGGCGGCGGCGATGTGGGCGACGCGATCGCGATGGGGCGGTGGTGGCTGGAGCAACGTGAGGAGGTGCGCAGTGGCTGAGGCGATGAGTCGGCGTTGGTTCTCGACGGTTGATCTGTGTGCGCGGTACGGCGTGAGCCGGTACACGATCCGGAATTGGGAGCAGACGGGGAAGCTGCCGCGGGCGGATCGGCGCAGCGGGCGTCCGCGCTGGTGGGGGCCGCTGATCGAGGCGATGGATGCGCAGGCGGAGCCGGCGGTGGTGGTGGGCAGCGCGGCGGTTCCCGGGCTCGGGACATCCGGGGGATTACTCAAACGCGTAGGCACGAAGCGAGAGGCGGGTTAGCGTGCGAGACATGCAACGACGACGCGAGCCTTGGCGGAAGCAGGGACGGACGGGGTGGTGGGCGACGCTTTACGACGAGCACGGCAAGCGTCTCAAACGGAAGATGAGCAGCGACGCGGAGGGGCGGGACGTCGCGGTGGTGCGCATCGCGGAGTACGAGCAGCGCGTGGACCTGATTCGGCGGGGCGTGGTCCGGCCGCGAGATTTGGAGGTGACGGAGGGTCGGCAGACGCCGATCGCGGAGGCGTTGGAGCGTTTCCTGGCGAGCGGCCGGATGCAGCGGCGGACGGCGAAGTACCGCGACGAGCTGCGGTGGTGGGTGGAGTCGCTGGCGTCCGTGCGGCGGCTGAAGCGGCTGGGCGACATCACCGCGCAGGAGGTGAACCGGTGGCTGGAAGATCGGGCGGACGCGGGTTACGCGGCGTCGAGTTTCGCGCGGGGCCGAACGCGGTCTCCACGTTCTTGAAGTGGTGTGTGGCCGAGCACCTGCTTTCGGAGAACGTGGCGCGTGAGGCGGAAAAAGAGCCGGGTGGCAGCTTGCAAAGGGCGGAAGTGGGGGAGAAGCCGGCGGCGTTGTCGGTCACGCAGCTGTCGGAATTGTTGGAGACGACGGAGGATGCCGTGCGGCGGCTCGATCCGGAGGTTCAGAAGATGGACCGCGACGACGAGTTGCCCATGCGGCCCGAGGTGGCCGGCGCCGCGGAGGCTTGGCGTGAGCAGACGAAGCCGGAGAGCCCCGAGGACCTGGTGTTTGCGGAGGTGCCGACACGCATTATGTGGCGGAAGGATTTAGATCCGGCCGGGGTGATCCGGATCGAAGCCAGCCGGGTGATGAAGCGTCTCGGTCGGCCGAGTGCAACGCCCGAGCGTCGTGCGACCAAGGGCATCCAACGCGCGGATCGGGTGATGCTGCACGGCTACCGGGACGACCGCGGGCGGGTGTTCAACCGGCGGTGCTTGCGGCTGAGTTTGCCTGCTTTGGGAGCAGGAGGCCGCACGTTCAAATCGAGTCGCCCCGATTGATCATTGCTGATCACCCGGTGGTAACGGATTTACTTTATCTCCCGCAGTCCCTTCGAATTTCGATTCTTACAAGTGTGAATCTCGATGAATCAACAACAGCTAGAGCTAGGCTCTGAGGGGTCTTCGTCACACATGTTGCAGTCAACGTTTCCCTGCTGGGTGTAGTCGATGATGTTGCCACGACGGTCGTTCTCGAATGAGCAGCAATCGAAAAGCAGGGAACGTAGCTGTTGGCGTCCTCGTTGTATCCGGGATTTGGCTCCCGACAACGAGATATTCAGGCGATCGGCGATCTCTTGTTGAGTAATACCTCCTAGCTCGTACATGCGTACCGCTTCGCGTTGGGTTTCTGGCAGGAGATCGATCATCTTTGGAAGCCAGCCCTCAACCTCATCGTTCAAGTTTTCGGCTTCATCGTCGATCTCGTCGGCGATCTGTTCCCAATTTGTGTCGGTTTCAGTCGTGGAGCGGCCTCGCGAGCGGTAGTGGTCTGTGACGAGGTTGCGGGCGATCTGATAGAGCCAAGCGGTGATGCGTTGTGAGTCGTCGAGCGCGACAAGATTCTTGTGGATACGCAGAAACGTTTCTTGCAGCAGGTCCTCGGCGATTTGATCGTCGGGAATGCGCTTCCGCAGGAAACCCCTGAGCTTGTCGCTGAACAGCTCCCAGATTTGCTCAGTTGATATCGGTTTGTCATTCATGTCGCTCTGCTTCTATGTTCTATTTTGAGATTATCCCACCGCCACGACGGGCACTAGCGTTTTCGCTGGCGGTCGGATGAGCAGCAGCACCGCCCCGCCCGCCGCCGCGATCATGGCTAAGGCGCTCCACGCATACGTCCAACCGACGAAGCCCAGGAGCACGCCGAACCCGACCGGTCCGCACGCCTTGGCAATTGTCGAAAACAAATGCTGATAGCCGCTTTTCATGCCAAAGCGTTTCGATCCGTACAGCTCGACAAGCACGGCGGGACGCAGCACTGTCCGGGCCCCACCGGCCGCCCCGAAGACGAGGACCATTAGCATCGCCGCCCAGGTGGTCGGCCACAGTTGGGGCAGGGTCAACGCGATGGCGGTCGTGAAGACCGACGCCTGCAGGAGCATCACGGCCGAAACACGGCTGACGATCAGGGTCGTCAGGCGGCCGCCGATCTTTGCCAGACCGACCAGCCCCGCGATTGAAGCAGCCGTGTGGTCGGGCTGGCCCTGTTGGATGAGGAATACGACCAGATGGACCGTTACGGCGACACTCGCGAGGTCGACGAGCATCAGAGCACTGGTCAGGCCCCAGTAGCTGCGCGGTGTCTTCTTCGTGCTGGTATCGCTCGATCGTGATAGCGTGGCGGTTGCGCGTGTGCTCGGCAGCAGCACAGTGAGTGGAACGATCACGATGGCCAGCAAAATAGCCAGCACCCTCAAGCCGCCCCGCCATCCCAGCCACTCGCCGAGTAGGCTGGAGAGCATCAGAAAGATCGGGGAGGCCAAGGCTCCGACCAGGGTAATGATCAAGATCCCATTTCGGCTCTTGTCGGGATTGAAGCGTACTACGGTGGCGAAGGCCGGGGCGTAGAGCACCCCTGCCATCGCGAGTCCGATTAATACCCAGGCCCCCAGATATACCGGGAACGTGTAAGCAAAACTCCAGAGCGTAATGCCACCGACTCCGATGACGGTGGCGGTCGTCATCAAGCCCCGTGATCCATGCCGGTCGATCCAATCCCCGACCCACGGTGACGCGACGCCGGACACGAGCAACGCCACCGAGAAGCCGGCCGCGACAGCGGCGGATGACCAGCCCAACTCGTCTTCGATCGAGACGATGTAGACGGAGAAGGCGTAGTACAGCACTCCCCACGCGACCAACTCGATGACGCAGAGTTGGCCGGTTAGGCGTGCGGTGCTTGATCTGAAAGGCTCCTTCGTCATGTCCTGCTTACCGAGCCGGTCGAGCAGACGCCAGTACTCGGTAAAACTAATTCGACTTTACTGGCGGCTTCGTGGTCCCCCGCAATCTCGGCTACAACTGAACGGACTTGTTCGAAGCCGGTCCGGAGCAAAAAGGTCGGAGCACGGCCATAACTCTTCATGCCCACCACGTAGAAGCCCGCCTCGGGGTGCTTCAATTCGGCCGCGCCGTGCGGAGGCACTGAGCCACAGCTGTGATGATTGGGATCGATCATCGGGCCGAGGACATTGGCGGCCTCCGTGGGAACATCGAGTTCGAGCCGCAGCTCGCGGAGCATGTTCAAGTCGGGGCGTGAGCCCGCCGCGACGACGATCTCGTCGACAACGGCCTGGGGCTTACCATCAACGTCGAAGACCTCGATGCCATCCGAGTGCTCGCGTATGGCGCTGATCGATAAGTCGGTTAGCAGCGATACGTTGCCCGAATGCACCGCATCATAGATTTGGGTGTGCAGCGCGCCGCGGTCCGTCAGTTCATCGGCCTCTCGGCCGCCCCAGAGCCGCGTCGGGTCGGTCCGGCGGATGGCCCAGGCCACGGAGGTGCCTTTCTCGGTTTCGGCCAGCTTGGCTAAGGACAGCACTGACCCAATCGCGGAATGCCCAGAGCCAACAACCAAAGTCCGTTTACCGGCGTACCGGTCGCGTTCTCTGTCGAGCACGTCGGGCATGCCGTAGCGGATGTTGTTTTGGTACTCGGACTCGCCATCGGCTTGGACACCGCCCGCCCCCAACGGGTTAGGCGTGGTCCAAGTGCCTGACGCATCGATCACCGCCTTAGCCAGGAATCGTCTAGGTCCGTCTGGCGTTTCGGTGACGACAAGGAACGGAGCATTGTCGCGATCGCCGTCCTTCATGCGATCGTGGCCGTCACGAGCTATCGAAACCACCTTGTGATTTAACCTGACATTCGGAGCAATAGCCGGCAGAGCGGCGATTGGGTTGAGGTACTGTTCCACGAGCTCCTTGGCGTACGGCGAGTAGTCTTCGTTTTCGGGGGCGTCCCAATCGCCGGCCGCCGCTAGTAGCCGCTTGCTCGCCGGATCAATGAGATAGGACCACGGCGTGAAGAGCCTGACATGGCCCCAATCCAACATGCTCGATGCGATACGGGGGCCTGATTCGAGGACCAAGAGCTTGATCCCGCGTTCTACGAGATTGGCGGCGGCGGCGAGGCCGGTCGGCCCAGCCCCGATGACGGCTACGGGAAGATTGCTATTGTTTTTCATGGGAATCGCCACTGGTTGGGACTCGAAGAAAAAGGCGAGGTCGCCGGGCTTCCGGAGGCCTCGCGGGGTTGGCGCAGTTGCTTAGCCGCAGCATCCGCGAGAAGTGGTTGCTGGCTTAGCTGCTGCCGGTATCGCCCCGCAGCAGCTTGCGGCGGTCGAGTCGCAACAGCTCCCTGTGGGTGTAGAGGGATCGGGTTTCGCGACGCGGGTGGGGCGCGATCCGGGTTTGTAGAGGCGGGCACCGGCGAGGATGAAGCGACGGCTTCTGTGGTTGGTTGGGTTGTTCATATCGAAGCTCCTTTCGTCGTTTGAGGTCTACGTGATACAAGTGACACGGTCTTCACTTACGTAGACGAGCCTGTTCACAAAAAGACGCACAACCACTTCCGCCGGTGCCGCCGTAGTCGTTCCCGGGATTTATGAGGAGTTCGAGGCTGGCTCTTTGACGTGCACTACTTACATAGGAACATCGATCGTCCCGGCACGGTTCCGAAAGATTCATATAAGTTTTTCAGTAATGGTTTTACAGATCTGTTGATGCGCCTCGCACTTGCTTTGGGAGTAGGAGGCCGCAGGTTCAAATCGTGTTGCCCCGATTGTCCGGGTCTTTAGCCTCGTCCACGCTCACGGCTCGTCCTGAGCGGCGGGGGCCGGGTGGGTCGTCGTCGAGCATCGCGCGATACGCCGGGCCGTCCAGGTCGTCGAACTGGCCTCGGTGTACCGCCCAGAGGAACGCGCCCAACGCGATTACGGCGATGAGGATGGAGAGTGGGATCAGCAAGTAGAGGACGGACACGGGCGGCGGCTTTCGGGTTTGGACGTCGAGGTCTGGCCTGGTCGCTTAAGCGACCAGGCCCAGAGTGGAGGCGCGGCGGGTTTCGGTCGAAGGCGGGGGCGTGCCGGGGGTCGGCTGGGCGTCGCGGGTATTCCACTTCAGGCCCAGCAAGGCGACGCCGAGCACAGTGGCGGAGCTGATGGGCATAAGGATCGCGGCAAGCAGAGGGGTGACCAGGCCGGCGGCGGCGAGGGTGACGGCGGCGGAGTTGTAGACCAGCGAGAGCGAGAGGTTCAGGCGGACGGTGCGCATCGTGCCTCGGGCCAGGCGGAGCAGCTCGGGGATCGCGGTCAGGCCGTCTCGCGCGAGGAACACGTCGGCGGCGGCGAGCGCGGCTTCGGCACCGCCGCGCACGGCCAAACCGACGTCGGCGGCGGCGAGGGCGGCGGCGTCGTTCACGCCGTCGCCGACCAAGACCTGCAAGCGGTTTGGTTGGCGCTGCCGCAGGCGTTCGAGCTTTTCTTCGGGCAGGACACCCGCGACGACGCGGTCGGGCTCGACGCCGACGCGGCGTGCAACGAACGCGGCGGCGGCGGGCGCGTCGCCGGTGAGGATGCCGGGCGTCCACCCGGCGGCGCGGCAGGTGTCGACCACGGCGGGGGCTTCGTCGCGCAGCGCGTCGCCGACGACGGCTACGGCACGGACGACGCCGTCGAGCGCAACGAGCACGGCGGTGTGGCCGCGCTGCGGCGTGTCGTGGGCCGCGCGAAGCAGGTTGGCGGGCAATTCGAGGTCGCCTGATCGGCTCGGGCCCTCGTCGTGTCGGCGTTGGAGGAACGCGGCGTTGCCGACGGTCAGGGTGTGGGTTGTCCGGTGATCGGGGTCGTGCCACGTCGCGGAGACGCCGCCGTCGCCGCGCTCGGTGCGGCGGGTGAAGCGGAAACCCGACGCTCCGTCGCTTAGCGCTCCGGCGTCGGGGCGCTCGGCCGAATGGTGGAGGCATCGGCCGATCGGATGGGTCGATTCGGCTTCGAGCGCGGCCACGAGGGGTTGGAGCGTCGCGTCGCCGTGCCAGCGCATCAGGGACATCTCGCCGCGGGTAAGGGTGCCCGTTTTGTCGAGCCAGAGCGTGGCGTGGGTGCCGGGGTTGGAATGCGGCTGGTCGAGCGTCTGCAGGACGGCGGCGCGTTTGATGAGGATGTCGCGCTGCGCGGCTTGCCCGGTGGCGATGGCCAGGGTGAGCGGCGTGGCCAGCGCCAGGGCGCAGGGGCAGGCCAGGATGAGCATGGCCACGGCGTGCGACAGGCCCGCGGCGGGCGTCCCGGCGAAGACAGCCCAGCCGAGGAACGTCGCGGTCGCCAGCAGCGTCAGCGCGGCCGTGAAGACGCCGGCGATGCGGTCGGTCAGCAGCACGATGGGCGGGCGTTGGTCCAGCCCGTCGCCGACCAGGTGCATGAGCCGACCGACGCGGCAGTCTTCGCCGACGCGCTCGACCCGGACGCGAAGGGTGCCGGCAACATTGCGCGTGCCGCCGAAGACCTCGGCGTCCACGTCGACGGGTACGGGGACGGATTCGCCGGTGAGCGTCGCCTGATCGATCTGCGACGCGCCGGACAGCACGACGCCGTCGCCGGGGAGCAGTTCGCCAGGGCGGACCTCTACCGTGTCGCCCGTTCGGAGCGCTTCGATCGGCGCGTCGTGTACCGCGTCGCGTCCTTCGCTTTGCCGGACGATGCGACAAGTCACGGGCGTGAGCGTGAGCATCAGCCCCACGGCGTCGTCGGCCCAGCGCTGTTGCCGATACTGCACGTATCGGCCGACGAGCAGGAGGAACACGAGCACGGTCAGCGAGTCGAAGTACAGGTCGCCCGTGCCCAGGGCTGTGTTGATCAGGCCCGCGACGCCGCCGGCGAGCAGGGCGAGCGCGATGGGCAGGTCGAGGTTGGCGGCGCGGGTCCGCAACGCCGCCCACGCCCCACGGAAGAAGACCCGGCCCGGCCCGGCCAGCGCGATCGTGCCGACGATCGCGGAGAGCAGGCGGAAGAGCGTCTCGAACCCGGCGTCCATCGTGCCTTCGCCCTCCGCGCTGTAGAGCGCGAAGGCGAGCAGCATCGCGTTGCCCGCGCACGCCCCGGCGACGGCCATGCCGATCCAACGCCGGCGTTCGTCCCGGCGGCGGGCGGCGCGTTGGTCGTCAGGATCTTGGCTGTCGGGGCGCGGCGGGTAGCCGAGGCGGTGCAGGGCGCGGGCGATCTGCGGGAGGGAGACCGCGTCGGGCTGCCACGTGATCCGTACGACCTTCCGGCGCAGCGAGAGCCGGGCTTCGGTCACGCCGGGGCAGACGCGCGGCAAGCGTTCGAGCAGCCAGAGACACGCGGCGCAGTGAGCGTCGGTGACGAGCAGGTCTACGCGCTGTGATCCACCGGGAAGGCTCTGGGTGTGGGCTTCGAGGAACGCGGGGTCGCCGAACGTTTCGTACCGGTCTCCCGGAAGCTCGGCGTCGGGCGTTGCGGCGGTCTCTCGGGGGTCGCTCGTGGGCGCGAAGCTGTCGCGGAGCCGGTAGTAGTCGTCCAGGTCGCAGCGATGCAGGAGGTCGTACACGGCGCGGCAGCCGTGGCAGCAGAACTGCGGTGCGTCGCCGTCTTCGACGCGGAGCGCGGCGGGCACGGGCAGGCCGCAGTGGTCGCAGGCCATCGGGGTTTGGGGGTCGGCGGGCGGGGCGGTCGCGTTCACGGGGCGTCGGCCTCGGAACGTTGGGCCGCGGCTTCCATGAGCGGACAGCAGGCGGGGGTTTCGTCGCCGTTTGGGGTGACCTGGCCGGGCGCGCGTTGGGCCGCCCGGGTTTCGGTGGCCAGCGCGAGTTGCGCTGGGTCGAGGCCGAGCCGGCCGGTGAGCAGGGTGACGCCGATGAAGAGCATGGCGGCGGCGGTGGCCCAGGCGGTGAGCTTGGGTGCGCGTCGGCGCAGCGCGGCGAGTGTGCCCTGGAGGCCGACGCCGATGGCCAGCAGCGCGGGCAGGGTGCCCAGCCAGAACGCCGCCATGACGGCGACGCCGAGCGTGACCGAGCCCGTACCCGCGGCGACGAGCGCGAAGGCATACAGCCAGCCGCAGGGCAGCAACGGCGTAAGCGTGCCGATGACGGTCGCGCGCAGCGTCGGCGGTAAAGCGAAGGCTTTATGTTGCAGCGCCAGAAGCATCCGTCGAAACACATGGGCCGAAGCGGAGTCGTGTTGGCGCGAACCGAGGCGCCAGCCCAACGCGTGCGACAAGACGGTCAACGCGATCACGATCAAGCACAGGCCCGCGAGCACGCCGGCGATCGGCACGGCGCCGGCGAGCGTGCCGGTCAGATCGAGCAGCGCGCCGACGCCGCCGGCCACGCCGCCGAGAACGGCGTAACCCACACCACGCGAAGCGTGGTAGCCCGCGTGCGTCGCGGCGTTGCGCAGCGCGTCGCGTTTCGCCGACATGCCGAAGCCCGGGCCCAGGGTGGCGGCCTTGAGGGTGGCCGCTTTGCCGTTCGCGCTTCCCGGTGTGGCCACGGCGCAGGCCATGAGCGGGCCGCACATGCCCACGCAGTGCAGCGAGCCGGTGACGCTCGCGCCGAAAACGGTGAGCAGCAGGCCGGTGGTACCCGCGGTGAGTTCGGGGGCGACGGCAGACATCATCGGGCTTGGGTTTCGTCGGGTTCGCCTTCGCCGAGCGCGACGACGTCGGCGATCTGCTGGTCGAATCGGCTGAACCATTCGGTGGGCGTTTCGCCTTGCCGGGCCACGATTTTCAGGTCGATGCGCCACAGGCCCGCCGTCAATCCGGGCAGCTTCGCCTGATAGATGCCGCGCCCTTGTGGGCGCAGCGTCGCGTCGGCTTTGCGGGTCGGATACACGGCGTGGTACATCCGCAAAGACACCTCGGCATCCTCCAGGGCCACGCCGTCGGCGTCGCGTACGTCAACGGTGAGTTGCCGCCGACCGTCGGCACCTTGCCAGATGTCCGGCGTGACGGTGACCCGCCAACCCAGCTCCGCGCTGGCTTGCAATGCCGCCTTGTCGGCATCCCAAGCGACGGCGCGGGCGTAGAAATCGGGTTCGATCCCGGCTTGGCCGAAGCCGCGCAACGCGAAGGTCACGGCGGTGGTCATCAGCGTCACGTGGCCGGCGAGCAGGGCGATCACGACGTAGCCCCAGCGGGGGAAGCGTTTGGCGGGTTGGATGCGGGTCATGACGGGTCCGGGGTGGGGTTAGGGCGGGTGGCCGGGCCTCGGAGCAGCACGGCCTCTTGCACGTCGTCGCCCACGTCGTCGGTGACGACGACGACGGCGTCGAGTCGGCCGCGGTCGTACGCGGCGGGGTCGATCAACAAACGCACCGGCTCGGTGTGGATCTGCGAGGGCTCGAGCGTGATCGCCGCGTCGGTCGTGCGGCGGAGTTCGAGCCTTTCGCCGGGTCGCCCGTCGGCGTCCAGCGCGTGGGCGGCGATGCGATAGGTGCGCGGCTCGGCGGTGCGGTTGACGAGTTTGACCTGGAGTTGGTTCTCGATCTGTCCGGCAAACTCGCCGGATTCGAGCACGGCGAACGGCCGACCCATGCCGCGCAGCACGGTCAGGTCGGTCGTCGGCTGGCTGAGCAACGCGAAACCGAACAACCCCGAGAGCACGGCCAACACGGCCGGGTAGAGCACGACGCGTGGACGCAGGAACTTCTTGAGTTCCCCGTCGATTTCCGCCTGCGATGCGTAACGGATCAGGCCGCGCGGTCGCTTGACCTGGTCCATCACCGTGTCGCAGGCGTCGATGCATTGGGTGCAGTGGATGCACTCGAGCTGAAGGCCGTCGCGGATGTCGATGCCGGTGGGGCAGACGTGAACGCACATGCCGCAGTCGATGCAGTCGCCCAGCACGGGCAGCGGCGTGTCGCTCCCCTTCTTGGCACGCCGCGGCTTGCCGCGCGGTTCGCCGCGCTGCGGATCGTACGTGACGACCGACGATTGGCGGTCGAGCATGACGCTCTGGAACCGCCCGTAGGGGCAGCCGACGATGCACATCTGCTCGCGCCAGAAGGCCATGTCCCACATGATCCACGCGGTGCAGACCGCGACGACGCCGAAGGCGACCGGGTGCTCCCACGGCCAGCTGAACCAGATCCATTTGCTGAGCTGGTACGCGCCGACGAAGTAGCTCACGAACGTCTGCGCGAGGTGGATCGAAATCACGAGAAACACCGCGTACATCGCGGGCTTCTTCCAACCGGCGATTTGTTTGGTGGGCTTGCCGCCGACGCCGACCCGCCCGGTGAAGAAGCGTTCGATCGGCCGGTAGACGAACTCGAGGTACACGCTGTGCGGGCAGAACCACCCGCAGAACACCCGGCCGAACACCGCGGTGAAGAAGAACACCGACACGCCCGCCATGAGCACGAGGATCGCCAGCAGCACCGTGTCGGTCGGCAGGAACGTTTGGCCGAGGACGTGGAACTGGCGGTCGGCGATGTCGAGCAAGACGATCGGCTCGCCCCCGACACGGACCCACGGCAGGGCCAGAAAAAACGCGATCAGGAAATACGCGAAATTGCGGCGACGCTTCCACCAGTTGCCCTTCGAGAGACGCGGGTACAGCCAACGGCGCGAACCGTCGGCCTCCAGGGTGCTGAGCACGCGTTCTTCGGGTTGGAGAAGAGAATTTTCCATTTGAGATTTCAGATTTCAGATGTGCTCAGATGCGCGGGCCGCTCGCCCACTTCACATCTGAAATCAAACATCTGAAATTCACTCGCCCCACGCGGGGATCGGGTCGCCCTCGGCGGCCTTGCCGCCGGAGATGTTCTGGCCCCGCATGTGCGCGACGTAGGCGGCGGTGAGCACGATCGCGTTGGGGTGCAGGCGGGTGCTCCACGCGGGCATCGCGCCGCCGGCGGCGCCGTTGTTCAAGACCTCGACCAGGTCGCCGGCGGTCTTGACGTTTAGGAAGGCCTCGTCGGTGAGGTTCGGGCCCGAGCCGCCCGAGCCGTCTGCTCCGTGGCAGGTCGCGCAGTTGCTGGCGAAAGTCGCCACGCCCACGGGCCGCCATTCGGCGTCGTTCATGTAAAGCAGCACGTCGGCCTCGGGGTCGCCCAGCGGGGCCATGCCGCCGAATTTGCGTTCGAGGTTCGCGGCGTAGGCCCGGTCGTACCGCCCGATCAGGTCGCGGCCCATGCCCGGGGCGTGGAACCAAACGATATAGATCGGCGTGAAGACGATCGTGGCGATGAACAACCACTTCCACCAGCCGGGGATCGGGTTGTCGTATTCCTGGATGCCGTCGTACGTGTGGTCGCCCATCACGGGGGCGTTCGCGTCGTCGGCGGGTGGGTTGGGGTTGAGCGTGCTCATGGCGTGAAGGGTTCAGGGAACGGGGGTCAGAGATCGGGTTGGAAATCGGTCTTTCGTTACGACACGTCGGGGGGCTACTTCCGCGGTTCCACGGGTTCGGTGCCTTCCTTCAGCGGGATGCCGGACCACTGGTCGACGGTCTTTTTGGGGCGGGTGAGCGCCCAGATCGTCACGCCGACGAACACAGCTACGAAGATGACCAGGCCCCACGTCGCGAAGGCGGTCAGGTTGGCGTCCGAAAGGATGTCCTTGAACATCAATGCGCCTCCGGCGTTGGGGTCGTCGCGTCGTCGAACGAGAGGCGCTGGCCGGCGTCGGGCGATTGCTGCTCGTCGACGGTTTCGATCGCTTCGGTCTCTTCGCTTTCCACCGGCACCCAGTCGGGCGCGTCGGTGCGATGAAGGTCGATGCCGAGGCGCTGCAGGTACGCGATCAGCGCGACGGCTTCCGAGCGCGAGAGATCGAGCTCTTCGCCGGCTTCGGTGACGTATCGGCCTTGGAGCTGCTCCTCGATGTTCGCCGCGATCGCGTCGGCCTGGGCCCGGGCGTGGGCCACGGCCGCATCGCCCGTGGGGTAGTCGTCGAACTTTGGATCGAACGGGTGCAGCGCCATCGTCGCCGCGACGCGGGCCGGGATCGACTTGAAGTCCGCGTCTTTTTCGAGCAAAAACGGGTAGGGCGGCATGATCGAGCCCGGCGATTGCAGGCTCGGGTTCTCGAAGTGCAGCACGTGCCAGGAGTCGGTCAGCTTCCCACCGACCCGCGCCAGGTCCGGGCCGATTCGGCGGCTGCCCCACTGGAACGGGTGGTCGTACACCGACTCGCCGGGCTTGCTGTATTCGCCGTAGCGTTCGCGCTCCGACACGAGCGGCCGGATCATCTGGCTGTGGCAGTTGTAGCAGCCTTCCTGGATGTAGATGTCCCGGCCGACCAGCTCCAGCGGCGAGTACGGGTGGACGCTGGCGATCGTCGGTACGTTCGACCGGATCACAAACGTCGGGATCATTTCGAACAGAGACGCCACAACCACGGCCGCGATCACCAACGCCGTGAACTTCACCGGCATCCGTTCCCACGCCCGGTGCCACCACATCGTGGACCACACGTCCAGCTTCTGGGCGACGTTCATGACGCCCTCGATCCGCGGTTGCGGCGCGACCGCGTCGTGGATCGCCTGGGCCTTGAGCGGCAAGGCTTGATGCACCGGCTCTTCGTACCGTTCCGGCCGCGCCTGCCAGGTCTTGAACAGGTTGTACGCCCCGACCAGGGCGCCGGCCATATACAGGCCGCCCCCGACGATGCGGAGCCAGTACATCGGGATCACCGCCTGCGTGGTCTCCACGAAGCTCGGGTAGGTCAGCGACCCGTCGTCGCCGACCGCGAGCCACATCAGGCCCTGCGTGATGCCCGCGACGTACATCGAGATGACGTAGACCAGGATGCCCACCGTCGCCAGCCAGAAGTGCATCGACGCGAGCTTCACCGAGTGCAGCGGCGCCTGGAACAGCCGTGGCATCAGCCAGTACATCATCCCGAAGGCCATGAACCCGTTCCAGCCCAGCGCGCCCGAGTGGACGTGGCCGATGGTCCAGTCGTTGTAGTGCGACAGGGCGTTGACCGCCTTGATGGAAAGCAGCGGGCCCTCGAAGGTAGCCATGCCGTAGAAGGTGATGCCCACAACGAAGAACTTGAGCACCGGGTCGGTGGTGACCTTGTGCCACGCGCCGCGGAGCGTGAGCAGGCCGTTGATCATGCCGCCCCAGCTCGGCATCCAGAGCATCAGCGAGAAGAGCATGCCCAGCGTCGACGCCCACTGCGGCAACGCCGTGTAGTGCAGGTGGTGCGGCCCGGCCCAGATGTAGATGAACACCAGCGACCAGAAGTGCAGGATCGACAGCCGATACGAGAACACCGGCCGCCCCGCGGCCTTGGGCAGGAAGTAGTACATCAGCCCCAGGAACGGCGTGGTCAAGAAGAACGCCACCGCGTTGTGCCCGTACCACCACTGCACCATCGCGTCCTGCACGCCGGCGTAGATCGGGTAGCTCTTGATCAGCGTCCCGCTCAACACGGGGATCCAGATGTTGTTGAACACGTGCAGGATCGTGACCGTCACGATCGTGGCGATGTAGAACCACAGCGCGACGTAGAGGTGTTGCTCCCGCCGCTTGATCAGCGTCATAAAGAAGTTGGTCCCGAAGAACACCAGCCAGACCACGGCGATGGCCAGGTCGATCGGCCACTCGAGCTCGGCGTACTCCTTGCCCTGCGTGATGCCGAACGGCAGCGTCAGCGCGGCGCTGACGATGATCAGCTGCCACCCCCAGAAGTGCAGCTTGCTGAGCAGGTCCGACCACATCCGCGCTTTGCATAAGCGCTGCGTCGAGTAGTACACGGCGGCGAACACGGCGTTGCCCGCGAACGCGAAGATCGCCGCGTTGGTATGTAACGGGCGGATCCGGCCGAAGGTGATGTATTCGATCCCGCCGTTGAGCGTCGGGAATGGCAGCTGCACCGCGGCGAGCAGGCCCACGAGGAAGGCGACCAGCGCCCAGACCATCATCGCGATCATGAACATCCGCGGCGTCTGGTCGTCGTAGGTGAACGACTCGAGCTTGTCCGCGTGCTCGTGCGGCGGGACGTTCTGCGGCGCTTCCTGCGAGCCGGTGTCGGGAGAAGAAGCAAGCGTGGTCATGCGTGGGGCCTCAGGGGCGGATCGGGGAGAAGTCGAAAAGGCAAAGCAAGCGGCGGCGGTTCAGGCCGCGTGGTTTCCGTTGAGCAGGGACGCGATGGGCGTTTGGGCGAAGCGGCGTTGTTCGTCGTCCAGGACGTTGTGCAGCAGGCGGTCCAACGCGACCAGCCCCGGCACCGAAGGCGGGGGAACGCTGGGGTTCGCGGTTTCGTTCGGGCTGGGACGTTCCGGGGTCGTCGGGGCCGGGTCTACACACTGCAAGACGTCCCAGACCGACAACTCGGCCGGGTCGCATTGCAGGGAGTACCCGCCGTGCAGCCCGCGCTGCCCCGCCGCAATCCCCGAGCGGATGAGCGGCTGGAGCACCTTGGGCAGATACGACGCGGGCACGCCGGTGGCCTCGGCGAGCTGAGGCGCGGTCTGCGGCGTTCCCCCTTGGGGCGACCACGCGTGAGCCAACCAGACGACGGCCCGGAGGGCGTAATCCGCGGTTTGGGAAACGGCCATGGTGGCTCGACGGGAAGCGGCCCGTGCGACAGGCCTGGGTAAAACGAAGGTCGAGGGGCGATTCTGAACGCCATGAGTGGTGAGATCGACTTGAGGACCTCAATATCTTTTAGTCAGGATATCGACCGGACCACCGCCCGTCAATGAGATAAATGCATCCAATTAGTAATTTTTCCCCCCATCCCATCCCATCCCGTCGAAAAAGTTGAAATGCTGGACTAAAAGACTATTAACAGATAAAAATATCTGCTAATCTTTGTTGCTTCAATCCTCCCCACATCAAGGAGCCCCGGATCATGACTCTCGCACGGACCCTGACCGCCTCTTCCGCGTTCGCGGCGGCGGCCCTCGCCGCCCCCGCCTGGGCCCAGCACGCCGACTTCGTCCTCTTCGGCGACCCCAACCCCGCGGGCATCGCCGAGCCGCCCGAACAGCGGCACGTCGCCCCCATCACTTCTCCGTTCTATCACGAGGATTCATTCATCACGACCGACCTGCGTGCCTGGTACCTCTACCACGACTTCCCCTCCGCGGGTATACCCGGCGGCGTCGGCGGCGGCCGCGCAAACGCCGTCGCGCTTCAGGTTCGCGTCGCGCTTACCGACCGGCTCCAACTCGTCGCCTACAAAGACGGCTATGCCGACTTTGAAACCGGCGCCATCAAGGACGACGGCCCCTTCGACCTCGCGGCCGGCCTGAAGTACGCCGTCATCCAAGACTGGGAAAACGACCTGCACGTCGCGGTCGGCGTCGGCTACGAACTGGGTATCGGCGACGACGAGGCGCTCCAGGAAGACGACGAAGCCCGCATCTGGGCGTCGATCGACAAGGGCTTCGGCAAGCTCCACACCGGCGCGACCATCAACGTCATCATCCCCACCGACGCCGAAGACCCGCTCGGCGATTCGACCTCGATCTTTTGGCACGCACGGGCCGACTACTACCTCCACGAATTGTTCAGCCCCGTCGTCGAGCTCAACGGCTACCACACCGTCGAGGAAGGCGACAACGCCCCGCTGACCTTCAACGGCGTGGACGTCGCCAACCTCGGCGGCGGACAATCCGAAGACGTCATCACCATCGGCTTCGGCGGCGAGACCCGCCCCCTGGACAACCTCGCCTTCCGCTTCGCCTATGAGTTCCCGCTGCTCGAGAACGAAGACCTCTTCGGCTACCGCTGGACGCTGTCTCTGAAGCTGGACTTCTGAGCCCGCTTCCAACTCGCTCTCTCCTCCTAGACCGGCGATGCGTCTCGCGCACCGCCGGTTTTTTTGGTTTTCCGGCAAAGCTCTTGAGGCCAACGCCGTCACCGCATGGCGATACGCGCGGAACGATCGTTCAACCGCGATGCCTCCAAACCAAAACCCAACGCGGGCGCCTCTTATCTGCCCGCCCGTCGGTACCCCAGCCGCCCCGGCTATCGTGAGGTCCTTGCTCGATCGCGCGTTCCGATATTTTTCTCCCGCTCGTCAACCGGCTATGTCTCGCCCGGCCTTCGCGCGCGAGCTGGTTACCGCCGGCACGCTGCCGTTCGCCGTGGCGATGCTCGAGGGCGGCGTCGTCGGCGTGGTCAGCAAGACCATCTTCAACGTCAGCGACTTGGGCTTCGCCGCGATCTTCGCGGCGCCGATGTTCGCCAACGTCACCTCACTGCTCTGGGCCCGTCTCTCCCGGGGCAAGGCGAAGATCGCGTTTACGACGCTGATCATGGCGGTGCTGCTGATGCTCGTCGCGTCGGTGGCGCTCTTGCCGACGGGGGGGATCGGCCCGGGGATGCTGGTGTTGATTGTCGTGCTCGGCCGGGTGTGCATGGCCGGCATGGTGGCGCTGCGGAGCACGATCTGGC
The DNA here is from genome assembly GCA_039180415.1 of Planctomycetota bacterium. Taxonomy (GTDB): domain Bacteria; phylum Planctomycetota; class Phycisphaerae; order Phycisphaerales; family Phycisphaeraceae; genus CAZIXN01. The sequence continues at coordinate 18,560 of JBCDDH010000020.1, read as the reverse complement.
GGATGAACTACGCGCGGTCGGTGCGGGGCCAGGCGACGGCGCGCTTCGTCACCCTCGCGTCGCTGATCCTCGCCGTATGGCCGGTCGCGGTCGGCCCGTTGCTCGACGCCAACGCGGAGCTGTTCCGCGTGCTCTACCCGTTTTCCGCGATGCTCGGCGCCTTGGGCGTGCTGAGCTTTTGGCGGATACGCGTCCGCGGCGAACGCGCGTTGCTCCGTGACGAGCAGCAGCCGGAGCAGGCCGAAACGCCGCTGCAACCCAACGGCCGGCCGCACAACGCGTTGTCGGTCCTTCGGCACGATCGTAACTTCCGCACCTACATGGTCTGGCAGTTCCTGGCGGGCGTGGGCAACATGGCGGGCGCGACGGCGTTCGCGCTGTTCGTGATCAACGCGCTCAAGGACACGCCCAGCGAGAACTTCCAGGGCATGCTGCTCAACGCGACGATCCCGCTGGGCCTCGCGGTCGTCGCGATGCCGTGGTGGGCGCGGTGGTTGGACGGCCTGCACATCACCCGCTTCCGCGTGATCCACGGCGTGACGTGGGTGATCAACCAGAGCCTCAACGGCCTCGCCGCGTGGTTGGGCTGGGTGCCGTTGATGTACGCCGCGTCCGCGGCGCACGGCGTCGCGCGGGGCGGCGGCATGCTCGCCTGGCAGTTGGGCCACAACGACTTCGCCGACCGCCGACTCGTCGCGCTCTACATGGGCATCCACCAGGCGCTCACCGGCGTCCGCGGGGTCTTCGCGCCCTTCCTCGGGACGCTGTTGCTCACCGGTTGGGGCCCCTTCCGCTTGCCCGGCGTCGACGCCCAAATCGCGGGGTGGGGGGGGATCGGAGCCGGCGTCTTCGCGATCACCACCGTGACGGTCACGGTTTCCTGGCTGGGGTTCTGGAGTCTCAACCGCAAGCTCCGCCGCGAAGGCCGCGACGCCGCTCGCGATATGGAGTGATGGTCAGCGACCCGTATTGGTGGCTCGTGGTCGCTCACCGCGTCCGTTCTAAGCACGCCAGATATTCGAGGTTCTTGCCCTTGCCCCCGCGTACGGCGCTCGGCTTCAACCCCCGCAACGCCCAACCCCATTCGGGGAAACGCGCGACCACTTCGTCCGTGATCCGTTTCGCTTTCTCGTCGCTGAGCCGGTGTTGCCCCGATTCGTAGTGCGGCTTGATCAAGGTCACGACCGTTCCGCCGTCCGCCAACCACGGCAGCACGGCCGGCAGGGCTTTGTCCTGCTTGGTCCAGCCCAGGTCCAAGGTCACGAGGTCGCAGCGGCCTTGCGCGTCCGGCGGCGGGGGGGCGTGCAGCGCGTTGGTCCGTTCCAGGACGACCACGCGTTCGTCTTGCCGCAGCTTCCACGCCAGTTCGCCGTACGCCGTGTCCACCGCGAAGACCCGGGCCGCTCCGCGTTGCAACAGGCAGTCCACGAACCCGCCCGTCGAGCATCCCAGGTCCGCACACGTCTGCCCCCTTGCGTCCACCGCGAACGCGTCCAACGCCGCGTCGAGCTTGAGACCGCCGCGGGAGACGAACTGGCGATCGGCGGGTGACGGGTCGGTCATCCCCCGAACTTACCGGCTTCTCATCGGAGATAAACGCGCCCGATCGATCGCGCGCCTACCGTGCCGTTCGCCGGAGACGCCTATGGCCACGCTCACCCCGCCCCCCGCACGGGCCGAACATCCCGCCGACCCGCCCGCCGATAAGCGCCGTGAGGATCTGCGTCGCCGGTTCGCCCACGTCCGCGCCACCACGGAAGCCTTTTGCGAACCGCTGCACGTCGAAGACTACGTGCTGCAGGCCCACGAGAACGCCAGCCCCACCAAGTGGCACCTCGCCCACACCGCGTGGTTCTTCGAGAAGTTCGTGCTCGAGCCGTTCGCGCCGAACTACGAGCCGTACCGCCGGTCGTACTACTTCCTGTTCAACAGCTACTACAACACCGCCGGTCCGATGCATTGCCGTCCCAACCGCGGCCTCATCTCCCGGCCCACCGTCGAGGAAGCCTACGAATACCGTCGCGTGGTCGACGAGCGCATCAGCCGATTCTTCGACGACGCTCCCGACGAAAGCTTCGCTCGGGCCGCCGACGTGCTCGAGCTCGGCCTCCACCATGAGCAGCAGCACCAGGAACTCATGGTCACCGACCTGAAGTACAACCTGTCCTGCAACCCGCTCCTGCCGGCGTACCGCGACGACCTGCTCGGCGAAGCAAGCGAAAACCAGCCCGATAGCCGTGCGATCGCGACGCCGAATTGGATCGACTTTCAAGGTGGCCTTAGCGATATCGGGCACCCTGGCGTCGAGCAAGGCTTCAGCTTCGACAACGAGCACCCTCGCCACCGCGTCTACCTCAGCGACTTCCAGCTGGCCGACCGCTGCGTCACCAACGCTCGGTTTGCGGAGTTCATCGCCGACGGCGGTTACGAGCGCCACGAGCTTTGGCTCGCACTGGGTTTCGCTTGGGTCCAGCAAAACCAAATCACTCAGCCGCTGTACTGGTTCCGCGAAGGCGCCCAAGGCAACCAGCGCGATTTAGAGATCGAGGCGCCGCCCGGCGTCGACGGCTGGTCCGAGTTCACGCTCGCCGGGCCGCGGGCTCTGACCCCCGGCGAGCCCGTGTCGCACTTGAGCTACTTCGAAGCCGACGCCTTCGCGCGGTGGGCCGGGGCCCGCCTGCCCACCGAATTCGAGTGGGAGCACGCCGTGTCGCAGACCCACCCCGTGCACCTGTCGCCCGACGCCGGCGACCCGGCCCGCGGGCCGATGATGGACGACCAGCGGTTCCACCCTCGACCTGCCGCCGACGGTTCGACCGGCTTACAACACGCTTTGGGCGGTCTCTGGGAATGGACCGCGTCGAGCTATTCGCCTTACCCGGGCTATACCCCGCTCCCCGGAGCGCTCGGCGAATACAACGGCAAGTTCATGTGCAACCAGTACGTGCTCCGCGGCGGCTCGTGCGCCACGCCGATCTCCCACGCCCGGCCCGGCTACCGCAACTTCTTCGCGCCCGAATCCCGCTGGCAGTTCGCCGGCCTCCGGCTCGCTCGCTGATCCGTTCGGCTTCCCGTTTCCTCTCTCCCGTCTCGATTTCCGAAAGTTCCGCCATGTCCGTCCTCAGCCGAACGCTCCCGCCCGTCTCCGTGTCCGCCTGCCTTGCCGATCCGTTGATCCGCGAAGCGCTCGACGGCTTACGCAGCGACCCCAAAACCCTGCCTTGCAAGCTGCTCTACGACGACGCCGGCTCGATCCTGTTCGATCGCATCTGTGAGCTGCCCGAGTACTACCCCACGCGGACCGAACTCGCGATCACCCGCCGCCACGCCGATCGGCTTGCCGCGTTTGTCGGCGACGGCACCCAACTCGTCGAACTGGGCAGCGGGAGTAGCACCAAGACCCCGCTGCTGCTGGATCGTCTACCCGGCCTCGCGTCGTACTGCCCGATCGATATCAGCGCCAATCACCTCGCCGACGCTGCGCGGCGCATCCAGCATCGGTACCCCAAGCTGTATGTCGATCCGATCGTGGCCGACTACTGCGCGGATTGGCGGATCCCGGACCCGCCGCGCGAGGTGTCGCGGCGCGTCGCCTACTTCCCGGGTTCGACCATCGGGAACTTCGACGCCGACCACGCCGCGGCGTTCCTCGACGACCTGGCCGCCAAGCTCGGGCCGGGCGGTCGACTCATCATCGGCGTGGACCTCAGGAAGTCGCCCGACGTCCTGATCCCGGCTTACGACGACGCGGAAGGGGTGACGGCCGCGTTCAACCTCAACCTGCTCATGCGGCTCAATCGTGAGGCCGAGGCCGATTTCGACGTGGACGCCTTCGCCCACGAAGCGCGTTGGAACGATCCGCTCGGGCGGATCGAAATGCACCTGGTCAGCCTCGCCGATCAGGCCGTGCGCGTCGCCGGCCGACCGATCCGTTTCCGCCGCGGCGAGACCATCCACACCGAGTCGTCTCACAAGCACACGCTCGACGGCTTCGCCCGGCTCGCCCAGGCGTTTGTGGTCGAAGATGTATTCACCGACAAACACGGCTGGTTCAGCGTGCAGTGCCTGACGGTTCGCTAACTTCAGCCCGGTCCCTGCCCCGGACTTGGATCGCCGCCGCTCGTGTTTCACCGTTTGCGCCGGGCCCGTTGCGCAGGGCTGTTGTTTTGCCGGCCTCGGGGTTATATTGCGGCGTATTGCAATACGGGTCGCCTCGGCGATCGGCGCCTCACGGTGGTTCCAGATGTTCCCTTCCGCGGTCACGGAGAATGCTTGATGCCTACTGATTTTTGTCGTTCGGTCGGTTCGCTCGGCTTCGCGGCGGTCGTTTTGGGGGTGGGTTCCTTCGGCTCGGCTTGGGCCGACACGATCGTTCGCTTCGAGACGTCTTTCGGCAGCTTCGACGTCCAGATGCTCGAAGACGCCGCGCCGCTCCACGTCGCCAACTTCCTCGAATACGTCAACGCCGGCGACTACGACGGCACGGTGATCCACCGTTCGGTGCCCGGCTTCGTCGTGCAGGGCGGCCGGTTCGAGGTCACCGACGGGCAGCTCGGCGAGATCGCGTCGCGGGGCACCGTCGTCAACGAGCCGGGCGTTCCGAACAAGCGCGGCACCCTCGCCGCCGCCAAGCTGCCCGGCGACCCCGACTCCGCCAGCCGCGAGTGGTTCTTCAACCTCGGCGACAACACGGAGAACCTCGACAACCAGAACGGCGGGTTCACCGTGTTCGGCCGGATCGTCGGCTCGGCGGGCCGCAAACTCGTCGATCAGATCGCGGCCCTGCCCATCGTCGATGTCAGCGGCAGCGTCTCGGCCTTCGGCGAACTGCCGGTCCAGAATTTCACTTCGGGGGACCCGGTCGGCGTCGAGAACCTGTTCCTCATCGACAACATCGACGTCGTATCCACGGGCGAGCCCGACGAGCCGACCATTCCCGAAGCGCCCGACGAGCCGACCGATCCCATCACGCCGCCCGCCACCGACGGCGACAACCCCGTCACGCAAGACCCCGGCGACTTGTTCGAAGGCGAAGAGGGCGACGAGACCCCCGGCACCGATTCGCCGCCGGCCGTCCCCGATCACGACGGCACCCCCGACCCCAACGTGATCCCCACCCCCAGCGCCGCGCTCGCGGGTTTGGCGGGGCTCGGGCTGCTCGCCGCCCGCCGACGTCACGGTTGAGCCCCACGCTTTTTCAGAATCCACGAAGCCCGCGTTTTGTTAACGCGGGCTTCTTTGGTTTCTGCGGCGACACGTCGTGTGGCGAGCAAAGAGACCAACGGCAGGTCCGTGAACCTCGGTCCCAAAGACGCGCACGCGTTCGGGACCCTCGCGCTCCCTGCGGCCGCCGTGCGATCGGCTTCGGTTTCGCCTTCTGTACTGGACTTTCGGCACACGACGGTTCTCGATTCGCGTTTGTGCGCACGGTGTGGACGTACATTGCGCAGCGATGCCGACCGAGCCGCCGTTACGACTGCTGCTGCACATCGGTGTGCAGAAAACCGGTTCGACCGCGATCCAGGCGGCCCTGCACGAGCGCCGTCGTGCGCTGCTCCGGGCCGGCGTGGTAGACGTTTCCCAGCACCCCTGGGCGCGGCGGGTGCACCACAAGCTTGGCCGGCTGGAGGAGCCTGATCCCAAGCTCGTTGCGTCGATCCGCGCGTCGCTGGAGGCGCAGAGGGACGACGCGCGGCGGCACGGCCGCCGCTTGCTGGTGTGGAGTTTCGAAGGCTTCGCCGGCAACTCGTGGCGGGGATACCTCAACGCCCCGCAGGTCGCGGCGGCGCTGCGGCAGATCACGGCCGACGTGCCGACGACCGTGGCCGTGTACCTCCGCCGGCAGGACGTGTTCCTCGAATCGCTGTACGCCCAGCAGGTGTTCGCCGGGCAGACGGACGCTTTCGATGCGTTCGTTGGCCGGTTCGACGCGCGGCACTTCGATTGGGCGTGGCTGCTGGACGTGTATGCCAAGGCGTTCGGTGCCGACGCGCTGCGGCCTCGGCGGTACGACGCGAAAACGCTGTTGGACGATTTCGAGGCGGCGGTGGGCGTGCCGCTGCGCAGGCCCGGCGCCGCGGCGGTGAGGAACCCGAGCTGTTCGGCCGAGGGCATCGCGGCGTTACGCCAAGAAAACGACGGGCTCGACCGCGAGGCGCAGAAGCGGTTCCGCGCCGCGGTGAAACGTTTGGCCCCCAAACCGGCGGGCAAGCCATTGGTGTTTTTTGCTCCGGCGCAGCGCCGCGACGTGATCGAGCGGTACGCTTCGAGCAACGCATCGGTCGCGCAGCGTTTCTTCGGTACCACGGAAGGCGTCGCGCTGTTCGAAGCGACGCCCGAGTTGTCGGGCGCGGAGCCCGAGATTCCGGATGCCGCGTCGGTGCGGCGTCTCGTGGCGTCGGCCCGACGTGAGTCGGCGCTGCCCGCGTGGCGGACGAAGCTGCGGGCGTGCTGGCCTTGGACCCAACGGTTGTCGCGGTGGGACGTTTGACGCGTCGCAGCGCGGCTTACGGGTTACGGGTCCACCGGGCCAGGCCTTGGCTGGTCTGTTCGGCCAGCAGCGCGTCGAGCCCTGAGCGGGGCATGGATCTGGCGCTGCCGTCCACAAAACCGACGGCGAACAGATCGGCGTTGTCGGTCCACGCGAAAACTGCGACACGCTCGGCAAAGTCGGTGGTCTGGTCGGCGTCACCGATCGGGATCATCCGCCAAGCAAAGCCGCTGCGGTCCATGCCGTATTCCGGCAACGCGTCGGCGAGTTCGGCGGTGGAGGCGGGGAACCGCCCGCCGTGGTCTTCGGCGAAGCTGTGTTGGATGAGCATGATCTGGCGGACTTTGAAAATGGCTTCTTGTAAACCGCCAGCCGGGGGCGTTGGCGGGTCGGCGGAGGCGTTCCGCTCGTCGCGGAGGCCCAGGTCCTGGGCACGTCGGATGAGTCGGCGAGTCAACCGCTCGAGATAGTCGTCCACGAAGGCGTCGCTCTCGGAGCTGCCGATCACGGTGAGGGTGCCGAACAGGCTGTGGATCGCACCGATGTCTTCGCGGTATTTCGAGCCGCGGAGGACGGCCGTCAGGTGCTCGGTCAGTTGGTATTCGAGCTCGTGCTGCGTGCGATCGGCCTCCCACGCGGCGTCCAGCGCCGCTTCCAGGAGCGGGGTGATGTCGTGGGTCCGTGCATCCCATTGATCACGCGGATCGACGGGTTCGAGGACGCGGAAGACCAGCGTGTGGTCGCGTAGCTCGGCGGCGATGCGTTGGCCGGACATCTCGCGGATCAGGTCGAGCGCTTCGAGGGCTGGCACTTGTTGGAGGTGGAGGGTGACGACGCCGTTGCTCGCGGCGGGTTCGGACGCGGGCGCGCTCATGCCAAACCCGCCACCCATGCCGCCGCCGAATCCGCCCATTCCCCCGCCGCCGCGGCCGATCCGTGCGGAGGCATTGTTGCTCGGGCGTTGCGGTTTCGCCTGGGGCGAGTCGAGCAGCACCAGGTTCGCGACGCCTGAATGCGCCGCGACGGTCTCGATCGCTTCCCGGACGTCGGCCCGGTGCAGTTCGAGGTCGATGGGTTGCCGGAGCAGGTCGAGGATATCGCGACCGATGCCGGCGTCTACGGACAGATCCGCCAGAGACTGGCCGGCGTCGATCATGGTCACCGTTTGCGCGGCGTGGGCCGCGTCGTTGTGGTTTTGCGCGACGGCGGGGGCTTGGTTGGGCGAGCCCTGGAAGTTGCGGGGGGTGAGGGTCATCACGGCGAAGGTGACGACGGCGGCGGCGATGAGGGTTCCAGCGGTGGTCTGCATGAGGCGTCTCCGGTTGCGGCGCCGGTGGGCGCGGTGAAGGGTGTCGGTGAAGTCGGCGGCCAACGCATTCGCGTCGCCGAACTCGTCGAGGGCGAGGGCGATGGCTTTCTCGCGGTCGTGGCCCTCGGCCTGGAGGTCTTCCAGGCGTTCTTCGAGATGGGCACGCAGCTCGTCGGCGATGGCGTCGCGTTGCTGCGGTGTGAGCCGGAGCATGCGGGCGAGCAGGGAGAGGTAGTGCTCGAATTCCTGTTGCGACATGGTGGGTTCGGGCTTGAGTGGTTGGGAGATGCGATGGGAATGGGCTTGCTACGGCCGGCATCCGTAGGCCGTCATGACGGACTATTCACTGCTGCACGGGCGGGTCGTTGAGTCCGGGAAACAACAGTGACGATTCGATTTCGTCGGGACGGATTACTGTCGCCTTCGCGATCAGCCAGACGTCGCGGCCCTCGGCACCGTCGGTCAGCCCGAGCTGTGATTCCCGGATCGGCAGCTTCAAGGCGATCAGTGTCTGCGGCTTCGCTTCGAACTGGAAGCGCAGGCCGGTGAGACCAGGGTTCCATCCGGCGCCGATCGGCCGTGCGGGCAGCAGGTCGCCGTAGATGTCGCCGAAACTAGGAGAAGGCTCGTCCGGGTTCGGTTCGGACCAGACGGTTTGGAGGTCCAGAGAGAACCGCAGCGTGTCACTGTTCGGAGACGGCTGGACGAGCGAGCCCACCGTCAGCCCGCGGCTTGTCGTGACTAACGGCGGTTCATCGGCGTCGGTATCCATCTGGCCTTCGTTGGTCTGCGTTGCGCTCATGAAGTAAGCGCGTTGACCGAAGAATGTCGTGACACTTGGGTAGGTCAACGTGTAGCTTGAGGGCAACCGCCACCAAGGCTCGAGTTGCTCAAGTCGTTCGAACACGAACGCTTGCGCGAACCCCGGAAGCTGAATCGGGTGGGCGGATTGCGGGAAGTTCTCCAACTCTGCTGGCTCGACGAGCACCACCCGGGTTTCGAGCGACACTTGATCACGTTGCGGTAGCGGCGAAGGGTCGGCCGTGGCCGACGCCTGCGTCGGCGCTCCCTGGAAGTTGTTGGGCGTGAGCGTCATGACGGTGAAAGTGACGGCGGCGGCGGCGATGAGGGTTCCGGCGGTGGTCTGCATGAGGCGTCTGCGGGTCTTGCGTTGGGTGGTGCGGCGGGCGGTTAGCGCGAAGTCGGCGGCGAGCGCATTGGCGTCGCCGAACTCGTCGAGGGCGAGGCGGATCGCTTCGTCGCGGTCGTGGCCTTCTTGCTGAAGCTCGTCGAGGCGTTCTTCGAGGTGGGTACGCAGCTCGTCGGCGATCGCGTCACGCTGGCTGGGCGTGAGCCGGAGCATGCGGGCGAGCAGAGAGAGGTAGTGCTCGAACTCTTGTTGCGACATGGCGGCGTTCCGGAAGCGGGGTCAGGCCGGCTCGGGCGGGGTGAGCGCGGGCGCGTCGGGGAAGCGGGTGACGCGGCGCAGCGCGGGCAGGACCACGGCCTGCATCCGGGCGAGCGCCGCCTGCCAGTCGGCGGCTTGGCGGGTGAGGGCCTTTTGACCGGCGGGGGTGAGGGCGTACCACTTGCGGGGCCGGCCGGTGGTCTTTTCCCAAGTGGGGGTGATCAGGCCGTCGGCCTCCATCCGGTGCAACAGGGGGTAAAGCGTGCCGGCTTTGATCGCGTGGTTGCCTGCTTCGGAGACTTTTTTCTGGAGGGAGTAGCCGTATTGCGGGCCGTCGGCAAGGATCGCGAGGACCAGCACGTCGAGGCTGCCGTGGAGAAGGGATTTGTGGGGGTCGGCGGGGGGCATGGCGGTTTGCGGGGTGTGAGCAGGGTTTTCTGTGCCGGATGCCAATATATCGATTTTCGATATATCGCCAAGTGAAATTTGATTTGGGCGTGTCAATCGGCGCGGGTATGGTCTGCTCCCCACACGGAAGGCGACCTCTTGCGTCTCCCGCCGATTTGTTCTTCTGCCCCCGTTCCCCAAGCCCTGGACCTTTTTTTATGCCTACCGGCACCGTCACCCAAGTCATCGGCTCGACCTTCGACGCCAAGTTCGCCGAGGCGGACCTGCCCGACATCTTCAATGCTCTGAGCTGTACCTACACCGTTGGCGACGATCAGGTCACGCTCGTCGGCGAAGTGCAGCAGCACCTGGGTGGCGGCGAGGTTCGCTGCGTGGCGCTGGGCTCGACCGACGGGCTGACGCGGGGCACGAGCATCGCGGACACGGGGGCGGCGGTGTCCGTGCCCGTGGGCGAGCAGGTGCTCGGCCGGGTGTTCAACCTGCTGGGCAACCCGATCGATGAGCGTGGCCCGGTCGAAAGCCCCGACAAGACGGCGCCCATCCACAAAGACCCGCCGGACTTCGTCAAGCTTTCGCCGAAGACCGAGGTGTTGCAGACCGGCATCAAGGTCGTCGACCTGCTCTGCCCGTTCGTCCGTGGCGGCAAGATCGGCCTGTTCGGCGGGGCGGGCGTGGGCAAGACCGTCATCATTCAAGAGATGATCGCCCGCGTTTCGCGGGAGTTCGGCGGATACTCCGTGTTCTGCGGCGTCGGCGAACGCACCCGCGAGGGCAACGACCTCTGGCTGGAAATGCAAGAGGCCGAGTACACCGACGAGAACGGCGAGACCGCCCACGTCATCGACAAGGTCGCGATGGTCTTCGGCCAGATGAACGAGCCGCCCGGCTCGCGCCTCCGCGTCGCGCTGTCCGGCCTGACCATGGCGGAAGACTTCCGCGACGAGTCCGGCAAGGAGACGATGATCTTCGTCGACAACGTGTTCCGCTTCACCCAGGCGGGCTCGGAAGTGTCCGCGCTGCTGGGCCGGATGCCGTCCGCGGTGGGTTACCAGCCGACGCTCTCCACCGAGATGGGCGAGCTTCAGGAACGCATCACCTCGACCGATCAGGGCGCGATCACGTCGGTGCAGGCCATCTACGTCCCGGCGGACGACCTGACCGACCCGGCCCCCGCGACCGCGTTCTCTCACCTCGACGCATTCGTCGTGCTCGAGCGTTCGATCGCCGAGAAGGGCATCTTCCCCGCGGTCGATCCGCTGACCTCGACCTCCCGCATCCTCGACCCCGGCGTCCTGGGCGAACGGCACTACGCGGTGGCCCGGCAAGTGCAGTCGATCCTCCAACGCTACAAGGCGTTGCAGGACATCATCGCGATCCTCGGCGTCGACGAGCTCTCCGAAGAGGACAAGCTCACCGTCAACCGCGCCCGCAAGATCGAGCGCTTCCTGTCGCAGCCGTTCTTCGTGGCGGAAGTCTTCACCGGCTTCCCCGGCATCTATACGCCGTTGGAAGACACGATCGACAGCTTCGAGCGTCTGTGCAGCGGTGAGGGCGACGATTTGCCCGAGTCGGCGTTCATGTACGTCGGCACGCTGGACGACGCGAAGGCGAAGGCGGAGAAGATGGCCGCGAAAGCGTCTTGAGAATCGTACGGATCGAAGTGAAAAGCCCGCGGCGTTTCGGCCGCGGGCTTTTTAAATGGTTGCGATCGGGTTCAGAACTCGATGATGACTTTGCCAAGGTGCCGCTGCGAGGCGAAGTAGTCGTACGCGGCGATCGCGTCGTCGAACGAAAAATTTCGGTCGATCACCGGCTCGAGGCGATGGGCGGTGATCGCGCGGTTCATGGCTTCAAAAGTCTCGACGCTGCCGACGTAGATGCCGTGGATGGTTTGGGCGTTGAGCAGTGCGGACAGGATCGACGGCTGGGTTTCGGTTTTGGCGAGCAGGCCGATGAGCGCAACGTGGCCACCAATGCGTACGGCCTGGAGCGAGCGTTCGAGGGTGCCGGCACCGCCAACTTCCAGCACGGCATCGACGCCCCGGTCGGCGGTCAGCCGGCGGACGGGTTCGTGCCATTCCGGATGTTGCTTGTAGTTGACGGTGTGATCGGCCCCGAGTTGCTTCGCCCGGTCGAGTTTGTCGTCGGAACTGGACGTCACGATCGCGGTCGCGCCCATGGCTTTGGCGAACTGCAGGCCGAAGATCGAGACGCCGCCCGTGCCCAGCAGCAGCACGGTATCTCCCGCGCCAACACCGGCGGCGTTGAGCGCGTTCCACGCGGTCAACGCGGCGCACGGCAACGCCGAGGCTTGCGTGAAGCTCAAGTGTTCGGGGATCGCGACGACCGAAGCTTCGGGCAGGACGACGGTCTCGGCGAGGACGCCGTCGATCCCGCCGCCGAGGCTGGAGTTCAGGGCCCGGTCGTGGATCGCGCCGCCGAGCCAATCGCGCATGAAGTTGGGCGCGACGCGGTCCCCGACTTTCCAGCGGGTGACGCCGTCGCCGACGGCGGTGACTTCGCCGGCCCCGTCGGAGAGCGGGACGACCGGGCGGCGGTCGTTCCGGGGGTAGCCGCCGTTGGCGACGAGCAGGTCGCGGTAGTTCAGCGACGCGGCGCGGATGGCGACGGCGATCTCGCCGGGCCCCGGCTGTGGTTCGGGCAGGTCGACGGCCTGGAGGGCGCTGGGTCCGTCGGGGGACACGACTTGGTAGGCACGCATGGGAGTTTCTTTGAGGTAGCGAGGCTGGATCGTACGTTTATTCGATATTAATCGAACAATTTGGGTTGTCAATGCGTTGACTAGGATTTTCGCGTGCGTTCCCTCAAGCATCCTCGAGCCGAAGACTTGATCTTGTCGGACGTGCTGCGCGCGCTGGGCGACCCGGTGCGCCTGGAGATCGTGCGGATGGCCGAGGGGTGCGACGGCCTGCCGTGCAACGCGTTTTTGGAGGCGATCCCCAAATCGACGGCCAGCCATCACTGGCGGGTGCTGCGCGAAGCGGGCGTGATCCGGCAGGTGCCCGAAGGGACCTCGCGGCGGAATTTCCTACGGCGGGAAGACCTGGAGGCGCGGTTTCCGGGGTTGTTGGACGCGGTCTTGGGGTCGGGGTGAGGCGACTCGGGTCATCCACTGAACGCATCGAAAAATGTCCGCTCGTATTCACATCTTTGGCGCTTCGGGCTCCGGCACGACGACCCTCGGATCACACCTCTCCGAGCGGCTCGCGGGCAGACACCTGGACACCGACTCGTATTACTGGCTGGATACCGATCCGCCCTTTACTCACAAACGCGAGCCCGCCGAGCGCGTGGCGATGATCCGACGAGACACCCGCGGGGCGATCCATTGGGTGCTCTCCGGTTCGCTTTGCAGTTGGGGAGACCCGCTGTTGCGTGATTTCAGCCTCGCGGTGTTTCTCTACCTACCCCACGAGTTGCGGATGGCACGGATCGCTTCTCGGGAGAAAGCCCGTTACGGCTCGCGCATACAACCCGGCGGCGACATGCACGCCGCACACGTCCAATTTATGGATTGGGCTCGGAGCTATGACGAGGCCAAGGCCCCGACCCGTAGCCTTGATCTTCACGAAGGTTGGATGCGTCGTCTGCCTTGCCCGGTCCTTCGGCTGGATTCACGATCGCCGGTCGAAGAACTCGGAACCAAGGTGCTCGAACATGCCCTTGCTTAAACGGTGTTTGACCGTGACCCCGCGGCGTTCGAGGATGCGGGGATGTTGAAATCACCTCACGCCGCTTCGCCGCTGACGTATTGCAACCCGCTGCCGCTGCCGGACTATCCGCGGGGGCGGTGTTCGATCGACCCTTCGATCATGCCGGGCGGGGACGTCCTCGGCGGGGACTTCCGCGAGACGGCGGACCCGACGGTGCTGTACGAAGCGGACGGCCCGAACGGCGCACGCTGGGTGTTGTATTCGTCGGCGGGGATGGCGTACGTCAGCGAAGACTTCGTGACGTGGCGGCATCATCGCGTCGAGCCGTACGACGCGGGGTACGCGCCGACGGTGGAGAAGTTCCGGGGCCGATACTTATTGACGGCATGCACGGCGGGGCTGTGGGTGAGCGACGACGCGCTCGGGCCGTTCGTGGAGGTCGGGCCGTTCGTCGATCCGGACGGGGAGCCGGTGCCGGAGTGGATGGACCCGATGTTGTTCGCGGACGGCGACGCGCTGTTTGCGTATTGGGGCTTGGGCGAGGGCGGGATCAAGGGCGCGCCGCTGGACCCGGACGAGCCGCGAAAGCTGTTGGAACACCCGAAGACGCTGTTCGAGTTTGATGCTTCCAAAAAGTGGGAGCGGTACGGCGAGCACAACGAGGATGCGAGCAAGTCGTTCACGGAAGGGGCGTGGATGCTTAAGGCGAACGGGAAATACTTTTTGACGTTCGCCGGGCCGGGCACGGAGTTCTCGACGTACGCGATGGGGGCGTACGTGGGTGAGACGCCGATGGGGCCGTTCGTGTATCAGAGACGGACCCCGATCTGTGCGGACCGGCACGGGCTGGTGCGGGGGCCGGGGCACGGCTGCATCGTGCCGGGGCCGGGCGGGACGTGGTGGGCGTTTTACACGTGTGCGGTGTGCGTGCGGCACATGTTCGAGCGGCGGATCGGCATGGACCCGGCGGGTTTCGATGCGGACGGGCATTTGTTCGTGGATGCGGCGAGCGAGGCGCCGCGGCGGGCCCCGGGGAGACAACCACAACCCCATTCAGGGAATAGCCCGGAGTGGTTGCCGGTGAACCACGCGAAGCAGCGCGTAACCGCGTCGAGCGTGGCGGCGGGCCGGGATTGGATCTACGCGACGGACGGCTCGATGAAGACGTGGTGGCAGCCGACGGCGGGCGACGTGTTGCCGTCGCTGGAGATCGAATTGGGACGGACCTACACGCTGCGATCGTGCCGGGTGGTGTGGACCGAGCCGCAGCTGGATTACGAGGCGGGGCTGGGGCCGGAAGCGACGGGGTGGCGGCTGGAGGCGCGGGTGGGCGGCGATTGGAAGACCGTGGTGGACCGGTGGGATTCGACGGAAGATTGGTTGATCGACTACCGCGCGTGCGAGGCGGTGGAAGCGGACGCGGTGCGGCTGTCGTGGGACCGAGCGCGGCGAGCGACCGCGGTGGGGGTGGTGGACTGGTCGGTGTTTGGGGAGGGCTGAGGCGAAGGGAGGCGTCGCGGCGGGCCTTCGTAATTAGAGCAGGTCGGCGAGGGTGCGCCGCTCGGCGACTTGGCGCTCGGCGTCGTCGAGGGTTTGGAGGTGGGTGTGCACGGCGTCGGTGTCGGGCCGGCCGAGGCGGCGGGCGGTGTCGAGCAGCTCGGTCAGCGCGACGGTTTCGGGCGCGCGGTGCAGCGCGAAGCGGGGGTCGCTTTCATCGCCGTCGGCCTGGACGCGGTGGACGTGGCCGGCGTCGAGCAGGGCGCTCAGCAGCGGTCGCTCGGCGCCGGGCGGGAGGCGGAGCGCTTCGTTCAGCCGGCGGGCGGTGAGCGCTTCGCCGTCGCGGAAAGCCTGGGCGAAGCGGACCAACGCGGGCACGATCAGCCGGGGGTCGATCACGCGGAGCGCCTGGTCGGCGTCCTGTTGCCGGCGTTTGCGGCGTTCGGCGGGGTCGGGCGCGAACTGGATGATGCTGGCGATCTCCAGGCCGAACAGGACGATCTGCCAGACGATCCAGAGCAGCAACAGGAACAGGGGCAGCAGCGCGAGCGCGCCGTAGAGGCTGGTGGACGCGGTGTTGGTGGCGTAGAACGAGAAGGCTTCGACGGCGATGCCCATCGCGAGGGCGGCGACGAACGAGCCGACGGCCGCGGCGCGGAGGCGCAGCGTGGTGTTGGGCAGGAGCATGAACGCCAGGAGCAGCACGATCCAGGCGGTGAGCAGCGGCGAGAGGAACACGAACGGCCCGGCGAGCCAGGCGACGAGCGCGCCACTGGTTTTGATGAGTTCGAGGAAGCGATTCTGCGCCCATTGGCCGGCGAGCAGCACGACCGGGGCGAGCGTCAGGGTGGTGTAGTACAGCGGGAAGCGCAGGTACCACGGCCGGTTTTCGTCGGCGCGGAGGATGCGGTTGAAGGACGACTCGATCGTGGCGAGCAGCGCGGTGGCACCGTAAAGGAAGATGAGCACGCCGACGACGCCGATGGAACGGAAGTCGACTTCCTGGAGTTGGTCCAGCCAGGTGGAGAGCTGGTCGTCGAGCTTCTCGGCGGTATTGGCGTACTCGGTCTGGCGCTGTTGGATGAGTTGCTGGGCGGGCGAGAGCGGGCCGACGTCGGGCAACCGGGCGTTGCCGCCGGGGGCGTCGTCGGGGTTGGTATCGAGCCACTTGACGGCCCAGCTGACGGTCTGATCTTTGAGGTCGTTGAGCTGTTGTTCGGAAACGAACGCGCTGGCGACGACGAGCGTGAGCACGAGCGTGGGCAGCAGCGAGAACAGCGTGTGGTAAGTCAGGGCCGCGGCCATCTGCGGGGCGCGGTCTTGCTTGAGCTTGGCGGCGGCGAACCGGCCCAGCTCGATCGCGTAGAGCAGGGCGCGCTGGGTGCGTGGGAGGTGCTCGTTGTCCGCGTCCGTGAGATCGCGGATCGTGTGCTGGAGCTGACGTAGGCGGGCGGGGAGGCGCATGGGATCGCGAAAAGCCGTTGCTTGAAGCGTATGAGGATCATCGTCGCAAGCGGGCGGCGGCGTGGGTCGGTCCGGGTTTTCGGACGTTGCGGCGCCGCGGGCATTCCCCGGATCGGAACGGGTTATTTGAGGCGGCGTTGCCAGTTAAGGTGGGCGCGGCGGACGGCGTCGGCCAGGTGGCGGCGCAGGTCGTCGAAGCCGGCTTGCCGGGCGGCGGGGCGGACGACAATCACGATGTCGTAGCCGACGAGATTTTCTTCGGCGTCGCGGGTGTCGTAAGCCGGGTCGGCGGGGCGGTCCAACCGAAAAACTTCGCGGAGCCGGCGTTTGACGCGGTTGCGGTCGTGGGCCTTGCCGACCTTGCGGGAGACGGACAGGCCTAAGCGATGGAAGCCCAGGCCGTTGGGCTTGGTGAGCACGGACAGCGGGCCGGCGTTCTTCCGCATCTTCGCGTCGAACACGGCGGCGAACGCCTTCTTGCCCGAGAGGCGGGAGGCGCGGCGGAGCGTGAAGCGGCGGGGGGGCGGGTCGGACGCGGACACGCGTTCACGATACGGCCAAGCGGGTCGGATTCACGCTCGGCGTTCCAGGGCCCGTTGGTATTCGCGCATCAGGCGCGGCCGGGTGATGACGCCTTTGACGTGCCCCGCCGAATCGACGACGGCGAGCGACGCGACCTCGTGGCGGGCGAACTTGTCCATCACGGCGTCGAGGGTTTCGTCGAGCGTGACGGTGGCGAGGTTCGTGCGCATCAGCTCGGAAACGATCATCAACGCGGCGGCGTGGTGGTGGGCGAGGGTCTTGCGGACGTCGTCGCCGACGACGAGCCCGGTGTACACCTCGTCGTCGGAGCAGACGACGTAATCGGTGGCGGCGAAGTCGCGGGCCAGTTCGAGCAGGCGCGTCGCGGGCTCGTCGGCCTCGACCAGGACGGCGGGCGTGAGCGGCACCTCGCGGACCGTCATGCGGCGCAGCAGCGTGAGGTCGGCGTAGGTGCCGGTGCGGATGCCGCGTTGGGTGAGCCAGTGGCCGTAGATGCTTTGGCCGGCGAGCTTCTGGGCGGTGGCGGTGGCGAGGATGGCCACGAGCATCATCGGCAGGATGACCTGGTAGTCGGCGGTGAGCTCGAACACCAGCAGGAACGCCGCCAGCGGGCAGTGTGCGACCGCGGCCAGCACGCCGGCCATGCCCGCCAGCGCGTAGGTCGCCGGCGAGTCGACGGGCAGCCAGCCGGTCTGCTGCGCCCACAGCCCGACCACGCCGCCCAACGCCGCGCCCAGGAACAGCGACGGCGCGACCACGCCGCCCGACCCGCCCGAGCCGAGGGTGAGGCACGTGCCCACCAGCTTGCACAGCAGCACGATCAGCAGCAGGCCGACGCCGCCGTCCAGCGTGGCGTAGGTCATCGGGTTGAGCAGCGCCTCGATGACCGGGTAGCCGTTGCCGAAGAACACCGGCGCCTCGTACGCGGGCATCGGGTTGCCGGCGTAGAGCGCGAAGCCCACACCCAAGATGCCCAGCAGCGCGCCGCCGAGCGCCGGCTTGCTCCACGTCGGCACGGCCAGCCGGTCCCACAGCTTTTCGCAGCGCGGCAGGCCCAGCGTCAACGCCGCGCCCGCGCCGCCGGCCAGCAGCCCCAACGCCGCGTAGGGCAGCAACTCCGCGAACGAGAACGTATATACGGTCATCGCTTCGGGCAGCGTGAACACCGCCTCGTTCTGGCCGAGGATCGCCTGGGTGACCGCGACGCCGAACACACTGGCGACCACGATCGGCATGAACGTCCGCACCGAGAAGTCGCGCAGGACGACCTCCAACACAAAGATCACCCCGGCGATCGGCGCGTTGAAAATCGCCGCCGTGCCCGCCGCGGCGCCGCAGCCCACTAGCGTCGGCGCGTGGCGTTGCGGCAGGCGGAGCAGCGCCGCCGATCGCGAAGCCACCGTCGCGCCGATCGTGAGGATCGGCCCTTCCACGCCCGCCGATCCGCCGCTACCGATCGTTACCGACGCGGTGACCGCCTTGCTGATGCCCATCTTCGCGGGCAGCTGGCCCTTCTGTTTGGCCAGCGCTTCGATGACGCTGGGCACGCCCGGTTCACGTCGTGTCGCGCGGAAGGCCTTGCTCTGCAGCAGCCCCACGATCAAGCCGCCCAGCGTCGGCAGCGCGAACACCAGAGCCCCGAACAGCAGCGGGTGCTCCGCGCTTTCCAACAACCCGAACGACACCCGCCGGCACGCCTCGATCGCCGCGTCGAACCCCACCGCCCCCCCCCCCGCCCACCGCCCGATAACCGCCCCCCCCCGGATC
>JBCDDH010000019.1:0-50863 GCA_039180415.1 Planctomycetota bacterium | reverse complement strand
CTTAGGTAGTGACGCGACCCAATCAAACACCGGCAGGGCCGTCGTCGCGAAGGGCGGTGCTTTCGTAAAGGAAAATACGTTTAAGAATGTGTATGGGGGCATAGAGCTTATTGATTCTGTAGCTAGAGACAACTCTATTACTTCGGCAGTCAACTTTGGTATTCACGCTCGAGGAAGTTCGATTGTTGAGGGCAACGCGATTTCTGATTCAGCAACCGCCGCTATTGTCGAAGGGCCGTCGGTGTTTCGGAACAATCGCGTTTATAGCAATGACTTAGGCGTCGAAGTCCTGCAGCCGTATAGCAGCGCAGGCCAAGAAACCCTGATATTTAACAATCTCATTTACGACAATCAGACGGCTGGTCTTTCAATCCGCAATCAGGCCGGGAACAATCCGGAAGATCGCATACTGATCGCTCACAATACGATCTACGAGCCGAACGGCAAGGGGTTGTGGCTGCAATCGCAGCCAACCGGTCTAGAATTATTCAACAATATCGTCTGGAGTGATAACGACGTTGCCCTCCAGGTCGATAATGCCGACAGCCAATTTGCCAGTAATTTTAATGTTTATAATCAGACTTCGAATGCGGCTTTGGTTTCGCTAAACGGATTTGAATATCTCACGATTGAGGAGTGGCAGGCGACGGGGACCGATGCCTTGAGCCGTGCTGGCGACCCACTATGGCTTGATCCCGACGGGGCCGACGACGTGCTGGGTTACAACGAAACCGTTGGAGACGGTGGGGCCGACGACGATTTCACTCTCGCGGCTGGGTCGGTGGCGATCGACATTGGGGGCGGTGTTCCGGAGGTTGCGTTTGACTTCGCGGGCCAACCGCGGCACGACGGCTCGCCGGACGCGGGTGCTTACGAACGTGCGGGAGACCCTGCGCCGGTAGCCGCGGCCACGGGCGCAGGAACATACGCAGAAAACAGCATGGGTTCGCCATTCGGCCCCGCTTATCGCCTGGAATTGTCGCTTACCGGCGGAGACCTGGCGGGCTGGCGGATCGACTGGGGCGACGGCACGATGGAGGTACTAGGCGCGGTGACGGAGGCGTCTCACTACTACCGAGACGGCGACGCGACGTTCGAGATCGTGGCGACGGCCCTTACGGCCGACGATGGCGAGGTGGTGGCCGCGCCTTGGACGGTGCAGGTGCTCAACCGGGCACCTGAATTCGGTGTTTATCTGAATTACATCCCCGGCCAACCGGTGACCACGCCGGTGGTCGGTGAGAGCGTGCCTTATCACGGGTATCTGATGTTCGACTTGGGAGAGGACACGATCACAGGCTGGCACGTGGATTGGGGCGACGGGCAGAGCGACGCATCTGCTGGGGGGGGCTCGATTTTTAATACGTCCCACGTGTACGTTTCGGCGGGCACTTACACGGTCACGACAACCTTGAGCGACGAAGACGGGTCGTATACGAGATCTGAAACGATCACTGTCGAAAACGCTCCGGCCGAAGCGTCCTCGGTGACCGTGGACAGCCTTTCGGACCACACGGACCCCGACGACGGGGTCACGACGCTCCGTGAAGCCCTTGATCGAGCGGCTCAGACTCCGGGCCATGACACGATCACGTTCGACGCGGACGTGTTCACTGGGGCCACCGATACCATCTTGTTGAACGATCAGCTGACGATCAACGACGCCGACGGCGTGACGATTCAGGGCCTGGGCGCCGACGCGCTCACGCTCGACGCCCAGGGCAACAGCCGGGCCCTGCAAGTCAGCTTCACGAGCGGGGCGGTCGAGATCGCGGACCTGACCGTGACCGGCGGATACGCCGGCGGCTACGGAGGCGGGGCCGGCATTTGGAACAGCGGCGACCTGACGCTCACGCGGGTGCACGTCAAAGACAACACGGCCGCGGGCAACGGAAGTGTGGGCGGTGGCGTGTTTAATCGCTCGGGTGACCTGGTGCTGCGGGACAGCGCCGTCACCGGCAACAGCGCCGGCCAAGGGGCCGGCGTCGCCAGCTACAACGGCTCTTTTGAGATCCTCAACAGCACGATCTCCGGGAACACCGCCACCAGTCCGGGTTCCAGTGGGTACGGCTACCCCGGCGGCGGCAGCGTCTATTCGGACAGTAGCTCGTCGGGGCGGATTGTCTCCAGCACGGTCACCGGCAACCTGGGCACGAACGGCGGCATCCATATTGCCAGCTGGTATTCGTCGGCCGTGGAACTGCATAACACGATCGTGGCGGGCAACGCGGGCGACGACCTGACCTTCGCTTGGGGCGCGAGCTTCACCGCCTCGAGTTCGCACAACCTGATCGGCACCGACCCCCACAACCGGCTGCCCACGGGCAACAACAACCAGTTCATCGGCGACGCCGACCCGGGCCTGTCGCCGCTGGGTTACTACGGCGGGCCCACGCCGACGCACGCCTTGCTGCCGGGCAGCGCTGCGATCGCGGCGGGCGACGCGGCCCTGGTCCCGGACGACGTGACGACGGACCAACGCGGCCTACCGCGGCTCGACCAGGCGGACGGGACGCTGGACATCGGGGCGTTCCAGTCGCAGACCGAGATCGTGGTGTCGACGGCCGAGGACGTGGTCGACGGCGACTACGGCGTCGGTCAGGTAAGTCTGCGTGAAGCGATCGCGTTGGCGGCGCTGCTGCCGGGGCAGGACACGATCACGTTCGACCTGGCGCCGGGCGCGGTGATCGATCTGGAAAACGGCGAGGGTTGGTTGGCGATCGATAGCGAAGTGGAGATCGCCGGTCCGGGGCGGGACGAGCTGACGATCCGGGTCGGTAACGTAACGGTCGAGGCGGACACGGTGATCACGGGGGTGACGCTGGACAGCGTGGCGGATGCAAACCTGACGCTGGCCGATCAGTTGACTCTGGATCATGCCTCGCTCTCCGGAGGCATCATGGTCCGGACCGCCGGCTTCAACCCGTATTCTCCGAGCTCAAACAATCCCGGGCTCGTGGTGCGTGATAGCTACCTGACCAACAACTCAGTGCGTACCAACTACAGCGGAAGCAGCATCCATGTGTTGATCGATCGTTCGGTCTTCGACGGCACGCTGATCTACGGGGCATTTGCCGCCATTGAGGCGACCGATAGCACGTTTACCGGTTACTCGGGGGATGAGGCCCCGATCAGCGTACACCTGGGTAGTGTTCGCCTGGTCAACTCGACGATTTCGGGGAATGAATCGACCGGTGTTGCAGGTGGTCTGGTTGTTGGCTTCCAGGCGACCGGCGAACTGATTAATACGACCATTACGGATAACCACGCAGACATTGATGGCGACGGGACCGGGGCCTTGGGGGGGGTTTTCGTCGGCAATATCGGCTACCAAGGCAATGCTTCCCGTCTCACAATTCATAACTCGATCGTCGTCGGCAACACGGCCGGCACCGGCCAATCTGCCGCCGACCTCGGGGGTGCCGAAGAATCGAGTCACAACATCCAAGGCAGCTACAACCTGATCGGCGTGGATACGTCGGGTAGCTTCGTCCACGAAGTCGACGGCAACCTGGTCGGCGTGACCGATGCGGGCCTGTCGCCGCTGGGCGACTACGGCGGAAACACGCCGACGCACGCGCTGCTGCCGGGCAGCGCCGCGATCGACGCCGGCGACCACGCTCGGGCCGTGGACGCCGACGGCCACACGCTGGCCACGGACCAGCGCGGCGAAAACCGCTTGGCGGACGGCGACAGCGACGGTACCGCCCGAATCGACATCGGTGCGGTCGAGGCCTCGCCCATCGCCGTCAGCGTGGAGACGTCGCCGTCGCTGCTGGCCATGCCCTTCGACGCACCCGGCGGCTACCGCAATTACCGGAACGCGACGCTTGTCCATGAGTCCACGTACGGTGCTCCCGCTGGGGGCAGCGCCCTGGTGGTCACCGCCAACAGCAACCCGTGGCACAACTACGGCGGGCTCCGGCTCGATGTCGGCGACCTGGGCCTGGAGGTCGGCGAGACCTACCGGATCGGCTATTGGGCCCGTGGGCTCGACGCCGACGGCTCCATCTTCTTCAGCCACCAGAACGGTCGGGGCGGCAACACCACCCTGGGGCACCGCCGCCCGCTCACCACAGAGTGGACCTACTACGAGCGGACGTTCACCCTCAACGCGCTGCGTGATTACCTCTACATCTGGTCGGAGGCCGCCAACGGCCCGGGCTACCGCTTCGCCCTTGATGGCTTGACCCTTTGGGCCGTCGAGCCGACCCCGTAGCGATGCGAGTGATCCCTCAATGGTTACACCAAACTAAAGTTAAGAACAGAAGTCTGGCTATCCCCTGTGAAACTTTTATATCCATCAGGTGCTCGATCTAGAATCAATCTGCCGTTACCTAGATGTTGCGGTGTAGCGGACAAGCCATAGCGGAGGGTGTGTACAGAGCAAACGGTTTTGCCCCAGCGCTTTCGGCACTTGCTTGGGTTGCGCGATTGGAGATCCGATTCTACGGCGATGGTTTTGCTTCGTGGAGACCATGGATGGCGAAAACCTACCCTCAGGAACTCCGGGATCGGGTGTTTGACCTGCCCTCACGGTTGACACCACGGTTTACATTGGTCTCGCGGTGATGCTGCTCCCTTAAAACGACGGGCGGAGCGTAGCGGAGCCCGGCTCTTCAATCAGCCATGCCGCCGGGGCGAGTTCGACTCCGCAGTCCCCGGGCTCGATGCCGTGGAGGAAGAAAGAGTGAGTCTTGGCGAGCATGGTCGAAGGCTATGCGGATGTCGAACCGAGCCCCCCTCACTTACCGTAACACTCGGCCTTCGCCCCGGCCCCACCGATTACCATGGTTATCGAGCCGATGCGGGATCGTTCGCAACCCCATCCGGGTGAATGGCCAGCTCACCTCCGCAACCGTGAGTTCAAGAACGAAACCCCTTGACCGACAACGCTCCGTCAACTTCCGACGAGGTGAGCACGCCGCTGCTACGCAGCGTGCATACGACCAGCGTTCCCGCGCTGCTGGCCGATTCGGGGTTGTCGTTGCTGGTGACGACCTATCAGGCCGAAAAACTGGTCATCCTGCGCAACGACGCCGGGGTTCTGAACACGCACTTTCGCGCCATCCGCAGGCCGATGGGCTTGGCGGTAGATTCGGGAAGATTGGCGGTGGGATGCGCGACCGAAGTGTGCGAATTCCACGACGTGCCGGCCGTTTGCAAGAAGCTGGACGCCTCCGAGGATTACCCGACCCAACAAGCAAACCACGATGCGTGCTTTCTCCCGCGTTGGAGTAGTTGCACCGGGGACGTCCAGATCCACGAGCTGGCCTGGGCCGATTCGGGTCCCGGCGAACGCGATTTGGTCTTCGTGAATACGGCTTTCAGTTGCCTGGCCGTCCGCAGCGCGAACTACAGCTTCGAGCCGATCTGGCGTCCGCCGTTCATTTCCAAGCTGGCTCCCGGCGACAACTGCCACCTCAACGGCCTCGCGATCCGCGACGGCCGGGTGCGTTACGTCACGGCGCTGGGCACGACCGACACCCCCGCCGGCTGGCGCGAAAACAAACGGGACGGCGGGGTCCTCCTCGATGTGGCCACGAATCAAGTGATCGCCGCGGGGCTCTGCATGCCTCACTCCCCGCGTTGGTACCGCGGCAAGCTGTGGGTGCTGGAGAGCGGCGACGGCACCCTCGGCACCGTCGCCCTCGACACCGGGGAGTACCACGCGGTCGCTCAACTCCCTGGCTTCACGCGGGGCCTGAGCTTCTGGGGGCCGTTCGCGTTTGTGGGATTATCGCAGGTGCGCGAGTCCGCGACGTTC
This sequence comes from Planctomycetota bacterium, assembly GCA_039180415.1. GTDB lineage: Bacteria > Planctomycetota > Phycisphaerae > Phycisphaerales > Phycisphaeraceae > CAZIXN01. Next base: position 45,096 of record JBCDDH010000019.1, on the reverse strand, counting down.
AGCGGCATCCCGCTGGTGGATCGTCTGGCCCAGGCCGAAGACCGCCACTGCGGCGTATGGATCATCCATCTCGAGACGGGCGAGACCGTGGGCTTTTGCCGCTTCGAGTCCGGCGTCGAAGAGATCTTCGCGGTCGAAGTGCTGGCCGGTATGCGTTTTCCCGAGGTGGTCAATCACGACGCGGAGTTGATCGGTCGGTCGTACGTTCTGGACGAACGTTCGCTTCAAGACGTCCCGGCCGAGCTGCGCGACTCGGCGGAGTCGCCTCCCGGCCGTCTACCGTCGCACACGCAAAACCGCTGATGCCGTCTGGTGTTGTAAGCAACAGGTCCAGCTGTCAAACAAGATTGGGGCGTAAGTGTTCACGTTTAGAGTGAGCGTAAGCAAGACAACAAACGCTAAAACACTCAATTCCATGTTTTTCAGGACTTTGCTACCGCGCTCGCCTATTAGCTGCGACTCGCAAAGTTCCGGGCGGAAGAACGTTCTGAGACGCGTTCTAAACCAAGCCGTTTGGCTGACGTGCCCCCAGAGTTCATACCACCTGTAAATTCTGAGGGTTGACTAGGCGGCGCTAGTCTTCGAATCTGTAATAAGCTTGGACTTTATCCGGCTGGGCAAGCTTCGCCGGATAAAGCAGTAGCCTCCCCGGGGCCAGATCGCCCCAAACACGGTGGTGTCGATCTCAACCCGGCTTGTTTCCCGATCACAACGGTAGGGCGTTGTGCGCGCCCGCGGCGGCGATGGTCAGCGCCCGCTTAGCGCCCTCCTGTTCGCGGATGTCCGCGAAGTCCGGCAGCGTCTCATCCGGCGCCACCGCCGACGGGTCGAACGTCGCCGGCGGCACCGGCTCGATCGGGTGTTCGCCGCTGAGGTGGCCCACCACCGCCGCCAACGAGTCCACCGGGAACACGTCGATCCCCGGCACCGCCGAGGCCTCCGCGGCGTTCGGGATCGGCACCACCACGCCCGTCGAGCCTTCCCGCTGGGCCAGCAGCGCGAGGTTGATCACCCCCGACACCGGACGCACCTGGGAGAGCATCAATCCGCAAACTAGCCGATACGCGGAAAGGGCGGCTCTGCTCGCCGTTGTTCACGAACCGGATGACGACACGTGGGCACAGCTCGGCCGCGGAGGCGAGCCGAAGATCAATTGAGCGTTGAACGCGCCGGGGTGATGACCAGGAACATCTTCAAGCCCGTCTCGTATGGACTCATCAAGGATGGTCAGCATGCGGAAGCTCGGCCCGCCGTATGTCTAGCTCATGCAAATTTATTGCCCCCCGTAACCTTGGCGCATCGGCCGAAACCGGTTGTACAAGGTCTTGCCAAGCCCAAAACGGCCGCACCTGAGCTGCGCCAGGAAGCGTTTTCCGACGGTATCCGATGCGAAGCGCAGCCCATCTGCGTGCGGTTCACGAATCAAAGCACCGGATCGCTCTCGTGAACACAGCGGGGCCAACACGCTCGATTTCGACCGGAAGCAGCCCCGACCGCGATCGAAGCGGCTGCCGACAACCCGAGGAAAGTTGGCGCAAGGGGGTTGCATAAAATGACACCGGTGCTAAAATAACACCGGTGTCATTTTATTTTCTTCTCTAATTCGATGACAAATCAATGTTTAGGTTTAAACAAACCAAACGTTTCGACCTCAGGTTGCGATGAATACTTCCGCCACGAACTCCAAAGTCACGATCTATGAGATCGCCCAAAAGGCCGGCGTCTCGAGTTCGACCGTTGCGAGGGTTCTGCGTGGCGACTCCAAAGAAACGTGGAAGAGCACCGCCCGCCGGGCTGAACGCATCCGAAAACTGGCCAAGGACATGGGCTATCGAGCGAACTGGCGTGCGCGGGCGTTTTCCGAAAAACGCACCTGGACGATCGGCCTACTCAATACCGAAGCCACCCTGTTTTTTGAAGGCGTGCACACCGAGTTTGTCAACGGCTTTAACGACACGCTCAGCAACCGCGGATACCACCTGCTGCTGCTCAAGGTTGAGAGTGAGCAGTTTGAAGACGTGGTCATGGGTTCGCGGTTGGACGGCTGCGCGATGTTTGAGTTCTTGCCCGAGCATGCCCGGGCGCTGCTCCGCGAGAGCCAATTGCCCGCGGTTCTGCTCAACAGCGACGCCGACCCAACCCTTGAGCGTATCGTCGTCGACGACGTTGACGGCGGCTACCAAGCCGCGCAACACCTCATCGAACTCGGGCACCGCCGCCTCGACTTTTACGTCAACATCGATGCCCAGGCCCACTACAGCATCGAAGACCGCCGGCGCGGCATCGACGCCGCGCTCCGCGAGGCCGGCTTGCCCAACGTGCGCTGCCTCCACGTTTCTCATGAGGAGATGGTCGCCCGCTTGGCCAACCCCGCCGAGCGCCCCACGGGCTTGATCTGCTACTCCCACCACGAAGCGATTCCGATTCTCTCGGCGGCCCAAACGCTGAACCTCCGCGTCCCCGAGGAAATGAGCGTGATGGGCTTCAACGACGTGTACCCCTGCGACAAGCTCTCCCCCCCGTTGACCACCATTTCTTATGACGCGCGACGACTCGGAAAAGTCGGCGCTCAGCTTCTCTTGCGTCAACTCCAAGCACCCGGTGTCGTCTCCCAACCCGCTCACGCCTACACCCTGAAGCACCACCTCACGCTACGTGCCTCAACCGGTTCGCCACCGTCGAACTGAGCGGCCTCGCGCCGCCATCGCACCGCGTGGGCATTCGAGGAGCCCACGAAACCAGACGTTTTTTGTTTCAAGCCAGGAGGGAATTCGCATGAATTTGTATTCGTTCCAACCCGTCGTTGCTGCCGTCGCGGCCTGGGTGGTTTGTTTGAGCCCCCAAACATCTGCCGCCAATCTTTCCCTGTACGAGGGCGACGGCATGTTTTTGACCGGCGCGCCGGCCGGCTTCGCCTTCGGTGGGTTTTCGGGCAACGTGACCGAAACGATTTCGTCATTGACGATCGATGCGTCTTCGTTCGGTGGTATCGGGCGCGACCTCACTCAAACAGATTTTGACGCGAGCGAATACCAGCTCCGGATCGTGTACCGGCTGCTGCCCGGCAACGAAGCCGAGGACTTTCGGGTCGTTCTGCGGGACAACGACGGCGACGACTCGGCACCCGGACAAGGCACGGAAGATCACCAGATCTTCATCGACACCAGCTTCGCCACGCCGCTCAACGATGGCAGTGGCTTCAGCGAACAGTTTTCACCCCTCAACTCCGTCTTTACGGACAAGTCGTTTGGTTTTACCAACGGCGGCGACGGGGCGCTCAACCCCGGCCTCGATCAATGGCAACTCCAAAGCGCATTCGGCGGAACCGACCGCTTGCACCTCGAAGTCCGATCCGTCGAACTCGTTCCCGAACCGGGATCGGCCGCGCTGCTCGGGGCCGGCCTGACCGCCTTCGTGCTGCGTCGCCGCCCATAGCCATCGCTCCCACCGTCATTTCTTTGCTTCCCCGACTCATTTTTGTCTCGAGATTCAGGAGAAAACCATGTTTCGCACCAAACAACTCGTCGCCACACTCGGATTCGCCGTCGCCGGTTCATGGGCGGTTTCTGCCAGGGCAGCCGACTTGGCGGTCTTCAACGCCGACCAGTTCGACCTCAACGGCTTTACCTTTCTGGATTTCTCCGAGCCCGGCGCGTTCGGGACCAGCGGCGGCCTGATCAACATCGACATCGCTACGGACAGCGACGGCGTCAACGGGCTGTTCGGCGGCGCCGGATCGGACGTGTTTGCCGACTTCGATTCTGTGGGCAAGGCGCTCGAGGTCACGCTCCGCGTCGACCCGCTCAACGCCGCACCCGACTTCCGTGTCGTCCTGGGCGACACCGACGGGCCGATTAACGGCGATGAGTTTCAATTCTCTTTCGACCTCTCCGGCGTGGCTCCGGGAGAATTCGTCACGCTCTCCCAAGACCTGCTCAACCCCGGCCCGGTCTTCAGCCAGGCTCAAGACGGCAAACTCCCCGGCGACAACCTACAGAACTTCGGCCTCACGCAGATACAAATCCAGTCGGCGTTCGGTGGCACGGACCGTCTGAAGATCGATGTCGAGAGCGTCAAGATCGTTGATCCGGACAACCCCCTGATCGCCGCGCTCAATACCGACACGTTTGCGAGCGCCAGCCAGCCCTTCACGTTTGGCACCTTTACCGCTGGCGCGGACGCGAGCGGCGACAGCTTCGTCATCAACGCCGACCCCACAACTGCCGAAAACCCCGATGGCGGCATCGGCTTCAACGGCCTGAACATCGACTTCGATGCGAGTGGGGCGGCCCTGCAGGTCGAAGCCAAGCTCCTACCCGGCAACACCGCGGAAGACTTCGTCGTCTTGTTGGGCGACAACGACGGCGACGACTCGGGCCCCGGGCTAGGTAGCGAGGACTTCATCTTCGGCATCGGCACCGACAACTTCAACGCCGATGAATTCACGACCTTCACGCTCCCGCTTGGCTCGGGCAGCGAGTCGGAATTCGTCACAACCTTTGGCTTCACCAACGGCGGCGACGGCCTGCAGAACTTTGATCTCTCCCAGATACAGATTCAAGCCGGCGACGACGCGGGCCTGCTCGGCATCGAGATCGCCAACGTCGCGATCATCGAAGCGCTCGTCTCGGGCATCGTCGGGGATTACGACGACTCGGGTCAGGTCGAACAAGGCGATCTGAATCTCGTGCTGAACAACTGGGGCGCCGCCGCGCCGTTCGATCCCAACGGCGACCCGTTCGAGACGCCCAACGTGGACCAGGAAGAGCTCAACCGCGTGCTGAACAACTGGGGCAGCACCACCGCCCCGAGCTTCGAAGGGGCCGCGGTGCCCGAGCCCGCGATGGCGGCCGCGTTGGTCGCCGCGGGCTTGACGCTGCGTCGCCGACGTTCCGCTTAACACCGCTTGAACAAGTGTTCGTTGCCCGCGGCGGGGTTCACCGGCGCCGCCGCGGCTTGGCCTGATCCCGTCTGTTCTGCACTTTTCCGAAAGGTCGCCATGCCTCGCACCGCCCCTCACCGCCTTTCCGGCTTCACCCTCATCGAACTTCTCGTGGTCATCTCCATCATCGCCCTGCTGATCGGCCTGCTCTTGCCCGCGTTGGGCTCGGCCCGCAAAGCCGCCCAGGCATTGGCGTGTTCGTCGAATCTCAAGCAAGCAGGCGTCGCGTTATTCGTCTATGCCGGCGACAACAACGACTCGTTGCCCTGGGGTTTGTTCTTCGGCGCAACTCCGGGCGACTATCAATCCGGCGAGAACACCGATTGGGCGTTGCTCTCGCTCAACGCCATGGGTCGGGGCGAAAAGAACTGGCGTGAGGAAGGCGAGGCTGGCGTGCAGGACGCGGGCATCGCCGAGCTATACGCCTGCCCGTCGGCGTTAGCTCAGGAAGGCGACAATCGATTGCGACAGTACGCCGCCCATCCGCGGCTGATGCCCGAGTCCAATGTGGTCGATTGGTACGGTGTCCAGGAACTCGGCCGGACACCGGGGCTGTTGACGCCCACGCGTATCGAAACGGTTCGAAACACGAGCACACTCTTCGCCGCGACCGACGTCACGCAAAACCCCGAAGACGGTAACAACGGTGGGGCCGTACTCGATCGTCGTCATTTCGCCACCGGTTTAAACAACGTCAACCAAACCCCGTGGCTGGTGGATGGCGTCAACGGGTTTGACTACACCGCCAAGGCCGATCTCGGTACCAACGAAGACTCGGCGGCCAACGTCAATCAGATCCGTTTCCGTCATATCGGCGATACCGCCAACTTCGTCTTCCTCGACGGCCACGGCGGCTCGTTCGGCTACAAGGACCCGGTCGCCCATGACCTCGAATCGGAAAATATTTACGTCCAGTACTGATTCGTTTCCACGCCCGTGTCGGTCCCTGGGCAATCGATTGCGGGCTCTTCTACGAGGTAGAACGATGGATATCACTCTGTTTACGCCGCGTCTGTACGAAAGCATGCTTGCCGTTTTTCTGTTCACCTTAAGCCTCGGAGTCGCGCTCGGGGTGGTGGGGACGAGCCAAGCGAACGAGGCAAGCCCGGTGCCGACTGGTGGACAAGACGTGGTTGCGGCGCAAGGGCTGGACGACGTGGCCTTTGATACGGACGGGCCGGCCACGATCGATATCGTTCCGGCTGACCACCCCGGGTTTGAGCGAGCGGCACGCGTCGTCGTCGAGCGACGGCCGGCCGCGACGTGGTCGATCCAGGCGAATTGGCTCAACGCCCGGCCGATCCGCAAAGGCGACGTGATGCACGTGGGTTTCTATGCCCGCTGCCTCGAATCCATGACGGGTGAAGGTTTCGCCGACGTCAAATTCGAGCTCAACGGCGATCCGTGGCCACAATCGATGAGCCACCAGATCAGCTACGCCATCGGATGGAAGCGCTTCGACTTTCCGTTCATCGCGGAACGCGACTACGCCCCGGGCGAAGGCAAGCTGAGCTTTCAGCTCGGCTACGACGCACAGGTCATGGAACTCGGCGGTCTGAGGCTCCAGAACTTCGGCCCGGGCTTCGACCTCACGGCGTTGCCGCATACCAAGCTGACGTACCCCGGCCGCGAAACCGACGCCGCGTGGCGGGCCGAAGCGCAGCAACGCATCGAAGAACTGCGAATGGCTGATCTGACCGTCACCGTGACCGATGGCGAAGGCCGGCCCGTGCCGGATGCCAAGGTGCACGTCCAGATGCGGCGTCACGCCTTCCGCTTCGGTTCGGCCGTGGTCGCCGAGACCCTCGCGGGCCCTCGGGCCGACGCGAAGTACGCACGGCTCGTCGAGGACCACTTCAACGAAGTCGTCTTCGAGAACGACATGAAATGGGTTTCGCACGGCTTCGGCGAGCCACAGGACATCGCCACCGCGATGGCTTGGCTCCGGGAGCGGGATATCACGATCCGCGGCCATGTGCTCGTATGGCCCGGGTGGCGGTGGTTGCCGGAAGAACTGCGCAGCCTTGAAGGTCAACCCGCGTTGCTGCGCGAGCGTGTCGCCGAGCGCGTCACGTCAACGGCGGAGAAATATGCCGGGCGGATGGCCGATTGGGACGTTCTTAACGAACCGTTCAACAACACCGACCTGATGGACATCCTTGGCGACGAAGTCATGGACGAGTGGTTTCATCTCGCCAAAGCCGCCGACCCCGGTGCCGTGCGTTACATCAACGACTGGGGGATCCTCGCCAACGGCGGCTACGACACTAAACACCAGGACGTTTACTTCGACGTTATCCAAGGCCTGATCGGACGCGGCGCTCCGATCCAGGGCATCGGTATGCAGGGCCACTTCGGCTCCACGCTCACGCCGCCGACGCGGCTGCTCGAGATCATGGATCGCTACGCGGCGACCGGCTTGAGGCTCAAGATCACGGAACTGGACATCGTCATGCTCGACGAAGAGTTGCGGGCTGACTATCTCCGCGACGTCATGACGGCGGCGTTCAGCCACCCGTCGATGGACGGCATCCTCCTCTGGGGTTTCTGGGCGGATCGGCACTGGAAGCCGTCCGCGGCGCTTTGGGACTCGGCTTGGAATATCCGTCCACACGGGCAAGCCTGGCTTGATCTCGTGAAGGAGGCTTGGTGGACCGACGAACATGGCAACACCGATGTCGACGGCGCTTTTGCGACCCGTGGTTTTCTCGGCGACTACGTCCTCACCGTCGAGCACGGCGAACGAAGAGCGGAGCACCAATTCACCCTCGATCGCCACGGGGAAGCGCTTCGGTTGAAGCTCCCTTGATCCGTTCTCTGCTTTTTCCCATGCCGATGCGCTCCACGATTTTGTGCCTCGCCGCCGTGTTGGCTGTGTCGGCTCAAGGGCTGGTCGTTTCTGACTTCAACGACACCGCCTTCGACTACACCTTTGCCGGGTTCAATCAGACGCCCGGGACCACGCAGGTGCGGCTGAGCGATCCGAACGACGGCTGGGGCGGGGCCGGGATCGACTTCGGGGCCCCGGCGGACCTGAGCTCCTTGCGCGATCAGCACCTCGAAGTCGACTACACGGTCGGGCCTGGCCACGGCACCGGGCAACTCGTCCTGGAGTTCTACGACACGGCCGAGCGCAGCGTGAAATTCGGCGTGCCCACTCCCCCGGACGACGCCGGTGCGCCACGCTCGTTCATCACCCGCACCCCCTTCGCGGCTCCGGACGACGGCGTCGGCGACTTCGCCAACTTCGATTACGCCAACGTGGTGCGTTTCAACGTCCTCGGCGAATTTGGCAGTCCGAACCCCTTCGACGTCTCGATCGACCGGATCGCCTTCACGCCCGAAGCCCCCGAGGTTTACGTGGGCCGGGCCTCCGATGCACCCTGGCGCATCGAGGCTGAGCAGCGCATCGATCAACTCCGCAAGTCGGACTTGACGGTCGTCCTGACGCGACCCGACGGCACGCCGATCGAGAACGCCCAGGTGCGGGTGTTGCAGCAAAAGCACGAGTTTCGCTTCGGCTCGGCCGTCGTTGGCAACAAACTCGTCGGCGATCCGTCGGGCAGCGACGCGGCCTACCGCCAGAAGGTGCTCGAACTGTTCAATACGGCCACGCTGGAGAACACGCTCAAGTGGCGCGCCCTCGAGGGAGAGTTTGGCAATAACTTCGGCGAAGCGATCGCGCTCGACGCCCTGCAATGGGCCCAAGACAACGGCCTGGAAAGCCGCGGGCACGTCATGGTTTGGCCCGGCAACAACCACCTGCCTCAATCGCTGCTCGCGCTGGACAGCGACCCCGCGACGCAACGGCAGGCCGTGATTGATCACGTCGCCGATATCGCCGCCAAGACGCAGGGCCTCGTTCGCGATTGGGACGTGGTCAACGAAACGCGCGCCAATACCGACCTGCTCAACCGTTTTGGCGAATCGGTGATGGACGAGTGGTTCGCGGCGGCCGACGCCATCAACGACGCCAACTTGTTCATCAACGAGTTCGGGATTATCACCGGCAACCAAGGCAACGAACCCAACCGCACCCAATACCTTCAGACGATCCAAGGCCTGCAGCAGCGGGGCGCGGCCATTGACGCGATCGGCATGCAGGGGCACTTTAGCGCGAGCGATCTGACCGACATCGAACGTGTCTGGGCCGTTCTCGACCGTTTTCATGACGCGACCGGCTTACCTATCGCGATTACCGAGTTCGACGTCAACACGACCGACCGTCAACTCCAAGCCGACTACCTCCGCGACTTCATGACCGCGGTCTTCGCGCACGAAGCGGTGGATTCGTTCGTCCAATGGGGCTTTTGGGAGAACGCCCACTGGCGCCCGGACGCGGCGCTGTTCGACGCGGACTGGACGATCCGGCCGGCGGGTCAAGCGTATCTCGACTTGGTGTTCGACGCTTGGTGGAGCGACTTGACTCTCACGACCGAAGCGGACGGAAAGATAGACGCTCGGGTCTTCCGCGGTGAGCACCGCGTCGAGGTCACGGTCGACGGCCAGACGCGCATCTATGAGGTTGTGGTCGATGAATCCGGCCTGACTCTGGCCGACGTGTTCGTCTCGACACTGGCAGGCGACTTCAACGGCAACGGCCAAGTAGAGCAGGGCGACCTCAACCTCGTGCTCAACAACTGGGGGCAAACACTCGATGACCCCGAAGCATCGGGCTGGCTGAATGACATACCTGGCGGTGCGATCGATCAGGCGGAGTTGAACCGCGTGCTGAACAACTGGGGATCAATCCTCCACCCAAACCTAAACGGCATCGCGGTTCCGGAGCCGCTTGGGGTGGCGCTTGTGGTGGTGGTCACGGCAGTCTGGCCTCCGCTTCGCCGGTAAGCCGGTTCACGCCAGATCACAGGCCGTTTGCGAGTCAACCTCTTTGATCGTTTCGCGCCGGAATGCGGAGTATTCGTTGTGGCGTAACACCACTGCCGTCATTACCCAGGGCCGGGGTCTATTGACAGAAACCAAACGATTCACACTATCGAAAGTGGACCCAGTACGCCCTCCTGTTGAGAGTGCTCAAACGAGGGCTGTAAAAAGCACCATGTAACTGGCAGCGACTTGTTTGCGGATCACAACACGAGCGCGTTGTGAGCGTCCGCGAAGTCCGGCAGCGTCTCGCCGGTGCCGCGGCTGGAGATCAAGGCGTCTCGGGAATCTCGCCGAGCGTCGCTTCGAAATACCCCGAGCCGATCGCGTTGCCCGTACCAAAGAAAGAAACGCTGTAGTAACCGGTGAAGCGATCTTCCGCGAGATCGATCCGGTCCAACGCGAGCTTCCCGCCGGCGATGACGTTGCCGATGATGACCCAGTTGGCGTAATACGGCCGGAGCTTGAGCCGGACGATGCCTTGGTCGTCCGCGGTGACGGTCCCGCGGACGCGGCCTTGCCAAGTGGGGATCAGGTTGACTTCCGAGCGGAGGTCGGCGACGAAGGCGACGCCGTCTTCGGTAGTTTCGACCTCGGCGATGTCGATGGCGTTGAGGTCGTACACGAGCGGCAGGAAGAGCCCGCCGACCCCCAGGGCCGACATGCCGGCCTCGCCCTCGATGGGTTGGCCGGTGTCGGGATCGGCCTCAAACACGGCGATGCGGTACGGCGTGGAACGCGACATGAAAAGGTCTTGCACGGCGCGGGCGGGCGTGTCCGGAACGGCGACGCCGCTTAGCGTCAAGGCGGGGCGGTCGTTGTAGTTGCCCAGCGTGCCGCACCCCGACGCGGCGAGCAGGAAAAGAGCGCAAACGATAGGCGTGGGTTTGAACATGGCGGGTTCCGGAGCTTCTTTTGTGATGGGGTCAGGCGGGAACCGTGCGGGGTCGGATGAGCAGGTGCGCTGCGGGGACGAAGAGCAGGGCGACGAGCGTTGCGCCGGCGATGCCGCCGACGAACACGACCGCGAGGGATGGCCAAAAGTCGCCGCCGACGAACAAGAGCAGCGGGACGAAGCCGCCGATGGTGGTCAGGGTGGTGGCCAGCACGTGGCGGGTGCAGCCGACGACGGCGCGGGCGACGGCATCGCGGTCGCCGGCCGCGGCGGCGGGATCGGCGCGGATCGCGGCGAGCACGACGATGCAATCGTTGAGCGACACGCCGATCAGCCCCAGCGTGCCAAGGATCGTGTTGAAGCTGATCGGGAAGCCCGCAAACCAAGTGGAGAGCACGGCCAGCCCGACCGACGCGAACGCGACGCCGCCGAGCACCAGCGCGTAGCGCACGCTACGGAACACCAGCACGAGCGTCGCCACCATGAGGAGGCTGAGGATCGGCGCGTACGCGGCGAGGTTGGCGGTGGCCTCGGCGTCCTGTTCGCTCGCGCCCCCGGCCGAAAAACGGTAGCCCGCAGGCAACGAGGAGCCCGACGCTTCGACGGCGGCGAGGACTTCGTTGCCGACGTCGATGGGCAGAGCGCCGTTGCGGACGAAGGCCTTGATCGTGTTGGTGCGTTGGCCGTTGAAACGGCTGATGCCCGCGGGCTCGGGGCGTAACCGGAAATCGCCCAGGGCCGAGGCGTGGACCCAACGGTCGCTGCCGGCGATCAGCAGGGGCGTCGAAGCGACCTCGGCCATATCGCCGCGGATGGTTTCGGCGAAGCGAACGCGCACCGGCAAGGTTTCGGGGCCCTCAACGACCGAGCCGAATGCCGCGCCCTCGAGGCCGGTCTCGAACTGAGCGGCGAGGTCGGCGAGCGTCAGGCCGGCGAGCCGGGCGGCGTCTTCATCCGCCTCGAAGAACAGCTTGGGCTCGCCACGGGCGAGCGTCGCCTGGGTGTGCAGGACGTCGGGGTGGTTCTGCAGCGCGACGCGGTAGCGGTCGCCGAGTTCGCGGAGCGTCCGGGCGTCGGGACCGAACAGCCGATACTCGATGTCGGCCAAGACGGGCGGGCCCTGGGCGAACTGCCGGACGGTGGCCTGGACCTGCGGGTGGTCCCGGTCGATGAGTTCTTGGAATTGGTGGAGCAGGCGTTGGGTGGCGTCGGGCGAATCGGTCGTGACGACCGCTTGGGCGTAGCGCGTCGCCCGATCCTGATCCATGATGAGGTTGTAATAGACGCTGGGGTGGCTGCCGCCGACAACCCAGGAAACGTGTCGCACGCCGTCGAGCCCGCGGAGGTCGGCCTCGATCGCGTGGGCGTGCCGCGCGGTGCGGTCGATGGCGGTGCCGGCGGGCAGCCAGAGCCGGACCTCGAACATGTCGCGGTCGACCGGCGGGAAGAACTGATTCCCCATGGTCGGCGCGACGGCAAAGCCGGCCAAGGGCAAAGCCAACCCAAGCGTGATCGTAAAGATCGGGGTGGCGTACAGCCGCCGCAAGCCGGCGGCATAGGGCCGGGCCAACCACCGGGTGCGCAGGCCGTCCCGGTACCAGAGCGGCGCCGTGCCCGGCTCGGGCGGACGGATGAAAACGCCGGCGAGGGTGACCGTCAGGGTCATGGCCACCGCGAAGGACGCGGCGATGCCGAGGATCACGCTGGTGCCGATGGAGCTGACGAAGTCGCCGGCGTTGCCGGGCAGGAGCATGATCGGCGCGAACGCAAAGATGGTCGTGGCCGTCGAAGCCAACAGCGGACGGAACAGGTGGCGCACCGTGCCGCCCACCGCGTCCAGCGGCGTGTGCCCCGCCGCCCGCCGCGCCGCCACCTCGTCCGTGGTGACGATGGCGTTGTCGATCAGCAGCCCGAGCCCGAGGATCAGGCCGAAGATCGACATCTGCTGCACGCCCACGCCCAGCACCTGCCAGCCGAACAACACCAAGGCCACCACCAGCGGCAACGCCGTGGCCACCACCAACGCCGGCCGGAGCCCCAGGATCACCCAGACCGTCAACAGGATCACGCCGGCGCCCGCGAGCAGGTTGCTCGTGAGCTCGCCCAAGCGCTCCCGCGTGTAGCCCGCCTGCTCAAACACCCGATCGATCCGCACCGACGCGCCGTGCAGCGCCTCGAACTCGGCCAACACCACCTCGGCGTCGTCCGCCCAACGGTCCACCCGCGTCTGACCGGACACCCGCGCGGCCACCATCACCGTCCGCCGACCGTCCATCCACGCCAACTCGTCCTGCGGCGTCCGCCAGCCTTTTTCGACGTCCGCCACGTCGCCCACCGTGAGCAAACCCGCGTCCGCCGTCTCGAGCACCGGCACCCGCGCCACCCGCGCCACCGTATCCAGCTCGCCCGCCGTCTCGATCTGCAGGTCTGCCACCGGCCCGCGCAACACCCCCGCCGGCCGCTTGGCGTCCGCCAAATCGATCGCCCGCCCCAAAACCCCCGGCGTCAACCCCGCCGCCGCCAACTCGTCGCGCTCGACCGTCACGGTGAGCTGCTCTTCCGGCTCGCCGTACACCCGCACCAAGTCCGTGCCCGGCACCCGTCGGAGCCGATCCGCCAGGTCGTCTGCCAGCCGCGCCAAAACCGCCAGCCGCGCCAACGACGCGTCGGCTTCGGGCCAGCTGACGCCGACGACCAGCGCAAACGCCCCCGTGCCGCGCTGTTCATCGAAATCCGGCGCCAACGCCTTGGCCGGCAGGAGGGGCACGACGTCGTTGATCTTGTCTCGCATCTCGGCGAACACGCGCTCGTTTTCCGGCGCTTCCACCGCCGCCATCAGCTCGACCGAAATCACCGACACGCCGGCCCGCGACACCGACTCGACGTCCTTGATCGCTTCGATCTCGTCCAGGGCCTCTTCGATGACTTCCGTGACCTGCGCTTCGACCCGCTCGGCCGAAGCGCCCGGCAACTGCGTCGTAATCAGCGCCCCGCGGTTGGTGATCAGCGGGTCTTCCAGCCTCGGCAGCCCCAACAGCGACGACACGCCCGACACGAGCACCACCACCACCGTGAGCCACAGCAGATGCCGGTTGCGAAAGAAAAGCGTCGCGGAACCGGTGGTCATCGGTGACGGACGGGCCTCGCTCATCGGGATCGCTCGGACAATTTGGACAGTGCGGCCGCGGCCTGTTCAAGATCACGCGCCAACACCGGCCGCACCGCCATGCCCGGCGCCACCCGATGCAGCCCGTCCGCCGCGATCACCGAGCCGTGCGCAACCAGCCCGCGGACAAACGCGCGGTCTTCTTCGTAGTGCAACACCTCCACCGCGACGGGCCGCACCGTCGCCACTTCCGACCGATCGCCGTCGAGCAAATACACGGACCAGAGCCCACGGGTTCCCTCGGCCAGGGCACGGATGCCCACCCAGAACCCCTCCGCGGCAACCTCCCGCTCCAGACCCACCCGCGCGAGATCGCCTTCCTTGATCTCGCCCAATTCGGAGTCGATCGAAAAGATGACGTCCACGCCCCGGCCCCTGGCGTCACGGGTCGGCAGGATGGCGGCGACCGTGGCCGGGAAACGGCGGCCGGAGATTTCGACCGACGACGACGCGCCCACCGCCAACTCCGGCAATTCGTTCGGCCCCACGCCGATCCGCACCCGGGGCCGGCTGCTCTCCAAGAGGCGCAACACCGGCTCGCCCGGGTTCACCACTTGCCCGTTGTCCCGGAAACGGCGGGCCACCACGCCGTCGAACGGAGCGACCAGCCGCCGCTTGTCCAAGCCCACGTCGACCTCGGCGATCGCCGCCTCCGCCCGAGCCAACGCCGCCTCGGCCACCCGCAGCTCCGACTTGGCTTCGCGGTACTCCTGCCCCGAAACCGTCTGGCGGGCCTTCAACACGTCCAGCCGTTCCACGGTGATCCGCTCCAACTCCAACCGCGCCGCGGCTTCGTCCCGTTCGGCCACCCGCGTCACGCGCTCGGCGAGAAGCCGCCGGTCGTCCAGGGTCGCCACCACCTCGCCCGCTCCGACGCGATCGCCCTCATCGACCGCGATGCCCCGGAGCAGGCCCGATCGTTCAAACCCAAGATCGCTCGCCTGATCCGCCTCGACACGCCCGACGTACCAACGCTTCACCGCGTAAGACCGCTCGGCAGACACGCGCTGCGCTTCCAACCGTAAGAGCTCGGTCTGCTGGCCCGCTGGATCGCTCGCCGCCCCCGACCGAGCCATCAGCCCGAACGCCAGCACCCCACCGAGCACGACCAACAGGCCCGCCGCCGTAACCAACGAACCCGCGAAACGACGGGGTAAGCCATTCGATCTCGCCATGGCTTAGGCCCCCGCCGATCGCGTGTGGGCTGCTTCCCCCAGCAGCGTCCGGATCGCCGCGTCGCCCGCGGCCTCTCGCAGTTCCCGCGACGCCGATTCGCTCAACGACCGGGCCAGCATCAAGGCGCCGATCATCTGCGCCAACGCCGCCAGCAACCGCCGCCGCGCTTCGGCGGGCGGCGCATCGATCCGTTCGGACAACGCTTCCAATCGCTCTTCAAACATGTCCTCAAACGCATCGAGCAGCGCCGGGTTGGCTTCCGGGCCGGACAGCTCCGCGGTGACGGACGTAAACGGGCAGCCCTCGTCGCGACGGACGAGGTGGCCGTCGCTCAAATACGAACGCACCCAATGGCGAACCCATTCGTCGCCTTCCAAGGCGTCGAAACGGGCTTCGAACCGGGCCGACGTCTGATTGAACCCCGAACGAACCACCGCGTTCACCAAGTCGCGTTTGCTTTGGAAATACGCGTAGAAGCCGCCGTGGGTCAAATCCGCCTCACGCATGACCGACGCCACGCTGGTTTTGGCGATCCCGTTCGCCCGGAACTGCCGGCCGGCAGACCGGAGGATGCGCTCCCGAACGTCGTCTTTGTGCTGAGGTTGATAACGGACCACGGGTTTGTTCCTGAAGGGATTAACGGGCTATATTTTCTTTATATGATGGCCATCATACAAAGTCAAGGCGAACTCGCATCGCTCCGGAAAATTGACCGCACGGGAGAGCGGCTTACGGGCCAAACCGACAAAAAACGAAGCGACGCGGCACCCGCGGCGGCTCCGCGTCGGGGTCGATCTGGCAAAAGCGGGCCGGCACGGGGCCCGCGACGCTCACGCCTTCAACGAGGGGATCACGCCGCGGACGCGGAGGCGATACTTCCGGGGGGTGGTGCCGTAGGCGGCGCGGAAGCATTGATGGAAGTGGCCGGCGTTCGCGAACCCGCTCGCGAAGCCGATCTCCAACACGCTGTGATCGGTCTGCTCCAACAGGCGTGCCGCGGTGGTCAGCCGGGTTTCGAGGACGATCTGCCGCGGGGTCTTGCCCAGGTGCTTACGGCAAGCCCGGGCGACGTATTCACGGCGGTACCCGCAGGCCGCAACCAACCCGGGCACGCCCTCGTCCACCAGGGCCGGGGAATGGATCGCTTCGCTCAGCCACGCGGGGACCGAGTCGGCCGAGCCGCGGTCGAAAGCGGCTCCGCCCTTCGCCGTGGACACGCACCACCACAGCAAGAACGCATCGAGCGTGGCGGCGTCGCGTCGCCCCGCACGCATCGCGGCGCCGATCGGCCCGATCGCGGCCTGCAGGTCCGACGGCAACCGCCCGCGGCGCTCATCGGGGGAGCGATCAAAGGGGTTGTCGAAGTCGCCGGCGTATCGCTCGGTGAGGTCGGTGAGACTCTCCCGCGACAGCGCGACGTTGTGGAAGACCAGCCCGTCGGTGCTGCGGAAGCCGTGGACGTGGTCCTCGACCACGAGCCCGAAATCGCCTCGCCCCAACGGCCGCTGTCCATCGAGGCCTTGCTCGACTCCGGTGCCGGACTCCACCCAGAACAGCTCGACGAAGTCGTGTCGGTGTTGACGGCACGGCAACGAAGCCTCGGTCACGGTGGCGAAATGAAACACCTCGCCCGGGGCCAAGATTGGAGCCAAATGGATGGTTTCGACCGGGGGCATTAAGGTCACACCAGTGTAGTATTTTTTCCATGGTCCGGAGGTTTCCGTCGGCCCGTGGAGCCATAATGAATCGTTCTCCGCACGCCGAAAGGTCCTTCCAAAATGACTATTAAAACCCCCGCTGCCACCCCGGATTCCCGCTTCGTTGCCGAAGACGACCCGCGTCTTCGGCCGAATTTCGATGTCACCGCCTCGACGTTTCATCGGCCCCGACTCAACCAGGACGAAGTCGCCGCCTACTGCCGCGACGGCTACGTGCTCTACAAAAAACCCGTCCTCCGCCCCGAGCAGTTCCACGGCTTGTTCGACCGCTTCGAGTACCTGCTCGATCAGCAAACCAAGGCCGGCGGCCGCCCCGAGGCGATGGACACGCCCCACTTCGCCGACCACACGCTCTTCGAGTGGATCTTCAGCGACGAGGTCCTCAACCTCGTTGAGCCGCTGGTCGGCCCCAACATCGCCCTGTTCAGCTCGCACTTCCTCGCCAAGCCGCCGGGCAACGGCAAACGCGTGCCCTGGCACGAAGACAGCTTCTACTGGAAGGACCTCATGGACCCGATGCACGTCTGCACGGTCTGGCTCAGCCTCGACGCCAGCCTCCACGAGAACGGCTGCATGAACGTCATCCCCAACGCCATGCACGGCTACAGCGACTACGAAGACGTCGACACCGACGTCAACGTCTTCGGCGGCGAAATCAACTGGCTCAAGAACGTCCGCACCGACCAGGTCAAGGACGTCAAGAACTCGCCCCGCGGGCTGGTCGTCCGGGCCGAGCGCTGCGAGCTCCGCCCCAACGAGGCCAGCCTGCACGACGCCCGCCTGATCCACGGCAGCGACCCCAACCGCAGCAACCTCCGCCGCTGCGGCTACACCATGCGGTTCATCCCCGCCAGCGTCGTCTACAACGCCAAGAAACACCACCTGCCCCACCAGGTCTACCTCGCCCGCGGCCAGGGCCACCCCGACAACGTCTACGCCGACCCGACCCGCGACTACCCCGAGCTGTTCGAGGACCGCATGGGCACCGGCAACACGCACTGAGCGGCCGCCACGCCCCGTCGGAACCGGTAACGGTCCGCCGCCTTTCGGATTCTTCCCCGCACACCGGCCACGACGCCATGGCCACCCAACGCACGGCCGACACCCTGGGTCTTGGCTACGTCCGGGCGTTCACCGACGCCTACCGCTCGACCGACGACCGGTTTGCTCGGGAGGCCTGCTGTAAACGAGTGCAGTTCCCCGCCGTGCCGGTCGGCCCTCGGCCGACCGTTTCGCGCTGCTGCCGATGGAAACGGCGCGGCCAACGTCCCCGCGGTGGAGCGGGCGTTCGGCGTCGACCGCGCCACGGCCGAGCCGTACCCGCCCTTCGGCTGCGGCGAATACATCCTGGACCACCGCAGTTGCGGCACGCCTTCGTCACGCTTTCGCCACGCGGCTCCACCCAGACCGGCTCCGCCGATCCGGGAGACGCTTGACGTGGGTGCGGCGTTCCGGTAAATTTTTGGAACACTGTTCCGATATACGGAACACCGGTCGGATCGCCCTCAAAGCACTCCCGAAAGCAAACCCATGGCGCACACGGCGGAGACCCAGGACGGCGACGACCCGCAGCCGCTGGTACCGGTGTCGGACTTGGCATCGGCGTCCGAGCCTTGCGTGGTCGAACACAACGGCGAAGTCCGACTCAGGGCGGGCCGGTGGTCGGGCTCGGGCGCGTGGGCGTTCCCGCTCAACGGGTTGGACGCAGCCGGGGCGGAACCGGTGGAAGTGGGCCCCGAGGGCAAGCTGTATTCGTTCACGACGGTCCACGTCTCGTCGAGCCGGCCGGTGCCTTACGTATTGGGCTACGTGGATTTCCCGGAAGGGTTGCGCGTTCTGGCGACGGTCGAAACCGCCGATCCGGCGCGGCTGCGTTGCGACTTGCCGGTCCGTCTGGCCCGCGAAGGCGAGCGGTGGTGGGTGGAGCCGACGGCCGAGGGCTCGGACGCAACGGGGGCTGACGAATGAGCCGGGCGGTCCTGATCGGCGGCGGGATGATCCGCATGGGCAAGCACCCCGAGGCCAGCTACCCGGGGCTGGCGGTGCCGGCGGTGCGGGCGGCGCTGAGTTCGGCGGGCGTGGCGGCGCCGGAGGTCCAGCGGGTGTACTGCGGCCACGCCTTCGGCGGGATGCTCGCCGCGCAGCGGATCGGCAAGGGTGTGGGGCTGGGCACGATCCCGATGGTCAACGTGGACAACGCCTGTTCGGGCGGAGCGACCGCGCTGCACCTGGCGGTCAACGACATCGAGGCCGGCCGGTCCGAGGTCGTGCTGGTCATCGGCGTCGACAAGCTGACGCAGTTCGGCAAGGGGACGCTGCCGCTGGTGGAGGAAGACCCGGAAGTGCGGGCGGGCATGGTGATGCCGGCGCTGTACGCGATGCGGGCCCGGCGGTTCCTCTACGAACGCCAGGAAAGCCCGGAGCTGCTGGCGGCGGTGAGCGTCAAGGCCCGGGCCCACGCCGTGGCGAACCCCCACGCGCAGTTCCGCGAGCCGGTGACGCCCGAGGCGGTCTTGGCGTCGCGGATGATCGCCGACCCATTAACGCTGTTCCAGTGCTGCCCGACCGG
The DNA here is from genome assembly GCA_039180415.1 of Planctomycetota bacterium. GTDB lineage: Bacteria > Planctomycetota > Phycisphaerae > Phycisphaerales > Phycisphaeraceae > CAZIXN01. The sequence goes on along the minus strand of JBCDDH010000019.1, from coordinate 25,746 downwards.
CGACGGCGCGGGGGCGGTGCTGCTCGCGTCGGAAGCGTTCCATCGGCGGCGGGGCGGGGCGGGCGTCCGGATCGCCGCGTCGGTCCTGCATTCGGGCCAAGCGACGGCGGGGTTCCGCGACATGCTGCGTCCCGAGATCACCGAGCACTCCGCCCGCGACGCCTACGAAGCGTCGGGCATCGGCCCCGGCGACCTGGACGTGGTCGAGCTGCACGACGCGTTCACGATCGCCGAGCTGGTGTACTACGAAGCGCTGGGGCTGTGCGAGCGGGGCGACGCCGGGGCGTTCTTGCGCGACGGGCGATCGAGCTACGGCGGGTCGGTGGTGGTGAACCCCAGCGGCGGCCTGCTGTCCAAAGGGCACCCGGTCGGCGCGTCGGGCGTGGCGCAGGCGGTGGAAGTTTTTGAACAGCTGACCGGCCGGGCGGGGCGGCGGCAGGTGGAGGGGGCACGCACGGCGTTGACGCACGTGACCGGCGGCGGCATCGCGGGGATGGACCACGGGGCTTGCACGATCCATCTGTACGAGGCGACGTCGTGAGCAAGGCCGACACCATGACGCGAGAGGCTCCGCGGGCCACGGGCTCGGCCGCACGGCTGCTGCGCGTGCTCGAAGCCGTGGTCGATGCCGACGGGCCCGTGACGGTTCGGGCGCTGGCGCGGAGCCTGGCGATGTCGCCCTCGACGACGCACCGGCTGCTCAACACCCTCCGCGGCGAGGGGTACCTGCGCTACCTCGAGGACCGGCAGGCCTACGGCGTCGGGCCGGAACTGCACCGCGTCGCGGCCCGGGTCGCCTCACAGCTGGGCCCGGTCGCGCTGGCCCGAGACGTCGCCCAAGAAGCGGCCGAGGAGTTCGACGAAACGATCCTGTTCGGCCTGCACCTCCCGCACCTGGCGGCGATGAGCTTCGAAGTCCGCGCCGACGGCCAGAAGAAGTTGATGTACCACATCGAGATGCACCGCCCGGCGTCGCTGGTATGGGGCGCGTCGGGGCGGGCGATCCTGGCGCACCTGTCCGAGGCGGACTTCGCCCGGGCCTACGCGGCGGAGGGCCCGTCCCCGGCCCGCGGCGAACGGCTCCCCGGCCGCCGCACGCTCAAGCAAGACCTCGAAACCGTTCGCGAACAGGGCTTCGCGATCAGCCACGGCCAAAAACTCCCCGACGCCCGCGGCATCGCCGCGCCGGTGTTCGGCCCCGACGGCGTCGTCGGCTCGTTGTGCCTGACCTCGCCGCGGCAGCGCCTGGCCGACCGCGACGCCGCCAAGATCGCCCGACGCATCGCCGAGCACGCCGCCCGCCTGTCCCATCAGCTCGGAGCGCCCGGCTGACCGCCCCGGCCACCGTGTTGCCATGAACCTTTCTGTTCTTCGCCCCGGTCATCCTTCTTTCGGAAACGCTCCATGAACCCGGTCTCCCATTGGCTGATGATCCTCACGCTCTCGGCGTTGTGCTTCGGCGGCCCGACGGGCTGCTCCCCCGCGTCGTCGTCAGAAAGCGAATCGGCGGCGGTCCGCGACCGCACGCTCCGCCTCGTGTCGCTGCAGAACACCACCACGCCGATCTTCGGCGAGTCGATCGTCTGGCTCAGCGAGAGCGTCGAAGCGATGTCCAACGGCGGCCTGAAGCTCAAGGTGTTCGACCCCGACAAGCTCGTTGGCGCGACCGGGGTGCTCGACGCCGTGGCCTCGGGCAAGGTCGACGCGGGCTACTCCTCGTCGGGCTTCTGGATGGGCAAGATGCCCGCCGCGCCGCTGTTCAGCGCCGTGCCCTTCGGCCCGGACCCGGTCGAGTACCTCTCGTGGTTCTATCACGGCAACGGGCTAGCGCTCTACCAGGAGATGTACGACCGCGCCGGCTTCGACGTCAAGGTCCTGGTCTGCGCGATCACCCCGCCGGAGACCAGCGGGTGGTTCACCCAGAAGATCGAATCGCCCGAGGACCTGAGCGGTTTGAAGATGCGGTTCTTCGGGCTCGGCGGGGAGGTGATGGCCAAGTTCGGCGTGGCCGTCCGCCTGCTGCCGCCCGCGGAGATCTACCCGGCGTTGGAGAAGGGCGTGATCGACGCGACCGAGTTCGCGATGCCCAGCGCCGACGAGAGCTTCGGGTTCTACAAGATCGCGAAGTACAACTACTTCCCCGGCTGGCACCAGCAGGCAACGACCTACGAGCTGCTGATCAACCGCGAGGTGTGGGACTCGTTGGCCCCGAGCCAACAGGCGATGATCGAGAACGCCGCGCGGGCGAACATCGTCAAGAGCATCGCGGTGGGCGAGGGCTCGCAGGGCGCGGCGATGCTGCGCAACGAGGAACGGGGCGTGTCGCAAGAGACGTGGTCGCCCGCGATGCTCGAGGCCTACCGGCAGGCGTGGGCGCAGGTCGTGGCCGAGCGCAGCGAACAGGACGCGTTTTTCAAGAAGGTGTGGGACGACCTGTCGGCGTTCCGGGCGGAGTACGGCCGGTGGAGTTCCAAGGCCCACTTGGATTGAGATGGGCCGCTTGACGTTCGTTCGTCGGCTTCGAAGGGATCGCACGTGAAGTGGATCGAAATGGCCAACCGGATCGTCCGGCTCACCGGGCAGGCCAGCGCGTGGATCCTGCTGGCGCTGATGGTGGCGATCGTGTTGCAGGTGTCGCTCAACGCCGCGCACCGGCACATCAGCTGGATGGAAGAGGTGCAGTGGTACCTGTACGGCAGCTCGTCGATGCTGGCCGTGGCGTACACGATGACCCGACGGGGGCACATCCGCGTGGACCTGCTGCACGGCCGGCTGCCGCGGTGGGCCAAGCAGTGCGTCGAGACGGCGTGGGTCGTGCTGATGCTGGTGCCGCTGTACGTGGTGGTGCTGATCCACGGGTGGGACTTCACGCAGGAGTCGTTCGCGATCCGCGAGGGCAGCCCGGACCCCGGCGGCCTGCCGGGGCGGTGGGTGGTCAAGGCGTTCATCCCGATCTCCAGCGTGCGGCTGCTGGCGGCGGCGGCGGCGCGGGTGGCGTTGGTGTGGGCCCGGCCGGAGATCCTGGATCAGGAGGGGCCGGTCTATGGGGATTGAGGGCGTGCTGCTGCTGCTGTTGGCGGGGCTGTTTTTGGGGGCGCTGTTCCTGGGCGTGCCGGTGGGCTTCGCGCTGGGCGGGGCGGCGGTGCTGACGACGGCGGTAGCGGTGATGAGTGATTCGGCGCTGGGGACGGCGTCGGGCTTGGACTTCCAGGTGTTCTCGCTGGTGGTCGACCGGGTGTACGGGCTGATGGGCAACTGGGTGCTGGTGGCCCTGCCGATGTTCATCCTGATGGGCAGCTTCCTGGACAAGTCGGGGCTGGCCGAGCGGCTGATGCACTCGCTGGGCCACGCCAGCCGGCGGTTCCCGGGCGGGCTGGGGCTGAGCGTCACGCTGATCGGGGTGTTGCTGGCGGCGTCGACGGGGATCATCGGGGCCAGCGTGGTGCTGCTGGGGATGGTGACCCTGCCGGTGATGCTCAAGGCGGGTTACGACAAGCGGCTGGCGGTGGGCACGGTGTGCGGCGCGGGGACGCTGGGCATCCTGATCCCGCCGAGCATCATGCTGATCATCATGGCCGACAAGCTGGCCCTATCGGTGGGCGACTTGTTCCTGGCGGCGGTGGTGCCGGGGCTGGGGTTGGCGGGCTTGTACGCGGCGTTCATCGTGGGCTGCGCCGTGTTCCGGCCGTCGCTGGTGCCCAAGGCGGAAGCCGCCGAGGACGACGACGAGCCCCGGCCCACGCTCGGGGCGCTGGTGATGGCCATCGTGCCGACGCTGCTGCTGATTTTCCTGGTGCTGGGCTCGATCTTCTACGGCGTGGCGACGCCGACCGAGGCGAGCGGGCTGGGGGCCGGCGGGGCGTTGCTGTTGGCGGCGCTCAACGGGCGGATGAACCTCACTGTGCTGCGCGAATCGCTGGAGGGCACGCTCAACACGATGGGCTTTTTGTTCGCGATCTTCATCGGCGCGACGTGCTTCTCTCTGGTGCTGCGGCTGCTGGGCGGCGACGAGCTGGTGGCCGGCGTGCTGCGGGACTGGGACGCGGGCGACACGGTGAAGATCGTGGCCGTGCTGCTGGTCGTGTTCCTGCTGGGCTTCTTCCTGGAGTGGATCGAGATCACGCTGATCGTGCTACCCATCGTCGGGGCGGTGATCCTGCAGATGGACCTGCCCGGCGTCGAGGGCACGGGGATGGACCCGACGTCGCGGCCGGCGTTGGTGTGGTTCTGCATGCTGTTCGCGATGACTTTGCAGACCTCGTTCCTCACGCCGCCGGTGGGGTTCGCGCTGTTTTACGTCAAGGGCGTGGCCCCGCCGGGGGTGACGATCGGGGACGTGTACCGCGGGGCGGTGCCGTTCGTTGTGTTGCAGTTGATCGCGCTGGTGGTGCTGTTGTGTTTCCCGCGGCTGGCGCTCTGGCTGCCGGCGATGCAGTACGGCCCGTAACCCCACCTAGCCCCGTCGAGAACCCGCTATGGACGCCCGCTCTGAACCCGACGCCGCGTCGCCCGCCCAACCGCTGGCCGGCTACCGCGTGGTGGACCTGACGACGTTTCTCTCCGGTCCGTTCTGCACGCAGGTGCTGGGCGACCTGGGGGCCGACGTGGTGAAGGTCGAAGCGCCCGCGGGGGACAGCAGCCGACACATCCCGCCGCACTTCGTCGGGCCCGACAGCGCGTACTTTTGGGCGACCAACCGCAACAAGCGTTCGATCGCCGTGAACCTCAAACGGCCCGAAGGGCTGGAACTGTTGCGTCGGCTGATCGCCGAGGCGGACGTGGTGGTGGAGAACTACCGGCCGGGCGTGCTGGGTCGGCTGGGGTTGGACATCGAGGCGACGCGGGCGGCGCACCCCCGGCTGGTGTGGGCGTCGATCACGGGGTTCGGGCTCGACGGGCCGCGGCGCGACCGGCCGGCGTACGACATGATCGTCCAGGCCTTGTCGGGGGTAATGAGTCTGACGGGCGAGCCGGGCCGGCCGGCGGCGCGGCTGGGCATCCCCGCGGGCGACACGGTGGCTGGGTTGTACGCCGCGATCGCGATCAACGCCGCCCTGGCCGACCGCGAGCGGACGGGGCGCGGCCGGTGGATCGACGTGGGCATGCTCGACTGCCAGCTGGCGATGCTCTCCTACCAGAGCGCGTACGCGCTGATCGCCGGGGTCACGCCGCCGCGCCAGGGCGCCGCCCACGACTCGATCCCGACCTACCGCTCGTTCGCCGGGGCCGACGGCCGGGAGTTCGTGGTCACCGCCAACACCGAGAAGATGTGGCGGGCGATGTGCGACGTCTTGGACGAACCGGGCCTGGCCGACGACGCGCGCTTCGCCGACGGCCGGTCCCGCCACACGCACCGCGAAGCGCTGTGGGACCGGCTCAACGCCGCGTTCGCCCGCCGCGATGCCGAGGTTTGGGTCGATCGGCTGGTCGAAGCGGGCGTGCCCGCCGCGATGATCAAGGACGTGCCCGAGGCGTTGGCCGACGCGCGGAACGCGCAGCGCGACATGATCCGCCCCGTCGAAAGCCCCGAAGGCGAACCGATCGAACTGGTCGGCAACCCGATCCATTTCCACGGCGCCGAGCGCCCAGACGACCGCCGACCGCCGACGCTCAACGGCGACCTCGCTGAGGTATTGGACGAGTGGCTGGGCGCGTCGAATGCGGAACTGGCCGAGCTGATCGAGAGCGGAGCCGTCCGGTCGCCCGAAGCCGAAGCCTCGACGGAGGCGCACGGATGACCGCGATGATCGACGAGCAGAAGATTGAGTTGACCGGCGGCGCTCCGGTGCCGCTGCGGACGCGTTGGGTGCGGACCGGCTCGCCGTCGACGTCGTGCCAAGTGCTGGGGCTGCACATGCTCGGACTGGACGCCGACTCGTTCGCGGCGGTGGCCGACGCGATGGGGCCCGACGTGTGCTGGCACGCGTACGACCAGCGGGGCCACGGCGGGGCGGCCGATCAACCGCCCGACGGGTTCGGGGCGTGGGTCGACGACGCCGTGGCCGCCATCCGGCGGATCGACGCGGACCGGCTGCACCTGGTCGGCAGCTCGATGGGCGGCGCGGTGGCGGCCGAAGCGGCGGCGCGGACGCCGGCGGGCCGGGTCGCGTCGCTGGCGATGATCGCGACGCCCGCCGAGGGCCGGCCGGTGTTCGCCGAACGAGCCCGGGCCCAAAGCGACGGCACGCTCGAGCGGGTGATCCCCCCGACGCTGGCGCGGTGGTTCGGCGACGACCCGCCCGCGGCCCCGGCGGACTTGAGCGCGCGGTCGATCCGCCGGATGACGCCCGCCGGGTACGACGCGTCGTGGCGGGCCTTGGCCGAGTTCCGCGGGTTCGCGCCGCTAGCCGACCGGCTGCCGCCGACGCTGGCCGTGTCGTTCACGGACGACCTTTCCACGCCCCCGGCCGAGCTGGACCGCATCGCCGAGGCCGTCCGCCGCGCCGGCCGGCGCTGCGACCGCGTGGACATCCCGGGCACCGGCCACGCCGGGGTGCTGTGCAAGCCCGCCGAACTGGCCGACGCGTTACGGTCCCACCTGCAAGCCGCCGAGTAAGACTCGACCTCTCCCCTCGCCATGACACACGCCCAAGCTGCCGCACACGACGACTTGACCGGACGCATCGCCGTGGTCACCGGCGCCGCCTCCGGCATCGGTCAAGCCACCGCCGAACACCTGCGGCAACGCGGCGCTGTGGTCGCCGGCCTGGACCTGCACGCCGAAGGCATCCCCGCGGATTGCCGGCCGCTGATCGCCGACGTCCGCGACCAGGCCGCCGTGTCCGCCGCGATCGCCGGTTTCGCCGAAGCGCACGGCCGGCTCGACGTGCTGGTCAACAACGTGGCCGTCAGCTTCGTGGGCACGGTCGAAGACGGCAGCGAAGAAGACTGGCTACGCGTCCTGGACATCAACGTGCTGGGACAGATGCGGGTGATGCGGGCGGCCCTGCCCTGGCTGCGGAAGTCCGACGCCGCGTCGGTGGTCGTCATGTCTTCGTGCAGCGCGCTCAACGGCCTGCCGCAGCGGGCGCTGTACTCCGCCTCGAAGGGCGCGGTGCAGGCCATGGCCCAGGCGATGGCCGCCGACCTGGTGACCGAAGGCGTCTGCGTCAACTGCGTCAGCCCCGGCACCGTCGATACGCCTTTCATGACCGAGCTGATCGAACGCGACCCGCGGCCCGACGACCGGCGGCACGCGTTCGCGTCCCGCCAACCCACCGGCCGGATGGTCGCGCCGATCGAGGTCGCCCGCGCCGTCGCCTACCTCGCCCACCCCCAGGCCCGCTCGTCCACCGGCACGACGCTCGTCGTGGACGGCGGCATGGGCACGATCCGCCCGCCGCGCGCCTGACCGCGCCGCCCCGACCTTCCCCAGAGCCCACCGCAAGGAAAACCATGAGTACGCTGACCTGCACCCTGACCCGCAAGTCCGACCGGCGCCACCGCATCGCCCTGATCGACGGGCCCAACATGTCGAACCTCGGCGGCCGTTCGAAAAAAATCTACGGCGACATCGCCTCGCTGAAGGACCTGCAGGCGTTCGTCGTCGGCCTCGGGCAAGACCTGGGCGTCGACGTCGAGACCTTCGATTCCAACCACATGGGCGACATCCTCGAATACCTCCACGAGAGCGCCGAACGCGTCGACGGCTACCTGATCAACCCGGCGGGCCTGACCACCGTCGGCGAGGCGGTCCGCCACGCGCTGGAAGAAACCGAACGGCCGGTGATCGAGCTGCACTTCGCCAACATCTCCGCCGTCGCCGGCAGCCCGCGCGGCCTGCTGGGCGGCACGCTCAAGTCGACCTTCACGCACACCGCGACCGGCCTGTGCATGGGCCTGCGTCAGTACAGCTACTCGGCCGCGCTGCTCGGGCTGGTGCAGGCCCTCGACGACGAGACCTTCCTGGGCGCTCCGTCGGCCTGAGGACGCGACGGGCGTCGGCGCAAAAGCTTCAGGCCGCGCGGCGCGACGGCTCGAGCGCCACGGCGGGGTGGCCCGCGAGGAGGGTGCGGCGGAACGCGGCGTCGCCCAAACGCCACGGGTGGCGCAACGCCGCAAACCAGAGCGGGGCGTCGGGGGCTCGGCTTTGGCTACGCGTGACCCGCAGCAGATGCCGACGGTCGGCGGCTTCCTGGGCGAGCGCGAAGCGGTGGGCGGGGGGCAGGCGTTCGGCGTAGCGTTCGATGAGTCCGAGGACTTCCTGCTGGCGTTGCAAGACGTCGGCGGCGGCGGGCATCGGAGCCGCCCAAGGCCGATGGCGGCGGGCTTCGGGGGATAGCAACGCCGGGGTGGATTGGCGGACGCCGGCGAAAGCGGCGGCGACGCGTCGCGGGGCGAAGCCCTGATCGAGCAGGCGGAGGATCAGGTCGTCGCCGTGGGCGTGGCGGAGCGTGGCGTCGACGCCGGTCATGAGTTCGAGCGTGCCGCGATGGAACGCGCAAGCCGAAAGCGGCGGGGGGCCGGCGGGGTCGAGCAGGGCGTGGGCCGGGTGCTCGAACGGGCGGTCGGCGGTCGCGAAGGCACGGGTCTGGTCGGCGTCGGCGACGGGGCGGTCGTCCTCGTCGAAGGCCTGGGTGTCGCCGACGAACCACGGCGCTCGCGGGTGAAGGCCGGCGGCGCGGCGGAGTTCGAGCAGCGCCCCAGGAAGCAGCACGTCGTCGGCGGCGAGCACCACGATCAGATCGGCGCGGCAGCGGGCCAGCCCGTGGTTGATCGCCTCGGCCGGGCCGGAGTCCCACGCGGTAGTCCACGAGGCGAGTTGGCCGTCGTACGCGGCGAGCAGGCCCAGCGTGTCGTCGTCCGAGCCGCCGTCCACGACGTGCAGTTCGAGATCGGGGTCGTGCTGGTCGAGCACGGAGCACAGCGCGCGTTCCAGGAATCGGGCGTGGTTAAACGACGGAATGATCACGGCGACGCGTCCGTCGAAGCGGGGCGAACGGGACGCGGCGGACGAAGAAGAGAAGAGCATGGCGGCCTCGATGCGGGAGGGGAGATCGGCCGAGCGCGACGGGCTTGCGAGGCGTCACGACCGGCACGACCGTCATCGACGGAAGCCGACGGGCGGTGAAGCGCGGCGTCCCCGACGGCACGAGAAAACCCCTCGGGCGTTGAGACGGGTCGAGAACGGCGGCTTGGGTTGAACGGGGTCCGAGAAGACGGCGTCAGATCGGCCGGCCGACGAACGCGGGCTCGTCGTCGTCCTCTTCTTCTTCGTCGTCGAAGCTGGTGACGCCGGCGATCGCGGGCTTGAGCGGCTTAAGCGTGTCGCCATCGTCTTCGTCGTCTTCGTCGTCGGCCGCGGCGAGGGCGTCGTAGGGGTGGGGCGCGGTTTCGGGCTTGCCGTAACCGATGGCCTCGAGGTTCTCCATGAGGCCCTTGGCGCGGTGCGTGCCGGACTTGCCCAGCGCGGCGATGGTTTCGGGGCGGAGGCCGATGGTGAAGCCGCCTTCGGGCGCGGCCGCGGTGAAGTCGCCGACCTTGGCCTTGGGCTTGCGCGGCCGGACGCGGCGCGGCGCGGGCGGGATCACGATCGCGGCGATGGCGACGCCCTGCAGCACCAGCATCGGCAAGCGGGCGGATTCGCCGGCGTCGGTGGGGGTAAGCAGCAGCAGGCCGCCCGCGGCGATCGCCAACAGGCCGAGCAAGCCCCACTGCCGACGCACCGCGACGAATAGCAGGCCAAGTCCCGCGGCGGCGAGCAGCGCCGCGTTGAGCCCGATCCACGCCTCGGTGGTCCACCGGGTGATCGGGTCGGTCGAGCCGTACGGCGCGCCGCGGCCGATGAGGTTGGTCAGGTAGCCGGCCCGCTCGTACGGGACGCCCAGGTGCGGCAGCAACGCGTCGGTCGACGGCGCGAGCATGACCTGCCCGGCGTGCCGCAGGGCGTACCGCGCGAAGCCGGCCGGCGCGTCGAGCCAACCGGCGAGCGTGTGGGCCCGTAGCGCGGCGAGCGTGTCGGTTGCCTGTTCCGGCGTCGGCGGCGGCGCGGCGGCGCGGCCCGGGCCAAACGGGTTGACCAGCTGCGGCCGGGTTTCGGAGGAGCCTTCTTCGAGGCGCTGAACGAAGCGGTCCCAGCCGTCGGCGATGCCGGCGGGGCGGTCGTTGCGGAACTCGCCCCGCGGGTTCAACGCGGCGATATGGGCAGGGACGCCGAAGGCACGGTCGATGCGGGCGTCGGTGCTCAAGACGACGCCCGCGCCCACGTGATGGTTGCGGAACATCCACGCGGCCGGCGCGGCGGAGGCGACGATCAGGACCAGCGCCGCCAGTCCGGCGCCGGCCAGGTCGCGCTGCTTGGACAGGCGCCACCACGCGAGCGCCGGCGCGGCGAGCCACGCCCAGGGCTGGATGAGCGCGGCGGCGCCGATCCCCAGCGCACCCAGCGCCGGCAGCCACGGCCGATCGGAGAACAACCAGGAGATCGCGGCCGCGCCCAACACCACCAGAACGGCCACCCAGAGCGTGCCGTCGAGCGTGAGGCTGGCGGTGATCAGACCCGGGTGCAGCGCGACCACGACGGCAGCGGCGAGCGACGCGGTGGGCAACTGCGTGAGGTTGCGCGCCGCGACGTAAGCGGGATACACCAGCAGACCGCCGACCAGGCACTGGAACAGCACGAGCCAGCTCAACGACAGGCCGAGCAGCGCGTAGACGCCGAGGACCGCGGGCATCCCGGGCAGCACGCGGGTTTCGGGGATCGGTTCTCCCGCGGGCGACGCCGCGGTTTCGCCGCGGAGACGACGCAGGGTTTCGAGGGCGTGGTGCGCTTCGGTCAGGTCGCCGGGCGCCAGCTTGTCGAAATCGAGGGTGGCGACGGCCGCGGCGGGGGCGGCGGGGTGTTCGGGGGGCAGCGCGAAGCCCTGGCCGTCGATGATCGCTTCGCCCAGCGCGAGGTGGTGTTCGACCGAATCGACCAGCGCCAGCTCGGGCTGCGCCGCCGGGCCCAGCGACGCGAGCAGCAGACGCAGCACGACCGCGGCGCCGACCAGCAGACACAGGTACAGGCCCACGCCGCCGCCGGGGGCGGGGCCGTCGGACGCGGCGTTGGCCTTGTCGAGCGCGCCCGCCATGGGCTGCAGGAGCCGGCCGTGGCCGCGCGGATCGAGCGTGTGGTCGGGCGAGACCGGCTCGATGTCCGAGCCGGGCGTCGCGGCGGCCGTGGGCTTGTTCGTGAACTCGTGGTGCTTGACAACGGGCACGGCAGGTTCCGGGATGCGGTGAAAACGCGTGGCCGATCCGCACCCCACGGACGCGACCGGCGCGGCTGACTCCAAAACACCATCGGATCGGCGTTCCCCCTGAGTCAGGCGGATCGCGACCGACCGTCGTTCGACCTACAGGTTGTGCCGCTTGCGCCAACTGCGCCGGTTGCCCCGCCGTTACGACCGGAAGCCGCGCCGCTCACGCCCCGTCCGCGACGCGCTCGAACACGCCCGGCCGTTGCCGGTCGTAGCGGTGCAGCTCCAGCACGGCCAGCAGGTACGCCAAGGTCGACTCGGCCCCCTGGTTGCGGTTCACGCCGCTTTCGTGCAGGCCGTCGCGGCAGCCGCCGGTGTGCGGATCGATCAGGTTGAACCCCGCGTCGTTGCGGCCGACGAACCAACCGAAGCAGCGCCACGCGTGGGCCTCCCACTGCGCCGCGGCGTCGTGATGGCCGGCCGTGTGCCGGGCCGCTTCGAGGCAGGCGTCCACCAGGGCGTAGGCCTCGAGCGGCTGCTGGTCGAACTTGGCCTTCGTGCCGTCGCGGGTGAGCCAGCCGTCGTTGCCGATCACCGAGAGGTGCGCGCGCCCGGTGGCCGGGTCGACCGCGGTTTGGCGGTCGAGCAGCCAGGTCAGGCTCGCCAACGCGTCCGCGCACATCGATTCGTCGTCCAACGCCCGCCCGGCCAGCAGCAGCGCGTGCGGCAGCTTCGCGTTGTCGTAAGTCACGACCGGCTCCCACCACGGCCAATCGTCCGCCCGGTGCTCCCGCAGCGCGGCGGCGAGGTCGGCGCCGAACCGCTCGAGCGTGGCGCGGGTTGGGCCGTCGTCCGGGCGGGCTTCGTAAAACCGGCAGAGGCCCATCAGCGCGAAGGCCCACGAACGCACCGGCGTCACCCGGGCCACGCCCGGCAGCGCCCGGCCGTACACCTCCGCCGCCAGGTCCCGCACGTTGGGCGTCGGCCCGTGGCACACCGCCTCGCCCAACGCCCACAACGCCCGGGCCTGGCTGTCCTGGCTGCCGCGGTCTTCGAGCCAAGCGCGGTCGAAGCCCATGAAGTTGCGAAACCGACCGGGCGTGCCGTCGTCGGTCTGCGGGTTGAACGCGTAGAAGACGAACTGCAGGTAGGTGTGGATGGGCAGGGTTTCGTCGCCGGGCGTGCCCAACTCACCGAGCTCCGCCAAACGCAAGGCCGCGAGCAGCGCCCGGGCGTTGTCGTCGATGCAGTAGCCGTGGTGCGGGTCGGGCGTCGCGTAGACGGCGTGCTGGATCAGGCCGGTGTCGTCGGTGAGGCGGCGGACCTGGCGAAGGTCGATGTCCGGCCAGGCCGGCGGGCCGACGGGTTCGGGCGCGTCGCGAACGGGGTCGGTTCCGGGGGCGGCGGACATGGCGTGGCTTCCGTGGAAGGCGGCGGGCGACGCGAAACACACGGGATTTCGCGGACGCTGCGATACGATACCGGCCTCGCCCGGACGCCCCGGGCCTCCCGCCGGTCTAAGAGCTGCATGCCCGTCACGACGCCAAAACCCGCACGCCGGACCCGTCGGGGCGAGACCTGGTGGGCCCCGCTGCTCGCGACCCTGGTCGTATGCGCGGCCGGCCTCAACGCCGCCCGCGCCCAGGCGGTCGGCCCCGACGAGATCGACAACGCCGTCGAGATCCTCAAGGCCAACCTCTACCGCATGCAGGACCAACGCACCGGCGGCTGGTTCGGAAAGTTCGACGAGACGCCCGGCTTCGAACGCACCGACCGCGACGGCGGCATGACCGTGCTGGCGACCTACGCGCTGCTCGCCGCCGGCGAATCCCCCGAGGTCGACGACCGCCTCGCCAAGGCCGTCGACTACGTCGTCAAGTCTCAGCGCGAGTGGACCGACCAGGTCGACGGCACCTACGTCATCGGCCTGCGCAACCACATCTGGCCGCTGCTGCCGCGCGAGCTGTACGCCTCGGCCCTCGAACGCGACACCAAGCGCATCCTCGCCGGCGCGTCCGACCGCGGCACCTTCGGCTACAAGCTCCGCGAACCGCCCACCAACCCCGACCGCTACGACAACTCCACCACGCAATACGGCGTCCTGGGTTTGTGGGAGGCCGCCAAGAACGGCGGCCGCGTGCCCGATTCGTTTTGGGAGCGGGCCGCCCAACACTTCATCGACAGCCAGCACGCCAACGGCGGCTGGAGCTACAACCCCGACAAGAACACCTCCGAGTCCATGACCTGCGCGGGCCTCACCGTGCTGAGCATCGCCCAGCAGCAGCTCGGCCGGTCCGGCAAGGTCGCCAACCGTCAGATCCAGGAGGCCATGGACCGCGGCCTCGAATACCTCGACGAAAACTTCGACGGGCCCAAAAACGTCTACTCCGGCGCGGGCTACTTCGTCTACGGCGTCGAACGCGTCGCGCTGGCGACCGGACGATCCCGCTTCGGCAATAACGACTGGTTCGACACGCTCGCCCGGTACATCGTCAACCGCGTCAACAAGCCCTCCGACGACGTCCACACCCAGCCGGTCAACAGCGCGTTCTTCCTGCTGTTCCTCGCCCGCGGCGACACGCCGGTGTTCTTCAACAAGCTCGACTTGAGCGCGGCGGAACAGACCTGGAACAACCGACCCAACGACATCTACTTCCTCGCCAAGGAGCTTTCCGAAACCTTTCAGTCCGAGCTCAACTTCCGCACCCTGCCCATCGACTGGTCGATCGAACGCTGGCTGGGCGCTCCCATCACCTACGTCTCGATCGACGCGCCGCTCGAGCTGGACGAGGCCCACACGCGGACGATCCGGCGGTACCTCGACCTGGGCGGCCTGCTGATCGTCAACCCCGAGGGCAACGCCCGACGCATCGCCCGTTCCGTCGACGAGCTGCTCCAGGCCATGTACCCGGGGGCCAAACTCGAAGACGCGCCCGCCGACTACCCCGCCCTGACGCTGTGGCGGCCGGTGCGCCGCCCGCCCGGCCTGAAGCGGTACCACAACGGCGTCCGCGACCTGGTCCTGTTCTTTGAAGACGACATCGGCTTCGACTGGCAGAAGGGCGGCCGCGACGGGCAAGACGCGTACGTGCTGGGCGCGAACCTGTACCTCCACGCCACCGGCTACCAACGCATGGACGGCCGGGCCGCGACGCATTACCCCCGCGACCCCGGGGCCGGCGCGCGGGGGCCGAGCAAGACCGTCGCCGTGGTCACCCCCCGGCCCGACTTGGAGCCGGGGCTGTGGGAGTGGCAGCGGCGCGAGCTGGGTCGGGCGCCCAAGCGGGCGGTGAACCGCCGCAACTACACCCGTCCCGCCGAGGAAAAACCGGTCGCGAACCTCGCCGTCGTGCGCCAAGCGTGGGAAGACGCCGGAGAACCCGTCAAGGCCCACGGCCAAACCGGGCCGCCGGACCTGCTGCACCTGGTCGGAATCACGGGCACGCGGCTGTCCGACGAGGCGGTGCAGCGCGTGATCGACTTCGCCCGGGCGGGCGGCACGGTGCTGATCGAGACCCTCGGCGGTACGGGCGACTTCGCCCCGATGCTCGAAGAACAGTTCGCCGCCGCATTGGGCCAACCGCCCGAACGGCTCTCACGGTACGAAGGCGTCTTCGCCGCCGACGCCGACAAGAACACCTACGACCTGGGCCGGGTGACGTACCGGGCCTATTCGGTCCGCAACTTCAGCACCGACCACAAGCCGCGCCTCTCCGGCTTCCGCGTCAACGACCGCCCGGCGATCTTCGTCTCCGGCGAAGACCTCTCGCTCGCCGCGATGGGCGTCCGCCACTGGAACCTCCACGGCTACAGCGACGAGTCGGCTCGACAGATCTTGAGCAACCTGCTGCTCAACGAGTGGTAGAGGAAGCTCAAGCCCCGCCGTACCCGTCCGGGTGCTTTTGGAACCACGCCCACGCGTGCTGCACCATCGTCTTGGCGTCCTTGATCGACGCCTCCCAACCCAGGGCGTTCTTGATCTTGCTCGGGTCGGCGTAGAGCGACGGCGGGTCGCCCGGGCGGCGGTCGCCGAGCTTGACGGTGAAGTCGACGCCGGTGACCTGCTTGACCGCGTCGATGATCTGCTTGACGGACAGGCCCGCGCCCGTGCCGAGGTTGAAGATCATCGCCTTGCGGTCGGGGTGCGCGGCGTCGAGCGCGTGCATCACCGTCACGTGGGCGTCGATCAGGTCGGCGACGTGGATGTAATCGCGGATGCACGTGCCGTCGGGCGTGGCGTAGTCCGTGCCGAAGATCGTGGCGCTGTCGCGTTTCCCCAACGCGGTGTTGAGCAGCACGGGGATCAGGTGCGTCTCGGGGTCGTGGTCTTCGCCGATCCGCCCCTGCGCGTCGCTGCCCGCGACGTTGAAGTACCGCAGCGCCGCGTAGCTGAACGCCGGGTCGGCCGCGGCCTCGTCGGCGAAGACCCGCTCGACGAACAGCTTGCTCGCGCCGTACGGGTTGATCGGCGACTGCGGCGTGTCTTCGGTGATGGGCATCTCGGCCGGCTCGCCGTACGTGGCGCACGTCGAACTGTGTACGAGCTTCCGCACGCCCGCCTCCCGCATCGCTTCGAGCAGCGAGACCACGCCCGCCGTGTTGTTGCGGTAGTACACCAGCGGCTGCTCGACCGACTCGCCGACGTACGCCAACGCCGCGAAGTTCATCACGCATTCGATGCCGCCGGACTCGAGCGCCTCGGCGATGCGTGAGGTGTCGGCCAAGTCGCCATCGACCAGCGTCAGCGTCTTGCCCGTCGCCGCTTCGATCGCGTCGAGCGCCTCGCGGTGGCCGCGCTGGAGGTTGTCCAGCACGGTGACGTCGTGGCCGTCTTCGACCAGCCGCAACACCGCGTGGCTGCCGATGTATCCCGCGCCGCCCGTGACCAACACCTTCATCGCTCAACCTTCCTGTGCGTTCGTTGATTTGCTCGGCTTCTCGCGCCCGAGTCGATCGACCCCCATCGTGACCACAAACCCCAGCACCAGCAAACCCGCCGCGCCCCCGGCCTGACCCACACCGGGCGTGAAGAATTCGGTGGGCAGGTCTTCCGTCGCCACCGGCTGGCGGCTCGCCTCGTAGACGTAGCCCGTCGTCAGCGCCCCCTCGGGATCGCCCACCTGCCCGAGCACGACGCGTTGGCCCTTGACGACCATCCCCACCTCCGGCTCGACGCTCTGCTGGAACGGCCAAAGCCCGACGACCGCGCCGAGCAACAAACCCAAGAGCACGCCCAGCGTCGCCCGCTCGTACCGGGCCAGCAGCCAACGCAGCAGGTTGCTCACGCCGATCACGCCGATCAGCACGCCCACGCCCACCGGCAGGATCACCGCGACACCCACGGCCCACAACGCCCCGAGGTCCCGCGCCGAGAGCGCGCCGATGAACGCGTCGATGCCCGCCAGGATCGGCACGTACACGCCCAGCACCAGCAGCAGGTACCCGCCGCTGACGCCCGGCAGGATCATCGCCGCCGCCCCGGCGATCCCGGCCAGCAGCATGAACACGAACCCGTCGTTGCTGCCCGACCCCGCGGCGCCGCTGCTCTGCACCAACGCCAGCGCCGCCATGGCGACGAAGCCGACGATCGCCGCGATCAACCAACCCGAACCGCGAGCCGCAGACGGCGTCTGCGGTTCCCGCGACGCGGTCGCGGACTCAGGCTCGGTTTGCTTCAACAGCCGCCACACCACCGGCACGCCGCCGAGCGTCAGCCCGATGAACAGGCTGTACATCGCCCACCGCTGCTCGACCACCAGCGTCTTAACCACGCCGGCCAGCAGCCCGATCGCCAGCACCGCCGCCACGACGACCGTGCCCAGCACGACCACCGACGCCTTGCGGAACTTCAGCGTCGTCACCTCGCCGATCGCCCCGATGAACCGCGGGTACACGCCCGCCGCCAGCAGCATCGTCCCGCCCGAGATGCCGGGCACGAGGTTGGCCAACCCCATCAGCGCCCCGCCCAGCGCCGACCGCGCGACCAGGCCGCCCAACGGCGTCGCGTCGGGGGCGTCGTGAATCGTCTCGTGGCCGGGTTCCGCGGGCTCGGGCATGGTCGAGAGACTATCGGCCTCCCGGACGCGCCGCGTGGAATCACGCCCGCCGACGACGCAGCACCCCGCCCAAGGCGCTCAACGCCAACCCCGCGGCCGGCTCGGGCACCGCCGACAACACCGCCTCACCCACCGCGGCGCTGGCGTGGTTTCGCAGGAGGATCGCGTCGGCGAAGTCCACGTCGCCGTCGAGGTCGAAGTCGCCGTTGCCCCACGACGCCCAGCCTTCGGGATTCGTCGGGTCGTCGGCGTAGCCGCGGTTCAGGCCGTACGACGAAACCAACGCGGCCACATCCAGCAGGTCCACGTCGCCGTCGAGGTCGGCGTCGCCGGGCGTGGTGCCCTTGATGGTCAGCCAGGCTTCGACGTCCGCGAAATCCACGGTGCCGTCCTGGTCGACGTCGGCCTGCAGGTAGTTCTGCGCTTCGCTGAGCGTGATGCCCAGGGCGTCGAGGTCGGCGACGTTGAGGTCGCCGTCGCCGTCCACGTCGGCCATGAGCAGCGCGAGGCTCACGGTGATCAGCTCGCCGCCGACCAGGTTGCCGTCGCCGTTGAGGCCGTCGCCGATCGAGGCGTCGGACACGAGCGCTCCGCCGTCCCAGCTCTCGAACGCGCCGACCGCGAGCCGCACGTCTTCCGCCGCGAGCTGCGTGAGGTTGACGCCCAGCTCGGCGAGCAGGTCGAGCTTGCCTTCGACCACGCCGCCGCCGGTGTTGGCCCCGCCGCCCGACGCCCGGCCGGCCTCGTCGACGTCGCCCGCGGGGTTGAACCAACCCTCCCAGTCGTTGCTCTCTTCGTCGCCGAGGAAGGCCATCCACTGCGCGACCTGCCCGGCCTTGCCCCAGTTCGCGGCGACGCTGGTCGGCGTGCCGTCGGCCGAGACGAGGTACAGGAACAGGTCCAGCCCGTCGCCGACCTGTTCGGTCGCGAGGTACAGCTCGCCCTGCCGGACGTCGGCGTAGAGCGTCCGCGCCTGGTTGCCCGACGCGCCCACGGCGGTGACGCCCGCGTCGAGCACGCCGTCCATCACGAACTCGCCCGTGCCGTCGTCGCCGCCGCCGGTGTCGGGCGTGGCCTGCCCGACGTACACGTGCTGGATGTCCGTCCGCGTGACGTTGCCCCACGCGTCGGTCGCTTCGACGTAGTAGTCGACCAGCACGCCGTCGAGCCCGGCGATCGTCGCGCTGTACTTCGGCGCCCGCTCGGTCGCCGCCAACACCGCGCCCGCGGGGGGGATCACGTCGCTGGCGTCCATCGCCAGCTCCATCCACCCGCCGACCTCGGCCCCGCCGGCGTACGTCTCGTTCTGGATCGAATCCAGCGGGTTGAAGCCGTCGCCGTCGACGCGGTACTTGAGCTTCACGTCGGTCAGGCCCGACACGTCGTACGCGAAGGTCCACACCTCGAAGTCGCTGGACTCGGGCTCGCTGCCCCACTCGAAGCCGCCGGGGTTGTAGCTCTCGCGCTGCGGGACGAACACGGTCGGCGCGGTGTCTTCCTCGCTCAGCCCGTCGATGATCGAGCTCACCGAGGCGATCGCGGCGTTGCTGCCCTTGGTCACGTTCGAGTCCCACACCTCCGTGCCGTCCCAGTACCAGTGGTCCGACGCCTGGGCCTGCAACAGCGTGTGCCACGCCCGCTCCACCGCGTTGCCGTTGCCGGCGATGATGCGGTCGCGCGAAGCGTCGGTCGTGCCCACCGGAGCCAGATCGTCCGCCGTGTACACGTGGTTCTTCGCCGCGGTCAGCACCGCCCACGAGTTTCGGTCCGGGCTCCAACCGGTGTTCGGATCGGGATCGCCGAGCCACTTCTTGAACTCCGGGTCGCCGTTGTCCGCCCCGGCCCAGCTGCCGTTCTCGATGTGCACGACGTAGTCGTCCGGCACGGGGAAACGATCTAAATAGTCTTGGGCCGTACTCGCGTTGTAGTTCGGGTTCGAACCAACCCAGTTGATGAAGTTCTGGAAGTTGCCGCCGTAGTAGCCCTCGCTGCCGCCGCCGAAGTTGTCGCCGTCGTGGTGGAGCAGGACGAACATCGGGTGGTTCGGGTCGGTGTTGAGTTGGCGGTACTGCTCGAAGACCGACTCGTACTGCAGCGCGCCGAAGCCGCCCCGGCCGTCTTCGTTGCCTTCGTACCGGGCGGCGGGCACGGCCACGATCTGCGAGATGTTTCCGGTTTCGGGATCGACGTGCTGGACGTTCGCCGGGCGATACGCGAACGGCGCGCCGACTCGGCTGGGCGCCCAGAGGTTGTTGAGCTGCACCCACTGGCCCCGGCCGGAGCTTTCGAGCGACGGGTTGATCTGGTCCGCCGGGTTGGGCGCGTAGAGGTTCGAGCCGTTGGTGTGCGGGTAGTTCTGCGTGGCGCGTTCGAGGTGGATCGAATCGACGATCGCCCACTCGATGCCCTCGGCTTCCAGGGCCGGGATGATCCGCGTGCTGAACGCCGTCTCCGGTGGGAAGATGCCCTTGCTGATCGGAACGTTCGGCCCCCACGTCCGCTCGTGCACCCGCTTCTGCAGCTGCACCTGCATCCGGATGTCCCGCGTGTCCAGCAGCGGCATCAGCGGGTGGTTGAACCCGAACTGCACCAGGTCCAAACGCGGGTTGCCCTCGGCCGTGTCCCACGCCCCGGCCTGGCGGTACGCGCCCTCCCAGTTGTTCCACTGCCCGCCGTTCACGCCCGCGGCTTCGAGGTCGTTGAGGTTCTCGATCAAGGAGCCGGAGAACGACACCTGCGCGCCCTGGTTGGGCAGATGCAGCCCCTTGCCCACCGCGTCCCGCGGCCAGGGGTTGTAAGGCCCGAACCGCTGGTTGTGCACGTCCGTGATCGAGAAGCTGAACACGCCCGACGCGTCGGTCTGCAGGATCGTCTCGCCCGGCCGGTACGTCGGCTGGTGCATGTGCCAGAGGAACCCGATCTCGATCGGAGCCTGGGCAACAGCGGGCCCACCGCTCACCGCGAAGCCGGCCGCCGCCAACAGCGTGGACACGGACAACCTCACCGACGTGCTCTTCCGACCCATACGCATGCTGACGACACCTTGAGAAGCCAAGCGGACGAACCGCGGAGACGTGAATCCTGCTCGTTCGCCGCCGGTGAAACGGTTCACCGGGCGGCGGCGACCCTCCAGCCTACCCCACGACCGCTCTTCCGCCAAGCCTCCGCTCCGGGAAAACCCCCGCCCAATCAACGCCCACGCCCGGCCGCGAGCCGCTCCCTGCGCACAGAACGCCCCCGAATCCCCCGGGCCGCCCCCCGCCGCACCGCCGTTTCCCGGCCGTAAGCCCGGGTGCCGCTTCCAAATAAGTCCGCCGTTCCCCCGAGCGCGATCCGTGCGCCCAAACCCGGCAATCCGCCCCAGCGCGAGGGGCCGGCCGTCGGCTCCGACCTCCCCCACCCCGCCGGAGCCCGCCGTGCCCGATCCCGCCCCCACCGCCGACCAGCTGCTCGTCCAGACCCTCGCCCACTGCACGCCCAAGCCCGTCCGCTGGCTCTGGCAGGACCGCCTGCCCCTGGGCAAGGTCACCCTGCTCTGCGGCGACCCGGGCCTGGGCAAGTCCTTCCTCACCCTCGACCTGGCCGCCCGCCTCTCCCGCGGCGACGGCTGGCCCACCGACGACCACGCCGCCACACACCACCTCACCGCCGACGCCCAGCAGCACGCCCTCGCCCAACTCCAGGCCGAGGACCCCGCCAACTTCGAACGCCTCTGCCGCGACCTCGAACAGCACGAAAACCCCGAACGCACCACCGCCGCCGCGAACCTGCTCGACGAACTGGTCCGCACCCGCTTCGCCGCCGCCCACCCCGCGGCCGACACCGCCTCGACCGTCCCGGCCACGACGCTGCTGCTCGCCTGCGAGGACGACGCCGACGACACCATCGCCCCCGCCTGCTCGCCGCCGGCGCCGACCTCCACCACGTCCACCTGCTCCACCAGGTCCACGACCAGCCCGGCCGACGCCACCCCCGACTGCTCTCGCTCAAAAACCCCGACGACCTCGACCGCCTCCAACACCTCATCGAACAACACCAGCCCACGCCCCACCCCGTCCGCCTGCTGATCATCGACCCCATCTCCGGGTTCATGGGCGACGACGACGGCCACAACAACAACGCCGTCCGCTCCATCCTCGGCCCCCTCGCCAAGCTCGCCGAAGACTTCCAGTTGGCCGTCCTCGCGATCACGCACCTCAACAAAGCCGGCAACGCCCACGGCCACGGCGACGGCGCCAACGTCCTCTACCGCGCCATGGGTTCCCTCGCTTTCACCGCCGCCGCCCGCGTCGTCCACCTCGCGGTCAAAGACCCCGACCAGGAACACCACCCCGACCGCCGCTGGCTGATCCCGATCAAGTCCAACCTCTGCAAGCTGGAGAGCGCGGTGTACTACGACCTCACCCCCGGCGACGCGGCCAGCGCTTTCCCCGGCGTCCCCGTCCTCCGCTGGCACGAGCGTCGCGTGCCGCTCAGCGACGAACGCGTGCGCCGCGTGCTGGGCAAGGACAAAGCCGGCCCCGACCTGACCACCAAGCTCGGCCAAGCCAAGGCCTGGCTCCGCGCTTACCTCGCCGAGCGTGGCCCGACGCCCGTCACGCAGGCCCAGGCCGACGCCCGCGCCGCCGGCATCACCGAGGGCACGTTCAACGACGCCCGCCAACAACTCGGCTGCCGTCCCAAACGCCAAGGCTTCGGCCCCGGCTCCCAACTGATCCTCCACCCGCCGGGCGACGACACCTTGCAAGCCCAACTGTTTCGCGACGCGTCCAACGCCCGCTAACGCGGCCTCGCTGCATAGACGGGCAACCGTGGATGTCGGTCTATGGGCAAAATCTCGGCTTGTGGGTCAGCGCTCCGGCCCCGGCATCCGCAGCACCGTGTCGCGATACGTTAAGCGAAGCTGAGAGCGAAGCGCAAGGGCGGTATCAATGCTGTGAACCGCGCGGAACCAATCCAAAAAGGTGCCCGCGTCTCGACAACCTCGCAAACTCGCGGGAACGTTTGGAACTCCGCCTTCACCAGTAAACCGGTCCGGCAACTCTGCGAGCAGGCGCACGATTACCGCGGCGCGTTCCCGATCCTCTAACCATTGGTTGTGCCTTGTGGAGTCATCGACTGTATTGATGGCGCTGATGGATTCCGGATCTCCCAGGTTTCGGGATCTAGCCCACAACACATCGAGCGGCTTTACGGCTTGAACGCCGTGGAGCACCGCATCCAGGATCGGAGACTTCGCCAAATGCAGCGCTAACAGTTCTCCGTGTAACTGCATCCCCAAGGAATCTGGCTCTCTTTTGAGGCCTCGGGCCACCAACTCGACCCGAGGCAGGGCTTTGGTCACCTGTCGCATGGTGAGCCCCAACAACCCCGACAAAGCAGCGAACCGGCGGGCCGGCGAACGCAACGCTTCATCTCCCGCCGGAACATCCCACGGATCGGAGTCATGGAGCCTTGCGATCACGTAATGGTACGGGTCTGCTTCGGGCAATTCGTATTCCAAATCCACGAAACGCGCGAGGTAGTCGTCGGCACGGTCGGGCGGGAAGTGCAGCACACTGGCGGCCGCGTGGCTTAGCTGTTTCCGGGCCACGGCGAGGACAAAAACCACGTTCGGCACGTCGAATAGATGTTTGATCCTTTCGAGCAACTCGACCGCGAAGCTGGGTCGGCAGCGATCGAGTTCGTCGATGAAGACGAACACGGGCTGGCCATTGCCGTATTCCTCTACGAAGTCCGAGAGACTCGTTTTGAAGTCAGCGATGTGTTGTCCGATGGCGTTTTGCTTCGCGAGTTGTTCGTCGAGCATCGCGTCGGCCATTGCAAGGGCGGCGTCGATCTCGGCTTTGGCGTCGGTTTCGCCATCGCCGTCCGTGTCGGTGACGCAGCTCAACCCGCCCCGCAGCAGATAGTTCAGCGCAATCTTCGGAGATGCTCGGACGACCTTCTTAAAGGTGTCTTTGGTTTTTCGGAACGCCTTCTTCGCCGGGGTGTCGTCTTGACATTCTTCGGTGACGCCGATCGCTTCGTCGATCGCCCCGATGAACGAGAGGAGTGGGTCGTCGGCGTAGTCGTGAGTCCAGGCGTTGAACCAGATCGTGCGGCGCTTAGACCCGTCGAAGTTGCCGTCTTCCAAGGCCCGTTGCCAGTGCCGGCAGAACCAGGTCTTGCCCTGACCCCACGGGGCAGTCAGCGTGACGACAAGACCACGAGATTGATGGGCAAGTAGGTTGGTCAGCCGTTTGGCGATGCGTTCGAGGTCAAGCCGATCGCGGTCAAAGGCGGTTCCGGATTCGAGTGCTTCGGTGATTTCGTACGTACGGAGAGAAGTGGGCTTCAACATCGCGGGGTTCCGGAAGGTTTGGGGACCGGTGCACCATAGACGGGCCTTCGCGGGGGTCCGTCTATGCGTCTTACGACTCGGGCGATATTGGTTCTCCCCCCCACGGTGGCGTTTATCGTGGCGTTCGTGCGGGTCTGCCGGGCGATCCGGAAAACACCTGGCGATCCCGGCGTCTCGGGGTAATCTCTGTACGCAGACCCTTCCGAGGAGAAACGACCGCATGAACATTTCGCTCCGTAGCGTCCGCGTCTTGGTCGGCTCGGCGCTGGCGTTCGGGTCGGCCCCCGGATCGGCCAACCTGATTCAGAACGGCGATTTTGAGGCCGGGGCCACCGGGTTTCGCACCGATTATGTCGTGGCACCGGGCGACGGCTCGCTCGACGCGGGTGAGCTCGTGGTGCTGCCGCCGGGCCAGCAGATCAACGTGCCCAGCAACATCAGCTACCCCGACCACACCACCGGGACGGGCCAGGCTCTGTACGTCAACGGCGCGACGCAGGCGGACCGCGTCGTGTGGGAGCAGGACGTGACGGTCACGCCCGGGCAGGCTTACGACTTCGGGTTCTTCTACACGAACTTCGGGTTCGGCAGCGGCAACAACGACGCCCGGATCGCCGTGCTGGCCGACGGGGTCGCGGTCGGCAACGAACTCCAGACCCGCGACGCCGGCGAAGGCCCTTGGTTCGAGTTCCGCCTCGCGATCGGTGCGTCCAGCGACACGCTCACGCTGGGCCTGATCGAAACCTCCCGCGAAGCGTCGGGCAACGACTTCGCGATCGACGACCTGTTTCTCACGCCCGTCCCCAGTCCGGCCGCGGTGCTGCCGTTAATCGGGTTGGCCGTGTTGCGTCATCGCCGGCCCGGCTAATCACCGGCTCGCGTCTTCGTCCTTCCGCACCCAGTCGTCGCGGGTCGCGGGTTGTTGTTGGGTGAGGCAGTGCAGGGCGCCCAGGCCCACGACCAGCCATTCGGCCCGCACGGGGACGATCGTCAGGTGCGGGGCGGCTTGTTCGAGTTGGCGGATCGCCAGGTCGTCGGTCGGTCGGCCGAAGACGGGGACGAACAGGTGGCCGTTGGAAATCAGGAAGTTCGCGTAGGACGCGGGGACCAGGCCGCCGCCGGAAGGGGCGGCGCGTTCGATCCGCTGGGTCTGGTAGTCCGCAGCGACGGGGTAGTACAGCGGCGGGTCGACGATGGGCAAAGGCACGAGGGTGAGGCGTTGCTCGGTTTGCCCGGGGGCGGTGGGGACGCGGGCCCGTTCGAGGGCGTGCCAGTTGCGGTTGAGCGCGGCGGCGTCGTGGTGGTCCTGCTGTTGGGCGTTGGGCTTGACCGCGACGACGGTGTCGGGCGAGACCCATTGGGCGAGGTCGTCCTGGTGGCCGTCGGTGTCGTCGCCTTCGAGGCCGGCCGGCAGCCAGACGAAGTGAGAGACGTTGAGCGTCGCCGCGAGGTTGGCTTCGATCTGTTCTTTGGTGAGCGCGGGGTTGCGTTTGGGGTGGAGCAGGCAAGCCTCGGTGGTGAGCAGGGCGCCCTGGCCGTTGACGCCGAAGGAGCCGCCTTCGAGGACCATGGCGTGGGTCCAGGTGGGCAGGGGTTCGCCGCGCTCGTGGGCGACGTAGTCGGCGACGAGCAGGGGGGTGGCGTCCATCTTGTCCCAGGGCGGGTACTTCTCGCCCCAGCAATTGAACGTGAAGTTGTTGGCCGCGAGGTTGCCTTCGTCGTCGATGAGGAAGATCGGGCCGTAGTCGCGGACCCAGGCGTCTTCGGGGGAGATGCCGACGGACTGGGTGGTCTTGACCTCGACGGCCCGGGCGAGTTGTCCGCAGAAGGCGGCGTGCTGGTCCTGGGCGTGGTCGAGGCAGCCGGGCCAGGTGTCGGGGTTGGTGGGGGTGGTGACCCAGACGCGGGTGTGGGGCTCGAACTCGGCGGGCATGCGGAAGCCCAGGTCGGCGGGCGAGGGCGCGCCCGAGCCGATGACGTGGGACGGCCCGGTGCGGACGGCGGGCGGGAGGTCGGCGCCGCGGTGCGGGGCGGCGGGTCGGAGGGGGCGGGTGAGCTCGGGCGCGTTGGCGGGGGAGTAGGTCGGGTCGTCCGCGGGGACGCCGGCCGGGCGTTGGCGGGCGTTCTGCCGGAGGTCTTTGGGCGGGTTGGCGTCGGGAGCGGGCAT